>CAVCBH010000088.1:0-30171 GCA_963600375.1 bacterium | reverse complement strand
CTGCTGAGAAGCATGATGCATTTATTGATCCTCAGGGTGATGGAACAACTTTACTTCGTTTCTCCGGTAAAGAGTTAATTAAAGGTGAGCCAGATGCTTCTTCTTTCCCATCCGGTGGATTAAGAGCAACATTTGAAGCAAGAGGATATACAGCATGGGATTGCACATCACCAGCATTTATCAAAGAAACACCACATTCTACTATTCTTTGTATTCCGACAGCATTCTGTTCCTACAAGGGTGAAGCACTTGATAAGAAGACTCCGCTGCTTCGTTCTATGCAGGCATTAGATGTACAGGCAATTCGTATCTTAAGATTATTTGGAAATAAAACAGCAAAACACGTTACAACATCTGTTGGACCAGAGCAGGAGTATTTCCTCGTTGATAAAGAAAACTTCTTAAAGAGAAAAGACTTGATCTTTACAGGAAGAACTTTATTTGGTGCAATGCCTCCAAAAGGACAGGAGATGGATGACCATTATTTCGGTGTTATTCCTGAAAGAGTTCTTGGATTCATGGAGAAGTTTAATGAGGAGTTATGGAAACTTGGTATTTCTGCTAAGACACAGCATAACGAAGTTGCTCCAGCACAGCATGAGATTGCTCCTATCTATGATCAGAACAACATCGCAACAGATCACAACCAGTTAGTAATGGAAACAGCACAGAGAGTTGCCGATGAATTAGGACTGAAATGTCTTTTACATGAGAAACCATTTGCAGGAATCAATGGTTCCGGTAAACATAATAACTGGTCCATGTGTACAGATGAAGGAGAGAACCTCTTAGATCCAGGTGAAACACCACATGAAAATATGCAGTTCTTATTATTCCTCGCAGCAATTCTTCGTGCAGTAGATGAATATGCCGACTTACTTCGTCTTTCTGCTTCCACACCAGGTAATGACCACCGTTTAGGAGCAAATGAAGCACCTCCAGCAATCATCTCCGTATTCTTAGGAGAACAGTTAGAGGACGTAGTAGAACAGTTCGTAGATAATGGAGAAGCAACAAGCTCCTTAGAGGGAGAAGAATACATCTCCGGTGTACATTCTCTTCCACATTTCCAGAAGGATGCTACAGACCGTAACAGAACATCACCATTCGCTTTCACAGGTAACAAGTTTGAGTTCCGTATGGTTGGTTCTACACAGTCTATCGCAGACCCTAACACAGTACTTAACACTATTGTTGCAGAAGTATTATGTGACATGGCAGATAAATTAGAGGCAGCAGAAGACTTCCCAATGGCTCTTCATGACATGATTAAAGATACAATCGCAGCACATAAGAGAATCATCTTCAACGGTAACGGATATTCTGATGAATGGGTTGCTGAGGCTGAGAGAAGAGGACTTCCAAATATCAAATGTATGGTAGATGCTGTTCCTGCATTAGTAAAACCGGAAGCAATCGAAATCTTTGAAAAACATGGTGTATATACTAAGGCTGAGATGGAATCCCGTGCAGAAATTATGTACGAGACATATTCTAAGACAATCAACATCGAAGCACTTACTATGATTGATATGGCTAAGAAACAGATTGTTCCAGCAACAATCAAATACCAGACAAGCCTTGCTGAATCTGTTAATGCAATCAAGGTAGCAAGCAGCGCAGTAGATACTTCCGTACAGGAAGCATTAATGGCAGACATTTCCGTAAACTTAAAGGATATGTATGCAGCACTTGCACATCTTGAAGATGTAGCAGGCAAGGCAGAAGCTATGGAAGAGGGGGCAGAACAGGGTCACTACTATCATGACGTTGTATTTACAGCAATGGATGCCTTGAGAGCACCAGCAGATAAGCTTGAAATGTTAGTAGCAAAATCCGCATGGCCATTCCCAAGCTATGGAGATTTAATCTTCGAAGTATAGGAGAAAGACAGACAGAGGGAATGCCAACTTTAGTTTTAGATAATTTAGATAAAAAGAGAGTTCGTATATACGGACTCTCTTTTTAATTATGCCATAAAAATAGCACTCCTGTTTCTTTTTCTCATAAACTCCTTTCCAAAGTGCTACAACAAATTCTGTTAGCAAAGAAAACGTATCCTTTAAGCAAACTTCAGAGTAAGTAAAAGCTTGCAGAGTGCAACTTCAAAGCTTGCCAAAGTCAGGCAACTATCCGGCGGCTGGTTTCTATCTGTCAAACCAAAGAGTTGTACACTTCCCCATTTTATGTTATTATTATCCTCGATTGTATACGCAGTAATATGAAGGAGCGTTAGTAATGAATTACATTTCTTTAATAGAAGAGTTAAAAAAGAGAGGCAGTGTTCCAGGCCTTGATGCCATTCAGGGTTTATTAGAGGAACTTGGACATCCGGAAGAGGATTTAAAGATTGTCCATATTGCCGGAACGAATGGAAAGGGTTCTGTTTTTGCATATCTTTCTTCTATATTAATGGCTGCCGGGTTTAAGGTGGGACGTTATATTTCCCCGACTATTTCCTGTTACGAAGAGAGATTTCAGATTAATGGAATTTATATCGCAAAAGACAAATTAGAGAGACTCTACGGCATCGTAGAAGAAGCGATGAGAAGAGAAGAAGAGAAGACTGGTTTAAAACCAACGCTTTTTGAAGTGGAGACAGCACTTTCTTTCTTATATTTTAAAGAGGAAAATGTAGATTATGCTTTGGTAGAAGTTGGAATGGGAGGAAGACTTGATGCGACAAATGTGATTAAGTATCCGGAACTTACCGTGATTTCTTCCATTAGCTATGACCATAAAGCAATTCTTGGTGATACATTAAAAGAGATTGCCTGTCATAAAGCAGGAATTATTAAAGAGAGCAGTCCTGTTGTTTTATCAGAGAATCCCGAAGAGGTATGCAAGGTTGTAGAGCAGGAGGCAAAAGAAAAGACAGTACAGTGTATTAAAGTGAAATCGAAAGACTATGAGATATTAGCGGAGACGCCGTATGGAAATATTTTTTTATGGAAGGAACAAAGATATGAGACAAAGCTTCCGGGAAGACATCAGATTTCCAATGCAGTGACAGCACTTACAGCCTCGGAATATCTTTTTGAAAAAGATTACGAAGAAAATGAAGCAAGAAAACGGATTGCAAAGGAATTAGATTCCATGAATATAAAGGCGGCACAGCAAAGTGGGATTATAAGGACCAGATGGCCGGGAAGACTTGAAGTATTAAAAAAAGAGCCTTTATTTTACAGAGATGGGGCACATAATCCAGACGGAGCATGTAAATTAGCGGCATTTTTACAAAAACATTTTACAAATAAGAGAATCATTTATATAATGGGAGTGTTAAAGGATAAAGAATATAAAAAGATGCTTCAATATCTCATGCCGCTAGCGAAAAAAGTTTATGTGTTTAAACCAGATAATGAACGAGGACTTTCGGCAGAAATATTAGCAACTACGATAAAAGAGATAACAGATGTTATGGTTATGACAGAACCGGATGTGAATACCGCCGTTTCTAAAGCATTAGAAGAAGCACAGCCAGAAGATGTTCTTGTAGCATGTGGTTCTCTCTCTTTTATGGAAGAAATGGAGGAAATACAATAATGAAAATAGGAAAATACGAATTTGACCTTTTACATAAGGGTTATATTATGGGAATTTTAAATGTAACACCAGATTCTTTTTCAGATGGTGGCAGATATCAGTCGGTTGATCTTGCGTTAAAGCAGGCAGAAAGAATGATCGATGAGGGAGCCGCTATCTTAGATATCGGTGGGGAGTCTACAAGACCAGGACATAAAAAAATTACCGATGAAGAAGAAATCGAGAGAGTTGTTCCGGTCATCGAAGCAGTAAAGAAGAATTTCGATATTGCCGTATCACTTGATACATACAAATATAAAGTTTCTAAGGCAGGAATTGCTGCCGGAGCGGATATGATTAATGATATCTGGGGACTCAAATGGGATGAGAGACTGGCACCATTGCTTGCCAAAGAAGACGTTGCCTGCTGTCTGATGCACAACAGAGATAATCACGAGTATAATAATTTTATTGAAGATTTTTGCTCTGACATAGAAGAGACACTTTCCATTGCCAAAAAGGCAGGAATTAAAGACGAGAGAATTGTTCTTGATCCAGGAGTTGGTTTTGGAAAGACATTTGAACAGAATCTTTCTATTATGAAACATATGGATATTTTCTCAAAATGGGGACTGCCTGTTCTTCTTGGCACGTCAAGAAAGTCCGTGATCGGTCTTGCATTAGATCTTCCGGTTGATCAAAGAGAAGAAGGAACAGCAGCAACAACAGTGCTTGGAAGAATGAAAAGTGCTTCTGTTTTCCGTGTGCATGATGTAAAGACAAATTACAGAGAATTGCAGATGATCGAGGCGATTCTGGAGGCAGAATAAGATGGATGAGATAAGAGTAAAGAATTTAGAAGTATTCGGTCATCACGGAGTATATGAGGAAGAGAATGTTCTTGGACAGAAGTTTATAATAGACATTATTTCTAAGATAGATACAAGGGCAGCAGGAAAAACGGATGCACTTGATAAGTCAGTAAGTTACGGAGATATTTGCCGGCTTGTCAAAAAGGAAATGACAAAACAGAATGATAATCTGTTAGAAAGAGTGGCAGAGCGCCTGGCTGAAAGCATTCTTTTACATTTTTCTCTTATAAAAGAGGTAGAAATTGAAGTAAAAAAACCATGGGCTCCAGTACTGATGCATATAGATTATGCCTCGGTTAAGATTAAGAGAGGATGGCATAAAGTCTATATTGGAGTGGGCTCTAACCTGGGAGAACGCGAGGAATATATGAAGCTTGCGAAAGAACGTGTCAGCACACTTCCAAATACAAAGAACTTTAAAACGGCCACAATTATTGAGACAGAACCATATGGCTATACCGAACAGAGCAGGTTTTTAAATACAGTTTATACAATTGAGACATTAGATACACCGGAAGAATTTTTAGACAAACTTCATGAGATTGAGAATGAGGCAGAAAGAAAAAGAGAAATTCACTGGGGGCCAAGAACATTAGATCTTGATATTCTTTTATATGATGATTTAGTGACAGAAGATGAGAATTTGACAATTCCACATCCAGAACTGACAAAGCGGCTTTTTGTGTTAGAGCCATTATGTGAGTTAGCTCCAAGAGGAATTCATCCATTAGAAAGAAGAAGATATTCAGATATTTTAGAGAATTTAAAAGGAAAAGAAAAATAAAGGAAGCAGTAGTAGAATGGATAAAGAAATAAGAAAAGTAGATGATGTACGAGATGATATTACAAAAATAGATTACCAGATTGCAGAATTATTTGAGAAAAGAATGGGATTTGCAGCAGAGTTAGCGCTTTCAAAAAAGGAGGCAGGCGAGTCCATTTACAATAAGAATAAAGAAGATGAAAAGTTATCAGATATTACAAAGAATCGCTCCAATCCATTTGTCGTAAAGGGATTAGAGGAAGTTTTTATTCAGATGATGTCTATCAGCAGAAAATATCAGTACCATATGGTACATCAGAGAGACCGATATATTGAAAATTATTTTACCGAAGTGCCGGAACTTGTAATGTTTCCAGATACAAGAATTGTTTATCCAGGTGTACCAGGATCTTTTTCTGAGATGGCATGTGAGAAGTTCTTTGGAGCAGATGTAGATCATTATGCGGTTGTGAATTTTAAAGATGTGGCGATGGCATTAAATAACGGTGATGCCGATTATGGTGTTCTTCCAATCGAGAATTCTTCTGCCGGTGATGTTACGGGCGTATATGATATTCTGCTCGAGAATGATGTATGTATGGTAGGCGAAGTTTTTGTAAAGGTAGAGCATTGTCTCTTAGGCTGTCCGGGAAGTAAGATTTCTGATTTTGAGGTCGTTCTTTCTCATCCGCAGGGATTAATGCAGTGCGCGCCATATTTAGAAAAACTCGATGTGAAAAAGGTCAGTGTGGAGAATACTGCCATTGCAGCCGAGAGAGTAGCCAGAGAAAAGATCATGACACAGGGAGCAATCGCAAGCCGACGCGCTGCAGAACTTTACGGTCTTGATATTTTAGATGCCGGCATTAACTTTGATAAGAACAATGTAACACGTTTTGTTATTCTTTCTAAGAAGAGACAATATACAACGAATGCAAATAAAATTAGCATTTCCTTCTCATTGGTTCATGAGAGTGGAACACTTTATAACATCTTGTCTCATTTCTTATATAATGATTTAAACTTAAGTCATATTGAATCCGTTCCACTGCCAGATCAGCAATGGGAATATCGTTTTTATATTGACATCAATGGAAATCTGCATGATCCGGCAGTGAAAAATGCACTGCAGGGCGTTCGTACAGAAGTAGCGGACTTTAAAATTTTGGGAAACTATTAAACGGTCTATAAAAGGAGCGTAGAATACATGAGTGAAACAGTAAAAAATAAGCATGTGAAAAAGAAAAATCCGTCAGGGCTTGTATTAAAAACAATTATTACCGTGATTCTTCTTTTCTTTACCTGGTATTTATGCAATCACTTTATGGAATATCAGAAGAATGCGACAAATCAGGTAAATAAATATCGAATTGATCAGGTTTGTCAGTTATCAGCCAGCGCTACAGTCAGTCAGAAGTTTGTTGCAAAACATACGCATTTGAAGACAGTCAAAGTATACTTTGGAAATGATTACTCTGGACAGGCAAGGGGAAAGGTTGTTCTTAATATTATAGATTTAGATACCGGAAAGAGTCTGATTCGACTTACGAAAAACATCAGTGATCTGGTTAATAATGATTATACGGAATTTAAAACCAATCTGCAGCTTACAAAAAAGAAAGAATACAGCATCCAGCTTACAACAAGTGGAGCGGAATCAGGAAAAGAACCACTTATTTTCCAGTGGACTACAAAAGAAACGGGTTTTCGTGGAAAATTAAAGATCAATCAGGAAGAGCAGGGAAAATATCTGGTATCTAAATTGTATTATCCAGTAACGATTTACCAGCAGTGGGCAGGAATCTGCATGATGATGGCTCTCGTGATTCTTCTTTTATGGTTTGCACTGCCGGTATCGGAAAAAGTGCAGAAAATACTTGGACAGATTCTGTTTTTTGCAGCACCTCTGTTTACATTCTGGTTTGTAGAACGATTTACGGACAATCCAATTTTCCGAATGCGGCAGGCAGAATTCTGGTTAAATATTTTAGTATATTATATGTTTTTTGGGTTATTATACCTTATATTTAATTCAAGAAAAGTATCCGTAACTATCGGAAGTGTCTTATGGTGTATCATTGGAATTGCCAATTATTATGTGTTGAGCTTTAAGGGTGCACCGATCGTTCCATCTGATATTATGTCAGCGCGAACGGCTGCAAATGTAGCGGAGAATTACACCTATAGTATTCAGCCGGTTTTTGTATGGAATGTATTGTTCCTGCTGTTATATCTGGCTGTTTTATGGCGTTGTCCATCGCAAAAGAAGATGGGCTGGAAAAAGCGAGTGATTATGCTGGTCGTAATCGGCCTGCTTGGTTCTGTTCTTGGACATTTTGTTGTAGAGCAGAAGACATTAAAGAATTTTGGTATTAAGAATAATGTCTGGGATCAGAAAAAAGGTTATGCTAAGAATGGACTGTTCTTTGGCTTTGTCCTTAATATGAATTCTCTTGTACAGGAGAAACCTTCCGACTATTCGGTGGAAGCGGCAAAGGATATCGCAGAGAAATACGAGGAGAAGTTTGCAAACGATGATTCAGGAAAGAAGAAAAAAGGTCGCTTGGAAACGAAAGATGGCACAAAGCCAAATGTAATTGCTATCATGAATGAGGCATTTTCCGATTTAAGTGTTATTAATGAATTTTCTACGAATGAAGATTATATGCCATACATTCACAGTTTGAAAAAAAATACAATAAAAGGGTCTCTTTATATGTCAATATTTGGTTCGGGAACGTGTAACTCAGAGTTTGAGTTCCTTACAGGAAACAGTATGGCCTTCCTGCAAAATGGAATCATTGCCTACACGCAGGTTGTAAAAGATAAACTTCCGAATATGACGTATCTTTTAAAAGGACAGGGATATAAAGGGAATCTGGCACTGCATCCATACCTTGCATCCGGCTGGAACCGTGTGCAGGTTTATGATTATATGGGCTTTGATCATTTTTATTCTGAAACAGATTTTAACAATCCGAAAATGTATCGAAAATACATCTCCGATGAATCGGATTTCCAAAAGATAGAAGAATTATATGAGAATCGTACCAGTAAGGATGAGCCATTTTATCTTTTCAATGTTACCATGCAGAATCATGGTGGATTTGATAAGACCTATTCGAATTTTAAAAATGATATACAGATTACAGACAGTCATAAAAACGAGCAGGCAGAACAATATCTGTCACTGGTGAAGAAAACGGATGATGCATTTAAACAGCTTACAGAGTATTTTTCAAAGGTGCAAGAACCGACGATCATCGTGATGTACGGAGATCACCAACCGGCAGTACAGAGCAGTTTCTATGATAGTTTATTTGGCAAGAGTGCCGGAAGTCTTACAAATGAAGAATTGATGAATAAGTACAGAACTCCATTTATTATCTGGGCAAATTATGATATTAAAGAAACAACAATTGATAAAATGAGCGCCAATTATTTAAGCTCCTACGTAATGAACGAAGCAGGATTAGAAACCAGTCCATATCAGAAGTTTTTATTAAAGCTTCACAAGAAACTTCCAGTTCTTACAGCGATGGGCTGTTTTGACAAGAATGGCAAATATTATGAGTCTGCTTTAGAATCGCCTTATAGCGACATGGTAAAAGAGTATCAGATATTACAATATAATAATCTTATTGATACAAAACATACAGTAAATTCTTTCTTCTACCTGGATGAAAGCCAGAAAAAATAGAAAAGAATAGAAGGTTTATCCGCGATGCGGAAAAGGAGGCATAAATGAGAGTGAGTCCTTATGCGGCAATTGTAATCGGTTCTAAAAATATGCTCATGAAAGTGTATGAAATTTCCGGAGAAAAGGGAATTCGCACGATTGATGAGATTCGTTATGAATATGAATTAGGAAAAGAAGCATATTTTACAAGAAAGATTACATTTGCTCAAATTGAAGAAATATGTAATGTGCTTGAACAGTTTCAGCAGCGCATGTTGGAGTATGCAATCACAGAATATCGCTGCTATGCAACAAGTGCAATTCGAAATGCAAAGAATCAGGTTTCTGTTTTAAATCAGATAAAGATTCGTACCGGGATGGATGTGATTATGCTCAGCAATTCGGAACTTCGATTTCTTATGTACAAAGGAATCCAGATTCAGAACCTTGATTTTAACAAGATCATTGAAAAGAATACAGCGATTTTAGATATCGGTTCCGGCAGTGTGCAGGTATCTTTGTTTGATAAACAGGTGCTGTATATGACGCAGAACCTTGATATCGGCACAGTAAAGGTACGGGAGTTTTCCGAATCAGTTGAAAATAATGTTCTTGATTATATTTCCGTATTGGAAGAATATATTCAATATGAATTTGATATGTTTAAAGGTGGTTATCTGAAAGATAAAGATATCAAGAATGTTATTGCGATTGGAGACGAGATCAAAAATATCAATCGTCTTATCCCGGAGCTGCATCTTACAGACACCATGAGTTATGAACAGATTCAGTATATCTACAAGAAGATTAAAAAGGCTTCCTATCAGGATATTGCTTTGAAATACGGACTTTCCATGGAAGATGCAAGGATGGTGCTTCCGTCAGTTCTCATTTATAAAACCTTTTTAGAACGTTCAAAAGCAGACACGATTTATATCTGTGCTACGAATTTATGTGATGGAAGTGTCGTAGACTATGCACAGGAAACAAAACGAATAAAGTTGACGCGCGATTTTTATCAGGATATCATCGCTTCCGCAAAATATATTGGCAAGAGATACAGGTACAGTAAAGTGCATGCACAGTATATCACAGAACTTGCACTTGAAATTTTTGACAAAACGAAGAAGTTTCATGGACTTACACAAAGAGACCGTCTGATTCTTGAGATATCGGCAATTCTTCATGATATTGGGAAGTATGTCAATCTCAATGATCCGGGAAAGAATGGATATCAGCTTATTATGTCGACAGAAATTATGGGACTTTCTCACAGGGAAAGAGAGGAAGTGGCCAATATTGTACTTTACAATACAGAAGAACTTCCGGATACCGATGAGCTTGATACCGTATTCTGGAGAGAAGAATATCTTAGGATCGCCAAGCTTTCTTCCATGTTAAGACTGGCTAATGCATTAGACCGGAGCCACAAGCAGAAGTTTGAAACCTGTTCGATGGCACGAAAGGGAAAAGAGCTTATCATTACATTGGAAACCAATCAGGATATCACATTGGAAATCAGCCGTTTTTCAAGAAAATCAGAGATTTTTTATGAATTTACCGGTATTATGCCAGTATTAAAGCAAAAGAGAGCATTATAAGGAGGACAGAATATGAATAAAAGTGTATTTGACCGACCAGAGAATTTTACAAACAGAGAATTAAGCTGGTTGGAATTCAATCAGCGAATTCTCGGAGAAGCAAGAGATCGTAAAAATCCCCTGTTTGAACGAATGAAGTTTTTAAGCATTACTGCCTCCAATTTAGATGAATTTTTTATGGTACGTATCGCATCTTTAAAAGATATGGTGAATGCCGGATATGAAAAGAAGGATATTGCAGGAATGACTGCGCAGGAACAGCTCGATGCTTTAAATGAAAAAACACACGAATTTTGTGATAAACAGTACACGACATACAATCGTTCTCTTTTGCCAAAGCTTTCCGATGAGGGACTGGAGATCATATCTTTTTCTGCGCTTTCTGAAAAAGAAGAAGAATTCTTAGAAGAATACTTCCATAAAAATGTGTATCCCGTTCTTACTCCTATGGCAATCGACTCTTCAAGACCATTTCCTCTGATTCAGAACAAAACATTAAATATTGCAGCGTTGATAAAAAATCGAGGAAAGGAGAAAAAAGAGAAGAAAGAGTATGATATTGCAACAGTACAGGTTCCTTCTGTTCTTCCAAGAGTAATTCTTTTACCACAAAAAGACAGTCCAAAGAGAAAATGCAGAGTCATTTTACTGGAAAATGTAATCGAGCATTTTTTGGATGTTTTATTTTTGAATCATGAAATTATCTGCTCTGCGCCATACCGTATTATGCGAAATGCAGACTTATCTATTGACGAAGATGACGCAGAAGATTTGTTAAAAGAAATTGAAAAGTCTTTAAAGATGCGTCAGTGGGGTGAAGTAATCAAGTTTGAGTATGAGGACAGAATGGACAAACGCCTCGTAAAGTATTTAAAGAAACAGTTTAAAGTGCATTCGTGTGATATATACGAAGTGAACGGACCACTTGATCTCACTTTCCTTATGAAATGCCATGGTATTGATGGATTTGAGGACTTAAAAGAAAAGCCATATACACCACAGAAAAATAAAAAGCTTCGTGCAGATAAGAATATATTCAGTCAGATTCGAAAAGGAGATGCGCTGCTACATCATCCATATGAGAGTTTTGATCCAGTGGTTGCTTTTATTAAACAGGCAGCGGAAGATAAGGATGTGCTTGCAATCAAACAGACTTTATACCGTGTCAGTGGACATTCTCCGATTATCGCGGCACTGGCACAGGCTGCAGAAAATGGAAAGCAGGTTACGGTTTTAGTAGAATTAAAAGCCAGATTTGATGAGGAAAATAATATTAACTGGGCAAAGAAGCTTGAAAAGGCAGGATGCCATGTGATTTATGGTCTTGTCGGGTTAAAGACGCATTGTAAGATTGCACTTGTTGTACGCAGGGAGGCAGATGGAATTCGCCGTTATGTACACCTTGGAACGGGAAATTACAATGATTCTACAGCAAAGCTTTATACAGATATCGGTATGTTTACCTGTCGTGATGTTATCGGGGAAGATGCAACAGCGGTATTTAATATGTTAAGCGGCTATTCAGAGCCGGCAAACTGGAACCGTCTGATCGTAGCTCCAATCTGGATGAAGAAGCGTTTCCTTGAAATGATTGAGAGAGAGACGCAGAATGCCAGAGAAGGCAAGTCTGCAAGAATTATTGCAAAATGTAATTCACTCTGTGACCGGAAAGTGATTCTTGCATTATATGAAGCTTCCTGTGCCGGTGTACAGATTGATCTGATTGTTCGTGGAATCTGCTGTCTTGTTGCAGGAAAGAAAGGTGTCAGTGAGAATATTCGAGTACGTTCTATTGTAGGAACTTTTTTGGAACATGCAAGAATTTTCTATTTCTACAATGATGGTCATGAAGAGATTTATATGGGAAGTGCAGACTGGATGCCCAGAAATCTTGACCGCCGTGTAGAAATCGTTTTTCCGGTGGAAGCAGAAGATTTAAAAGAAAAGGCAAAGCATATCTTAGATGTACAGCTTCGTGATACGTTAAAGGCGCACTGCCTTTTAGAAAATGGAACTTACCAGAAGGTAGACCGCCGTGGAAAAGAAGCTATCGAAGCGCAGAAAACTTTTTGTGATGAGGCAGTTGCGGCTGCAAATGAATCGAAAAAGAAAGCAGCTCCAAAAAGAACGTTTGAACCCCGCTTTTCACCACAGGAGGAAGAATGAGAAAATATAAAATAACTGCACTCCTGCTGTGTCTTACCTTACTAACAGGAATGCTCGCAGGGTGCAGCTTTGGAAAGAAGCATAAAAAAAAGGCAGAGGGCAGTACCAAAACGGACACAAAGTCAGATGATTTAGATGAGATTACGCTTGATGGTATGGTTTCTGATGTCCTTTCAAAAATGACATTAAAAGAGAAAATCGGACAGATGTTTATTGTCTGTACCGATTCTCTGGATTTTAATGCAGAGACAAAAGTATCCGACAAAATGAAGCAAAAGTTAAAAGAATATACACCGGGAGGAGTTATTTTCTTTTCTTATAATTTAAAGAATCGTGATCAGGTAAAAACGATGATTGCAGATATGCAAGCAACACAGGAGATTCCTCTGTTTATTTCAGTAGATGAGGAGGGAGGTTCTGTTGCAAGAATTGCAAATTCCAGGAATATGAAGACCACTAAGTTTCCTTCCATGTCCGAAATAGGAAAAACCGGAGACAGTAAAAATGCATATAACGTAGGTGAGACAATTGGAAAGGAAATAAAAGAACTTGGTTTTAATCTTGATTTTGCTCCTGTTGCAGATATCAATACGAATACGGAAAATACAGAGATTGGAAATCGAAGTTTTGGCTCAGATGCAAAGACTGTTTCTGAAATGGTAGCGCAGGAAGTAAAAGGATTACAGGCTCAGGGTGTCAGTTCCACATTAAAGCACTTTCCAGGTCAGGGCGAGTGCGGAGAAGATACGCATAAAGGCTATGTAAACTTAAATGAAACCATCGATCGGTTACGTGATGTAGAATTTCAGCCATTCGAGTCCGGGATTTCTGCAGGAGCAGATATGGTCATGATGTCTCATGTGGCAGTAAGCCAGGTGACTGGAAAAGAGACACCGGCATCTCTTACAAAGCTTATGGTCAATGATATTTTAAGAGAAGAATTGCAATTTGATAATGTGATTATTACTGATGCGATGAATATGAAAGTTATCACAAAGTTTTATGATGCAGATCAGGCAGCAGTCATGGCTGTAGAAGCGGGAAATGATATGATTCTTATGCCGGATAATTTTGAACAGGCATACGAGGGAGTTTTAGAAGCCGTAAAAGACGGTACGTTATCAGAAAGTCAGATTGACGAATCTGTAAGTAGAATACTTGCCGTAAAAATCAAGAGAGGTATCCTTCCGGAAAGTTCAAAGTTGTTTCGTCAGAATGAAGGAAAGTAATCTGTAAAATTCATAAAAAATACTATATAAAATACACAGAAAATTTGTGAATGGTTCTGAAATCTGAGAAATGGCTTGTATAGACATTTGTTTTATGTTAGTATACAATCGTTTCAATATGGTAAAAATTATTATATTCACTAATGAAATTATGGAGGAAGAAAATGGCGTTTGATATGGAAGAACAGTTTTCTGAAGAATGTGTGGATTCTGGAATTCATGAAGAATGTGGAGTGTTTGGAGCATATGATTTCGATGGAAATGATATTGCTTCAACAGTATATTATGGGTTGTTTGCTCTGCAGCACAGAGGGCAGGAAAGCTGTGGTATTGCAGTTTCGGATACCAATGGTCCTAAAAAGAACATTCAGGTTCACAAAGGGATGGGCCTTGTCAACGAAGTGTTTAGTAGTGAAAACCTTGAGGAATTAAAGGGAAATATCAGTGTGGGTCATGTCAGATATTCCACAGCAGGTTCTAGTACCAGAGAGAATGCACAGCCATTAGTATTGAATTATTATAAAGGTACACTGGCACTGGCACATAATGGTAATCTGGTCAATGCGTTGGAACTTCGTGAAGAGCTTGAAAAGACAGGCGCTATTTTCCAGACAACAATCGATTCGGAGGTTATCGCATACCATGTTGCGAAGGAAAGAATTTCTTCCGCAACAGCAGAAGAAGCGGTTTTAGCCGCAATGCGTAAGTTAAAGGGTGCGTATTCTCTTATTGTAATGAGTCCGAGAAAGTTAATTGGAGCAAGAGATCCCTTTGGTTTCCGCCCTCTTTGTATTGGTAAGAGAGATAATACATATTTCCTTACATCCGAGACATGTGCTCTGGATACCGTAGGTGCAGAATTTGTAAGAGATGTAGAACCAGGAGAAGTTGTTACATTAACACCGAATGGAATTGTATCCAATAAGGAACTTTGTTTTAAAGATTCATCCAAACAGGCAAGATGTATCTTTGAGTATATTTATTTTGCAAGACCGGATGCCGTCATTGATGGTGTTGGTGTGTATGCCAGCCGTATCAAGGCAGGAAGATTCCTTGCGATGGATTCACCGGTAGAGGCAGATATGGTTGTCGGTGTTCCAGAATCTGGTAATCCGGCCGCACAGGGATATGCAATGGAATCAGGAATTCCTTATGGAACAGCTTTTATCAAGAACTCTTATGTCGGAAGAACATTCATTAAGCCAAAACAGAGCATGCGTGAGAGCAGTGTTCAGGTAAAACTGAATGTATTAAAAGATGCGGTCAAGGGAAAGAGAGTTGTTATGGTGGATGATTCCATTGTCCGTGGAACAACCTGTCGTCGAATTGTATGTATGTTAAAGGAGGCAGGAGCAACGGAAGTTCACGTAAGAATCAGTTCTCCTCCATTTTTACATCCTTGCTATTTTGGGACAGATATTCCGTCAGAAGATCAGCTTGTTGCTTATGGCAAGTCATTAGAGGAAATTCGTGACAGTATCGAGGCAGATACGTTAGCATATCTTGGAATGGATCGTTTAAAAGAACTTGATAACGGACTTCCTTACTGTGATGCATGCTTTAGCGGTAATTATCCAATTGAGCCGCCGACAAGGGATATTCGTGGAGAACAGGGATAAAATAGCAGGTAGAAGTAAGAGTGAATATAGTATATTTATAAAAATAGATAGTAAACAAGTTACCACAGGAGGTATAAACAATGTACGATAAATATCAGAGTCCTCTCTCAGAAAGATATGCAAGCAAAGAGATGCAGTATATCTTTTCCCCAGATAAGAAGTTTAAGACATGGAGAAAGCTTTGGATCGCATTAGCAGAGACAGAATACGAGTTGGGTCTTAACAGTGTGACAAAGGAACAGATTGAGGAATTAAAAGCACATGCGGATGATATTAATTTTGATGTAGCAAAGGAAAGAGAAAAAGAAGTACGTCATGACGTAATGTCCCATGTATATGCATATGGTGTACAGTGTCCAAACGCAAAAGGTATTATTCATCTTGGAGCGACATCCTGCTATGTAGGGGATAATACCGATATCATCATTATGACAGAAGCTCTTAAGTTAGTAAGAAGCAAGTTGATCAACGTTATTGCAGAGCTTTCTGCATTTGCTATGAAGTACAAAGACCTCCCTACACTTGCTTTTACACATTTCCAGCCGGCACAGCCAACAACTGTTGGAAAAAGAGCAACTTTATGGCTGCATGATCTCATGCTTGACTTAGAAGATTTAGACTATGTGATCAGCACAATGAAACTTTTAGGTTCTAAAGGTACGACAGGAACACAGGCAAGCTTTTTAGAACTGTTTAACGGAGACCATGAAACAATCCGCAAGATTGATGGAAAGATTGCAGAAAAGATGGGATTTGATGCATGCTATCCAGTTTCCGGTCAGACTTACTCCCGTAAGATTGACAGTCGTGTCCTTAGTGTACTTTCTGGAATTGCACAGTCTGCACATAAGTTCTCTAACGACATCCGTCTGTTACAGCATTTAAAAGAAATCGAAGAACCATTTGAGAAACATCAGATTGGCTCATCTGCAATGGCTTACAAGAGAAATCCTATGAGAAGCGAGAGAATGGCATCTTTAGCAGACTATGTAATGTCTGATGCAATGAATCCAGCATTTGTCGCATCAACACAGTGGTTTGAGAGAACACTGGATGATTCTGCAAACAAGCGTCTTTCTGTACCAGAAGGATTCCTTGCAATAGATGGTATCCTTGACTTATATCTCAATGTCGTAGATGGTCTTGTAGTGTATCCAAAGGTAATAGAAGCACACCTCATGAGAGAACTTCCATTTATGGCAACAGAAAATATTATGATGGATGCAGTAAAAGCCGGTGGAGACCGCCAGGAACTTCATGAAAGAATCCGTCAGCATTCTATGGCAGCAGGTCGTGTTGTAAAAGAAGAAGGAAAAGACAACGACCTTCTTGAAAGAATCGCCGCAGATTCTGCATTTGGAATGACAATGGAACAGCTTCAGGCAATCATGAAACCAGAGAACTTTGTTGGAAGAGCTCCAGAGCAGACAGTAGAGTTTATCAGCGAATATGTTCAGCCTCTCCTTGATAAGAATAAAGACATTCTTGGAATGAAAGCGGAGATTAATGTATAAATATGTATAAAAATCGGATTGACATGCCAGAGAGAAATCCGTATAATACTAAGGGTTATCGGTAACGATAACCCTTAAGTTATGTAATTTATAAGATAAAGAAGCAGGAGAAGGAGAAAACCTTAAAGGTTGGAAAGGTGGTTGTCAGTTGAGTAGCAAAGATACAAAAGAAACGAATGTACTTGCCCAGGCATCTATATTGATGGTGGCAGGTATTATAACAAGAATTATAGGAGTGTTATACCGAAGCCCGGTTACAAGTATTATCGGTGATGAAGGTAATGGTTATTACAGTATTGCGGTAAATATTTATACCATGATATTATTGATCTCTTCCTATAGTATTCCTATGGCAGTTTCTAAGGTGGTTTCAGCCAAGATGGCGGTGCATCAGTATAAGATCGCACATAAGGTATTTAAGTGTGCGCTTATGTATGTTTTAGTTGTAGGTGGAGTTGCCAGCCTGATCACTTTTTTTGGAGCATCAGTATTAATTCCTTCGAATCAGCCTAAGGCGATTCCTGTACTTCGTATTTTAGCTCCCACTATCTTTTTCTCTGGATTTTTAGGTGTGTTTCGTGGGTATTTTCAGGCACATAGAACAATGATTCCGACTTCTCTTTCCCAGATTGTAGAGCAGGTGGCAAATGCCGTTATCAGTATTGTAGCGGCTGTATTTTTCATTCATGCTTTTGCAGGTGGGGATGCAGATAAGGTTCCTGTATTTGGTGCGATGGGAAGTGCCGCAGGTATCGGGGCAGGTGTTGTGACCGGTCTCTTATTTATGTTGTTTATCTATTCATGCAACAAAAAATATTTCAAAAAAGAAATTCAAAAAGATGACACGGGTGTTGACAGTTCCTATAAAGATATTTTTAAAACTATTTTTATAATGGTGACACCGGTAATTTTAAGTACATTTGTCTATAATATCAGTACGGTAGTTGACCAGACTTTATTTATGGATGTTATGGGATTTAAGAAGATGGCTTCTGAGACAGCAGCATCTTTATATGGTGTATTCTCTGGTAAATACTGGGTGCTCATCAATGTGCCAATCGCACTTGCCAATTCAATGTCTACTGCCATGATTCCGGCAATCTCCGGTAGTTATGAACTAAAAGATTATAAAAAATGCAGAGGTCATGTAAAAGAAGCTATTCATTTTACGATGGTGATCAGTATTCCGGCGGCAATTGGAATGGGAGCATTGGCATACCCGATTATGGAAGTGTTATTCCCACAGAGAGCAACCATTGATCTTGCGGTAAGTATTTTACGTGCAGGTTGTGTTAG
The DNA here is from genome assembly GCA_963600375.1 of bacterium. Lineage (GTDB taxonomy): Bacteria > Bacillota > Clostridia > Lachnospirales > Lachnospiraceae > Anaerobutyricum. The sequence continues at coordinate 11,907 of CAVCBH010000088.1, read as the reverse complement.
TATTATCTTCTATGCGCTTTCTACAGTAAGTAATGGTGTACTGCAGGGAATTGGAAAAGTAAATATTCCGCTTCGTAATGCGGCAGTTTCTCTGGCTCTGCATGTTGCGTTACTTACACCGTTATTATATTTTACAAATTTAAATTTATATGCTCTTGTATTTGCAACAATGTTTTATGCATTCCTTATGTGTCTGTTTAATAACTTAAGTGTGCGTAAATATTTAGGCTATCGTCAGGAGATGAGGCGGACATTTATGATTCCATTACTAGCTTCTGTGATTATGGGAGTGGTTTGTTATGTATTTTATCAGGGAATCTATCTGATTTTATCAGGAATATTTGGAAGTTTTATTCATTTAAGAATCCTTATATTTATCTGCCTGATGATTTCAGTAGGATTTGCTGTCGTTGTATATTTTGTTCTGGTACTTAAATTAAAGGGAATTACAGAAGCCGAACTTCGTAACTTCCCGAAAGGAAATATGCTTGTCAGAATGGCAAGGGAAAACAGGTTATTGTAATTATTCTTTACTTATAAAGGAAAGTAAGATATAATTAGGATGTTTGGGTGTTGGGACAAGCTACGCCCATAAAATAGTAAGTTTTTTAAGCTGGGAGGAATGAGCTCATGGTAAAAGCAATCGTAGGCGCAAACTGGGGAGATGAAGGTAAAGGTAAGATTACCGATATGCTCGCACAGGATTCTGATATTATTATCCGTTTTCAGGGTGGTGCCAATGCAGGCCATACAATTATAAATGATTATGGAAAGTTTGCACTCCATACATTACCATCAGGTATTTTTTACGGTCATACTACAAGTATTATCGGTAACGGAGTTGCACTGAACATACCTATTCTTTTTAACGAGTTAAAAGAGGTGACTTCTAAGGGAGTACCAGAACCTAAGATTTTAATTTCTGACCGTGCACAGATCGTTATGCCTTATCATATTTTATTTGATGAATATGAAGAGGAACGTTTAGCAGGTAAGTCTTTTGGTTCTACAAAGTCTGGTATCGCACCTTTCTATTCTGATAAGTATGCCAAAGTTGGTTTCCAGGTGAATGAATTATTTGAAGATGAAGCGGTACTTAGAGAAAAGATTGAGCGTGTTATCGTACAGAAAAACATTTTATTAGAGCATCTTTACCACAAACCATTAATTGATGCAGACGAACTGTATAACACATTAATGGAGTACAAAGAGATGGTTGCTCCTTATGTATGTAACGTATCTGCATACTTAGATAAGGCAATCAAAGAAGGTAAGAACATCTTATTAGAAGGTCAGTTAGGAACATTAAAAGACCCAGATCACGGAATTTATCCAATGGTAACATCTTCTTCTACATTAGCAGCATATGGTGCAATCGGTGCAGGTATCCCTCCATATGAGATCAAGAAGGTTGTTACAGTATGTAAGGCATACAGCAGTGCTGTAGGTGCTGGCGCATTTGTAAGTGAGATCTTTGGTGATGAAGCACAGGAACTTCGTGTTCGTGGTGGTGACGGTGGAGAATTCGGAGCAACAACAGGAAGACCAAGAAGAATGGGATGGTTTGACTGTGTTGCGTCAAAATATGGATGTCGTCTTCAGGGAACAACAGATGTTGCGTTTACAGTAGTAGACGTACTGGGATATCTTGATGAGATTCCTGTATGTACAGGTTACGAAATTGACGGTAAAGTGACAACAGAATTCCCTGTAACAAGCCAGTTAGAGAAGGCAAAACCTGTATTAGAAGTACTTCCAGGATGGAAATGTGATATTCGTGGAATTAAGAAATACGAGGATTTACCAGAAAACTGCCGTAAATATATCGAGTTTGTAGAAGAACATATTGGATATCCAATTACTATGGTTTCTAACGGTCCTGGAAGAGATGATATTATCTATCGTGGATTTGAGAAATAATTAAAGAAATGTACTCTTAAGAATCTTTCTATGCTTACTTTTGTGACTGATAAAAAGTTTTTCCAAAAAGCAGGCACAGAAAGATTCTGGAAGTATATGGGATAGCAAAGGAGGTAATTCATGAAAATCCTGACAATTGCAATTCCAAGTTACAATTCTATGGATTATATGCGAAACTGTATTGAGAGTCTTCTTCCTGGTGGAGAAGATGTAGAAATATTGATTGTTGATGATGGTTCAAAAGATGATACTCCTGCAATTGCGGATGAATATGAGGCGAAATATCAAGGTATTGTCCGTGCGATTCATCAGGAAAACGGTGGACATGGAGAAGCGGTGAATGCCGGACTTCGTAATGCGACCGGATTTTTTTATAAAGTAGTAGACAGTGATGACTGGGTAGATGCCGAATCTTATCAGAAGATTCTTGCATTTTTAAAGGAAGCGGTGAAGGAAGAAGAACCGCTTGATATGCTTCTTTCCAACTATGTTTATGAGAAAGTTGGTGCAAAGCATAAAAAGGTAATCCAGTATCATTCTATTCTGCCGGAGAATCGTTACTTTGGATGGGAAGAGATTGGACGTTTTCACGCCAGTCAGAATATTTTGATGCATTCGGTGATTTACCGTACAGAACTGCTTCGGAGTTTTCATTTTGAATTGCCAAAACATACATTTTACGTAGATAATATTTTCGTGTACTGGCCATTGCCATATGTAAAGAAGATGTATTATCTTGATGTAGATTTTTACAGATATTTTATTGGTCGTGATGATCAGTCTGTCAATGAAAAGGTAATGATTTCAAGGATTGATCAGCAGATTCGTGTCAATAAGATCATGATTGATCTTTATGCAGAGCATGAAAGTACACTTTCCTGCAAGCAGCTTAACGAATATATGCTTCATTATCTTGAAACAATCCAGATGGTAACCTCCGTTCTTTTGATGAAGATGAATACACCGGAATCAGAAGCAATGCGGGATGATTTGTGGCATTATCTGGAAGAAAAGTCTCCAGAAGCCTATAAGACATTGAAAAGTTCGGTTCTTGGAAAGTTTTCTAAGTCCCACAATAAGCTGAGTCATAAACTCACAATGGGAGGTTATAAGATTGCACAGAAATGGATCGGATTCAACTAAAAAGTCTTATAAGAATGATATTATTCTGATTTTGTTTTTCCTCATCATCGGTCTTGGTACATTGGTGTATATACAGTTTCATGGTAAGAGTGGGGCAGAAGTAAAAGTCAGTGTCAATAATAAAGAGTATGGTGTATATTCTTTAGATAAAGACCAGACAATTACGATAGGGGAAGATGACTGGGAGAATATCCTTGTCATAAAGGATGGAAAGGCCAACATGACAAAGGCTGATTGCCCGGATAAAATCTGTGTGAATCACGCAGCTATCAGTAAAAAAGGCGAAACGATTGTCTGTCTTCCGCATAAAGTAGTTGTGGAAGTTATTAATCAGGGAAAAACACAAAGTGGAGATCAGATAGATATTATCAGTAAGTGATATTATTTGGTATAATTTATTATTTAACAATGATGTGATATATTGCATACAATATTGTTCTATTTCAAATACAGTATTGTGAAAATAAACAAAGCAAGATGAGAATAATTGCATAATATCGAATTTTATTTGTACAAAGTAAAGAAAATGACGGAATCAATGATCGTTAAGAAAATGACGATTCTTGATTTCGTCCTTTTTTTCTTATATTATAATTAGTGATTTTATATCAAATTCGAAATGCTTTTGTAAGAATCTATGCGAATTCTTACGAAATTATGCATGTACTATTTGGTTTAAAAAATTTTAGAAAGAAGGTAAAAAAATGGGACTACTAACATTTAAAGGTGGCCTTCATCCTTATGATGGTAAAGAATTAAGTAAAGATAAACCGATTACTGAATATTTACCACAGGGAGAACTGGTATACCCTTTAAGTCAGCACATTGGTGCTCCTGCCGTTGCCTGTGTAAAGAAAGGTGACAGAGTTTTAGTCGGTCAGAAAATCGCGGAGGCTGGAGGATTTGTTTCTGCCAACATTTATAGCTCTGTTTCTGGAACGGTAAAGAAAATTGAACCAAGAATGACAGTTTCCGGTAATAAGGTGAACTCCATTATCGTAGAGAATGATGGAGAATATGAAACTGTTTCCTTCCAACCAGTAACAGAAAAGACGAATGAAGCAGTTATCAATGCCGTAAAAGAAGCAGGTATCGTCGGACTCGGTGGTGCCGGATTCCCTACGCATGTAAAGCTTTCTCCAAAGGAACCGGAAAAGATTGATACAATTATTATCAACGCAGCAGAGTGTGAGCCATACATCACTGCCGATTATCGTTGTATGATGGAGATTCCGGAACAGCTTATTTCCGGTCTCAATATTATGCTTTCCTTATTCCCTAAGGCAAAGGGTGTTATTGGAATTGAGGATAATAAGCCAGACGCGATTGCGAAGTTGACAGAAATGTGTAAAAATGAGAGCCGTATTGAAGTAGCAGCATTAAAGACAAAGTACCCACAGGGTGCAGAGCGTTCTTTAATCTTTGCAGTAACAGGCCGTGCGATCAATTCTTCCATGCTTCCAGCCGATGCCGGATGTATTGTTGATAATGTGGCTACTGCAATTGCGATTCATGAGGCAATCACACTTGGAAAACCTCTCTATGAGAGAGTGGTTACTGTAACAGGAGATGCGATTGCAAATCCTGGAAACTTTAAAGTAAAGAACGGAACAAATGCTGCAGAATTAGTAGAAGCAGCAGGTGGATTTAAGTCTCAGCCAGAAAAAGTAATCTCTGGTGGTCCTATGATGGGTATGGCGTTATCTACATTAGATGTTCCTTGTGCAAAGACATTCTCTTCTCTTTTATGCTTTACAAAAGATGAAGTAGCTGCCTGTGAGCCAAGTAACTGTATCCGTTGTGGACGTTGTATTTCTGTATGTCCTGCCGGCTTGATGCCTACAAAGCTTTCAGAAATCGCAGATCATGGAGATTTTGCATTATTTGACGAATTAAACGGATGTGAATGTGTTGAGTGTGGATGTTGTTCTTACATCTGCCCGGCAAAGAGAAGATTAACCCAGTCTATGAAGACCGGTCGTCGTGAGGCGATGGCTCTTCGCAGAAAGAAGAAATAAACATAAGGAGAGGTGAAAAAATGAACGAACAATTATATAACGTATCAGCCAATCCTCATGTAAGGGATAAGGCTTCTACACATAGCATTATGCTTGACGTAATTATCGCCCTTCTTCCAGCAACATTATTTGGTTTCTGGAACTTTGGAGTAAAGGCGATCATCAATACAGTAATTTGTGTTGCTGTCTGCGTACTTGCAGAATATGTATGGCAGCGCTGTATGCATCAGAAGATTACGATCAAAGATTGCAGTGCAGCACTTACCGGTTTATTATTAGCATTAAACCTTCCACCAGAAGTACCATTCTGGATTCCTGTTATCGGTGGATTGTTTGCGATCATCGTTGTAAAACAGCTTTTTGGTGGTTTAGGTCAGAACTTTATGAACCCTGCACTTGGTGCACGTTGCTTCTTATTGATTTCTTTTGCAGGAATTATGACAGACTTCTCCTATAACGGATTTGGTGGAAGTTTTGATGCGACAACAAGTGCAACACCTCTTGCAGCATTAAAAGCAGGAGAGGCTGTAAACTTAAAGGCAATGTTCCTTGGTAATACTGCAGGTACAATTGGTGAGACATCTGCGCTCTTACTGATTGTTGGTGGTGTTTACTTGATTGCAAAGAAGATCATTAGCTGGAGAATTCCAGTATGTTATATCGTTATACTTGGAATCTTTGTACTTCTTTTTGGAGGACATGGATTTGATATGACATATCTTGCAGAGCAGTTATGTGGTGGTGGATTAATGCTTGGTGCGTTCTTCATGGCAACAGACTATGTTACATCTCCGATCACACCAAAGGGACAGATTGTATTTGGTATCTTACTTGGTATCCTGACAGGAATCTTCCGTTTATTCGGTGGTTCAGCAGAGGGAGTTTCTTATGCGATCATCTTCTGTAACCTGTTAGTACCATTAATTGAAAGAGTTACAACTCCTACCGCATTTGGAAAAGGAGGTAAAAAATAATGAATTCTTTAATAAAAGATGCTTTAAAACTCGTTATTATTACCGTTATCGCAGGTCTTGTACTTGGTGCAGTATACGGAATCACAAAGAAACCTATTGCTGATCAGGAAGCAAAGGCGCAGATGGAAGCATACAAAGCAGTATTTCCAGACGCAAGTGATTTCAAAGATGTTGATGGATTCTCTGAAGAAGCAGCTTCTAAAGTTATTGCTTCTTACAAAAATACCATTGATGGACATGAGGGTGATGTAATCTCTTCTGCAGTAGAAGCAGTAGATGCTTCTGGGGAAACTCTTGGTTACATTTTTAATATTACAACTTCTAAAGGATACGGTGGAGACATCCAGCTTACCGTTGGTATTCAGTCTGATGGAACAGTAAGCGGATATTCCGTGCTCTCTATCAGTGAGACAGCAGGTCTTGGTATGAAAGCCAAAGATGACCCAAGCTGGGGTAAACAGTTTGCCGGAAAGAAAGTAGAAGCATTCTCTGTTGTAAAAGACGGATCCGGTTCTGGAGATGACGCAAAGATTGATGCCATTTCCGGTGCAACTATCACAAGTAAAGCAGTTACAGGTGCTATGAATAGCTGTCTTGCTTATTTCCAGTCATTAGAAGGAGGTAACTAAGATGAAAAATAATAGTGCTTTAGAGAGACTTTATAATGGTATTATCAAGGAGAACCCTACCTTAGTTCTTATCTTAGGTATGTGTCCTACTCTTGCGGTAACAACATCTGCAATTAATGGTGCAGGTATGGGACTTTCCACAACAGTAGTATTGATGTTCTCCAATATGATTATCTCTATTCTGCGTAATTTTATTCCAGATAGAGTTCGTATCCCTGGATACATTGTAATTATTGCTTCTTTGGTTACAGTAGTACAGTTCCTTTTACAGGGTTATGTGCCAGCATTAAATGATGCCCTTGGTGTATATATCCCATTGATCGTAGTTAACTGTATTATCTTAGGACGTGCAGAGTCCTATGCAAGCAAAAACGGTCCTGTTTCCTCTTTCTTTGATGGACTTGGAATGGGGCTTGGATTTACTTTATCCCTTACTATTTTAGGTGCGTTCCGTGAGTTGCTTGGTGCCGGAACAATTTTTGGAAAGACAATCTTATCTGAGTCTTTCTATACACCAATCACTATTTTTATTCTTGCTCCTGGTGCATTCTTTGTACTTGCCTGCTTAGTAGCTGCAAGAAACAAGATCATGAACCGCAAGGTAAAGAATGGCGAAATGGAAGAGATTCCTGCAGGATGTGGTGATTGCTCTGCCTGTGGTAATTCTTGCTGTTCTAGCAAGAGTTTCTTTGATATGTCTGTAGACAACAAAAAAGAAGAAACAAAAACTGCTTCTGAAGAAAAATCTGAAGCAAAAGCAGATAATAAATAGAAAGGGGAAGGATTATGAAAGAATTAATATTATTAATTATCAGTGCTGCTATCGTTAATAACGTAGTACTGAGCCAGTTTTTAGGATTATGTCCTTTCCTCGGAGTATCCAAAAAGGTAGAGACTGCCGGTGGAATGGGAGCAGCCGTAATCTTCGTTATCACGATTGCTTCTTTAGTGACATCATTAATTTATAAATTCATTCTTGCACCACTTGATTTAACTTACTTACAGACCATCGTATTTATCCTTGTCATTGCTGCACTTGTACAGTTCGTAGAGATGTTCTTAAAGAAATCTATGCCGGCACTGTATGAATCATTAGGAGTATATCTTCCTCTGATCACAACAAACTGTGCCGTACTTGGTGTAGCTTTAAATTCTGTACAGTATGGATATAATATTTTACAGTCTGTAGTTTATGGTTTTGGTATTTCTGTCGGATTTACAATCGCTATTGTTATCTTAGCAGGAATCCGTGAAAAGATGGAATACAACGACATTCCAGAGTCCTGGCAGGGAATGCCAATCGTAATGGTAACAGCCGGACTTATGTCTATTGCATTCTTTGGTTTTTCAGGAATCATTTAATTAGGAGGGACAAAAATGAGTATAAGTGGAATTATCCTTGCGGCAGTAGTTGTCGGTGGAACCGGACTTGTTATTTCCATTCTCCTTGGCATTGCTTCCGAGAAATTTAAAGTGCCGGTAGACGAAAAAGAAGTTGCTGTAAGAGAGTGCCTTCCGGGAAACAACTGTGGTGGTTGTGGATTCGCCGGTTGTGATGCACTCGCAAAAGCAATCGCGGCTGGAGAAGCTCCTGTTGGAGCATGTCCTGTAGGTGGACAGCCAGTAGCAGACAAAATTGCTTCTATTATGGGTGTAGAGGCAGGAACAGGAGACAAACAGGTTGCATTTGTAAAATGTGCCGGAACCTGCGATAAAGCGAAATCAAAATACAAATATTCTGGAAATGAAGACTGCGTATCTGCTATGAGTGTACCTGGTGGCGGACCAAAGGCCTGCAGCTTTGGCTGTACTGGTTTTGGAAGCTGTGTAAAAGTGTGTGATTTTGATGCAATTCACGTTATTAACGGTGTTGCAGTAGTAGATAAGGAAAAATGTGTTGCCTGCGGTAAATGTGTGGCAACCTGTCCAAAGTCTTTAATTGAGCTTGTTCCATATACAGCTCCTCATAAAGTACAGTGTAGTTCTAAAGAATTTGGTAAAGCAGTAAAAGAAGCATGTTCTGCAGGATGTATCGGCTGTAAGATGTGTACCCGTGTCTGTGAAGCAGATGCAATTACTGTTGAAAACAACATTGCAAAGATTGATTACAGCAAATGTACTGGATGTGGAAAGTGCGCAGAGAAGTGTCCTGCAAAGATTATTCTTTAATCTGTATGATTCAGGCAGTGCTGTAAGACAAAATGTAAGAAACTTAATAAAAACGAAAGAAAAGGCAATCTATCTTAACGAAAATGCAAGACAGATTGTCTTTCTTTTTTCACATTTATCCTGTATAGTAGTTGAGAAAAAGGAATCTGCCACATGCAGAAAGGACGGGAGGCTTTTGTATGGCTTATCAGAAGTTTACAGGAACATATCAAAGTTCCGATCATATAAACAGAATACATTATTATATTTATGAACCGGAAGCAGACCTTCGGGCAATTCTGCAGATTGTTCATGATTTCGGCGATTTTGTAGAGCGGAATGAGAATCTTATCCATTTCTTTACAGATCATGGAATTATGGTATGTGGCTGTGACCATATCGGGCATGGACGTTCTTCTAAGAAGAAGGAATATGGATATTTTGGAGAGAAAAACGGATGGACTTATTTGATAAAGAATACAAAAAAGCTGACACATTATATGAAAAAAGAATATCCAGACATTCCATATTTCATATATGGTCACGGAATGGGATCTCTTATTGTGCGTATGGACTGTATTCATGAGGATGGAATTTCTGGTGTGATCTTATCAGGAACAAGTGGAAAACAGAAATATTGCCGAAGAAAACTTCTATTTGCTGCATTATTAAAACGCATTCAGGGAGCAGAACATAGAAGCACGTATCTTCAGACCGATATAGAAAAACATTTAAATCATCACTTTTTAAAAGAACAGGATAACTATGCCTGGATTGCAGCTAATGAAGGAACGAGAAGGGAATATGTCAGAATTTATGAAGAGCATCTGCCAATTACTGTAGCTGCATATGAAGATATATTAAAGATGCTTGCCTTAGTCTCCACGAGAAAGTGGTATCAGTCGGTTAATATAGATACCCCAATTTTACTTATTGCAGGAAAAGAAGACCCGATAGGGAACTTTGGAAAAGGAGTATTAGAAGTTCATCGCCGCTTAGAAGACACCTGGCACCGAGTGGAATTGCATCTATACGATGCGATGCGTCATAATATCTGTGACGAAGTAAAAAGAAATGAAGTGTATACCGATATTCTTCAATGGATGAAGCTGCATATGAATGAGTTATATTAAATACAGGATAGTATTATTAAAAGAAAGCAAGTTTCTGCCAGTGTAGAAGGATGTTTTGAAATCATAGTATTTATAGAGTATTATTAAAGGAAAGCCCTCATAAATTAAAAGAAAGGGCTTTTTTATGCGTTTTTGGGAACTTGGCAATAAAGATGTGATTAATTGTAAAAATGGACATCGTTTAGGCTGTGTTGGAGATTTGGAAATTGATGTCTGTAAATTTTGTATTACAGACATTTATGTTCCGAGTGGCGGCAAATATTGTGGTTGTCTTGGGAAAAAGTCAGAATACCGAATTCCGGTTGGTGCAGTGATACGGGTAGGCGTAGATAGTATCCTTGTAGATATTGATGAAAAGAAATGTCTTGTAAAATAGTCATTTTTCTGTTATAATAACCGGCACGATAAATGCAAACTTAAAAGTTAAAAATACTGGAGGATACGATATGAAATGCCCATTTTGTGGATTGGATAATACCCGTGTAATCGATTCAAGACCTGCAGATGATAATTCATCCATACGACGGCGAAGACTTTGCGATGAATGTGGGAAGAGATTTACTACATATGAACGAGTGGAGATTATGCCTCTTACCGTGATAAAAAAAGATAAGACAAGGGAAACATATGATCGTTCGAAGATGATGTCAGGAATCTTACGTGCCTGTCATAAGAGACCGGTTTCTGTCGAACAGATTGAACAGATGGTGAATAAGATTGAGAATGAACTTTTTAATTTAGAATATAAAGAAATCGAAAGTAAGCAGATCGGGGAAGTTGTTATGGAACATCTAAAGTCCTTAGAGCAGGTTGCTTACGTTCGATTTGCATCCGTTTATCGTGAATTTAAAGATGTGGAAACTTTTATGAATGAACTCAAGAAGATGCTGGATAATAAACGATAAATAGCAATTGTCGCAGGCAAATAGACGCTCCCGAAGAGAGAAGATCCCCTATATTTGTAACTCTATTACTGTGGATTGAATGTTCGCTTAAGCGCTCGCATTCAATCCACAGTAATAGAGTTACAAATATAGGGGATCTTTTCTGTTGAGAAGCGTTTGGCGGTGAGATATTATTGTCATAAATGGATAAATATAGAATTAAAAATAAATATTGCATATTCTGGAACGGTATGATATAAATAAGAGGGGTTACAAAATTTTACATTATCACAGTAGAATTGAAGGAGCAGATAGAATGGTAGCAGAAGTTTTTAGTGCAATGATACAGGGAATCGAAGGGCAGATTATAAAGATACAGGTAGATATCAGTAATGGGCTTCCGAATTTTAACATGATTGGTTATTTGTCGAATGAGGTAAAGGAATCAAAGGAACGAGTGCGTACTGCATTGAATAATATTGGTGTTTTCCTGCCGCCAAAGCGGATTTCTGTGAATTTTGCTCCGGCAGATTTTCGCAAATGTGGGACTTCTTTTGATATTGGAGTTGCAGTAGCGATTTTGCTTGCGATGAATCTTATTCCAGAAAACTATATAACGGATACACTTTTTATTGGTGAGTTGTCATTGAACGGACAGATTTGCCCGATTTCTGGTGTTTTACCGATTGTAGTTGCTGCATCGAAAAGAGGAATAAAGAGATGTATTGTAGCACAGGAGAACGTGGCAGAAGCCGCCTTTGTAGAGCAGATGGATGTCGTTGGATTTGGAAATTTAGAAGAGCTTTATTCGTATTTAAAGCATGGTTACATTATAAATGCTGACTCAGGAGAAATATCGGAGAATTCAGGAAAGATAGGCGAAGATTTGGAAAAGGGATTAAAAGATAGAGAGAGTTCTACTATACATAATGTCGAAAAATCGTGGGAAATATCAGGAGGCACACAGAGGCTAAAAGCTACAGTACCTGTAAAGGACATTTTAGAAACAATAGAGGAAGATAGAGAGTCTGTCACAGATTTTTCCGAAGTAAAGGGAC
>CAVCBH010000087.1:0-6800 GCA_963600375.1 bacterium | reverse complement strand
AACTATAAAATCTATATCCAACAACACTTTAGAAACTAGATGGATGGAACACTAGTATACAGGTAAATCCACGATGCTACAAATGTGAGGTCACTTCATATTATCTAAGGCCACAAATATAGATGCCTGGGTTCCCTGACTTCGTCAGTTTTGACTAATGAATTAAATAGTAAACTCCCTCGCAAATTGCATAAATTTCTTCTGTGCCCAGGAAAAATGATCATTTTTTCTTGTAACAATTCCCGGATAACGGGAACAGGCTTCTTCTGGATACACTGTCTGTACAGGAAAAGGAGAGCGGTAAGTGGCCAATTTAGGAAGAATACTGATACCAAATCCCTGTTCAACCATAGAAAGAGTTGTGAAATCATCAATCGTTCGATATTTAACAACAGGTTTATATCCTGCTTCTTTAAACATTTCATTCAAATATTCTACATATCCTACTTCAAGAAAAATAAAAGATTCATTTTTAAAATCTCTTAAAGAATAACTTTTTTGGGGGTCTACAGGATAATCTGGAGGGAGAATAACCAGAAATGGGTCTTCAAACAATTCCTGATAAGCAAATTCTCTCTTGTTTGGATTGCAGATAAATGCCATATCAATCGTTCCTTTTTTTAACCAGTCTAATAACTTTGCATCATCTTCCTGATACATCTCAAAACTAACATTCGGGTAAAATTTTTTAAATTCTTTGACACAAACAGGAAGCCAATGACAGGACATACTGATGTATCCTCCAAGCCGTACTCGTCCGGTATGGTTGTTTTTTAATTCGGAAAGTCGTTCTTCTAAGTCCTGATACCCTCTTGCAATTTCCAATATGGCGGGGATAAGATGTTTTCCCTCATTAGTTAAAATGAGTCCGGAAGTCGTGCGGTGAAAGAGAGTAACTCCCATTTCATTTTCGAGAGATTTAATGGTCTGACTGATGGCAGACTGCGTATATTGGTAGTATTCTGCGGTTCGTGTGAAGTTCTTAGTTTCTTCTACTTTTAGAAAAATTTCAAATTTTGATGGGTTCATAAACATACCTCATTAGAATTTCTTATGGCAAGAATTAAATTTGTTCGTTTTACTTATTGTGATACCTATTATACAATAATGTTACAAAAATAACAAACACAAATTAAAGTGATTGCTTAATCCGGGTGAGCGAACAAAATGGAGGTATTACATGACTGACAGAATTCAGAAATTAAAAGAGATGCAGAACAAACAGAAACCAAGTCTTAGTGTAGAAAGAGCAAGACTTGCAACAGAAGCAATTAAAGAACATGCTTTTGAACCACCAGTACTTCAGAAGGCACATATGCTTTCTCACATCTTAAGAAATATGACAATTTATATTCAGGAAGGCGAGCTGGTTGTAGGTAATCACAATGATAAGCCAAGATGTGCTCCTGTATTTCCAGAATATTTTTCTGAATGGGTTATCGATGAGATTGATGATTTCAAGACCCGTCCAAGTGATCCACTTGAAATTACAGATGAAGATAAAAAAGAACTGGTAGAAGTCCTTGAATACTGGAGAGGAAAGAGCTTTGATAAAATCGTAGAAAAAGCACTTTCTGAAGAAGCAAAAGAAGCAGAAAATGCAGGTGTTATGACAATCGGTAACCGTGACTGTGGTACAGGTCATTTAACACCAGATTACTGGACAGCATTAGAAAAAGGACTGGGAAGTTACAGAGAAAGAGCAAAAGAAAAAATTGCAGAAACAGTCGTTGACTGCAAAGAAAAACAGGAACAGGTGGATTTCTGGAACGCAGTTATCGTTGTTGTAGATGCAGCGGAAGCGTACGCAAAGCGTTACAGTGATTTAGCAAGAAAAATGGCAGCAGAAGAAAAGGACGAAACAAGAAAAGCAGAACTTCTTGAAATCGCAGATATCTGTGAACGCATCCCAGTTCAGCCAGCAAAAACATTTGCAGAAGCCATTCAGATGGTATGGTTCATTCATGTAATCATTTCTATTGAGGCAAATGGACACGGAACTTCCCTTCACAGATTTGACCAGTACATGAATCCGTTCTATGTAAATGATGTAAAAGAGGGACGTATTACAGAAGAAAGAGCAATCGAATATATTGAATGCTTATTTATCAAATTTACAGATATTCTGAAGTTAAGAGATAAATTTTATTCTTCTTCCTTTGCAGGATACCCAATCTGGCAGAACATCATTGTTGGTGGACAGACAGCCGATGGAAAAGATGCAACAAATGAGACATCTTTCCTTGTATTAAAGGCAAACAGAGATGTACAGACTTCTCAGCCAACAGCATCTGTAAGATATTTCAAAGGCCTTTCCGAAGATTTAATCGAAGAAGGACTTAAGATGATTCAGGATGGTCTTGCAACACCGGCATTCTTTAATGATGAACTTGTAGTGCCAATGGTAATGGAAAAACTCGGAGTTTCCGCAGAAGTAGCAAGAAACTGGGGAATTCAGGGATGCGTACAGCCAATCGTAGCAGGATGCAGTGATGGCCGTCCAACGGTAGGATATGTTAACTTATTAAAATGTCTGGAATTAGTATTACATAATGGTGTTGACCCAATTACAGGAAAACAGCTTGGAGTAAAGACAGGAGAACTTTCTGAAATCAATACTTTAGAAAAATTACAGAAAGCATTATATACACAGATTGACCACTTTGTAGACTTAATGCTTACAGGATTTAACGTAGTAGGTTCCATGCATGCAGACCGTATGCCAGTAACATTTGCGTCAATGTTAATTAATGACTGTGTAGAAAAAGGTATGTCTGTTCAGGAAGGTGGAGCAAGATATTCCGAATCCGGTGCATTTATTAATGGTATTGGAAACTGTACAGATGCAATGGCAGCAATCGATACATTAATCTTTAAAGAAAAACGTTATACAATAGATGAGTTAATGACAGCACTTGCAGCTAACTTTGAAGGTTATGAAGATATGCGTCTTACATTATTAAACAAAGCTCCAAAATACGGAAATGATATTGACTATGTAGATGCAATTGCAGCGGGTATTGTGAAACATTACGCAGAGAGTCTTTCAAGATATAAAGATTCCCGTGGCGGTAACTACCAGGTAGTTGTAGAGTCACAGTCTATGAACGTATCACAGGGTAAATGTGTTCTCGCTTCTGCAGATGGACGTTTTGCTTATGAAGGTGTAAATGATAACTGTTCTCCAGTTATGGGACGTGATGTAAGCGGACCAACAGCGACAGTAAAATCTGTTGCCAAACTTGACCAGAAGAACGCAAAAGACGGATGCCTTTACAATTTAAGATTTGACCCAAGAAGTGTACAGGGTGAAAAAGGACGTGGAATATTAAGAAGTGTTGTTCAGACATATTTTGATAACATGGGTGAGCATATTCAGATTAATGTAGTAGATAACAAAACTCTTCGTGCTGCACAGAAAGAGCCGGAAAAATACAGAAATCTGTTAGTTCGTGTTGCTGGATATCTTGCATACTTTACAGAACTTGACAAAGACGTTCAGGAAAGTGTTATCGCAAGAACAGCACATAACCCATCATGCTAGAACAATTAAAGTGTTATGTAGGGGGCATGCAGCGGTTCTCTACAGAAGACGGTCCTGGAATACGAACAACAGTATTTTTAAAAGGATGTCCTCTCCGCTGTGCCTGGTGCCATAATTCAGAATTAATTGATTTTAATTTTTATCTGATGTACAGAGAAAACAGATGCATTCATTGTGGGCAGTGTATAAAAACCTGCCCGCAGGGGGCACTTTCCTTTGATGGAGAGAAAATCTGTGTGGACAGGGAAAAATGTGATGAATGCAGAAAATGTATTGATAACTGCTGTTCAGAAGCACTGTACACAAAAGCAAACTATTACACAGTAGATCAGGTAGTGGCAGAGGTAGAAAAGGACAGAGATTTCTATGAACGTTCTGGTGGCGGAGTTACTTTAAGCGGTGGAGAAATTCTTTCCCATGCAGAATTTGCAAAGGCAGTTGCCACAGAATGTAAGAAAAAAGGTCTTTCTGTAGCGGCAGATACGAGCGGTTTTGGGAAATATGAAGATTTACATGCTTTAGCAGAGATAGCGGATGTCGTTTTATATGATTTAAAACATATGGACAGGGAAATACATAAAAAGCTTACAGCACAGTATCCGGACATTATCTGGAATAATCTTGAAAATCTTTGTAAAGAAGATGCGTTGAGAAAGAAAGTCATTATCCGTGTTCCGTTTATTCATCCACTCAATGATGATGAAACAAACGTAGAGGCGTTGCTTGATTTTATGAAGAAAAATCATTTAGAAAGAGTGAATTTTCTTCCTTATCATAACATGGGCATCGCAAAAGGACGGGAAGTTGGAATTATACAGGATGAATATGAAGAACCGTCAGAAGAACGCTTGGAAGAAGTACGGAAACTCTTCGAAAGTAACGGCATAGAAACAGTTGTTATGGGAAAAGAAGATTAAAAAAGGATGAGAGAAGAGAGATGGAAGAAAAAACTACAACAATGAAAACAGAAAGAAAAGCAACACTTGGTTCGGCTCTTTTTGTCATGGCGATTGCGATTGCAATTCTTTTAACCGGTGTGCTTGTATTAAAACTTGATCCGCATATTCCGCTTTTGACAGCAATTATCCCTATCAGTATTTATGGTATTTATTTACATATATCATGGGCAGATTTGATGGATAGTGCATATAAGTCAATTATGGAATGTATGGAAGCAGCAATTCTGGTACTTACCATTGGTATGGTAGTAGGTTCCTGGATTGCAAGCGGTACGGTACCATTTATTATTTACTGGGGAGTAAAGCTTTTTTCACCCGCATCTGTACTCCCACTGACACTCGTTTTTTGTACACTTATGAGTACATTAACAGGCTCTTCCTGGACAACCATCGGAACACTTGGCGTTGCTTTTGTTGGAATCGGAACAGCTCTTGGAATTAATCCGGCAATGATCGTAGGGGCAATCTGTTGTGGAGCATTCTTTGGAAATGCACAGTCCCCAATGGCAGATGTTCCTGTATTTTCAGAAGCAGTTGCAAATGTTGAGATGTATAAAGGTTCAAAAGCATCTTTAGTATCTAATATTCCTGCATTGGCAGTTACATTTGTTATCTTTGTTATACTGGGATTGCAGTACCGTAATGTAAGTGCAAGTGCATCTGCTGGAAATGTTTCAACCTTCTTAAACGGTCTTCAAAAAGGGTTTAATTTAACTCCGGCAGTTTTAATACCGGTTGTTTGTATGGTTGTGCTTATGATTGTTAAATTTCCGGCAATCCCCCTTCGTTTTGTGGCAGCATTTACTGGTGTAGTATGTGCAGTTGTTTTTCAGCATGAGACATTAGCAGATACATTAGGTTATATGATGAATGGTTATGTTGGTAAAACTGGTGTGGAAGAAATCGATGTTACTTTGACACGAGGCGGCCTTATGGGAATGACCGGTACCGTTATTATTATGATGTTTTCCATGTGGATGGCAGGTATTATTCGTAGAACAGGTATTGTACAGGTTATTCTTGATAAAGTTGCAAACTTTGTAAAAAGACCAGGAATTCTTGTTGCAACCGCAACAATCAGTACATTTGTATTTAACTTTGTTGCAGCAGATCCATTCCTTGCAATTACTCTTCCTGCAAAAGCATTTGGAGATACTTTTGATGAACTTGGATATGACAGAAGCATTCTCTGTCGTTGCATTTCACCGGCAGCATACTTTGCACCGATGGTACCGTGGGGTTCTGGTGGAATCTTCGTTGCAGCAACACTTGGTGTATCCGTAGCACAGTATGTACCATTCTATTTTACAGCAATCATAGCCCCGATTCTTACAATTATTTATGCATTTGTCGGATTTGCAATGCCTAAAATAGAAAAAAATGAAGCAAAGAGAAAGACTGTTCCAGAAGCAAATTAGAGATGGCTTATTTTGTGATATATTTCGTATTTATTTAGTTTGGAGCATGTTTATACACTTGCGCTTAAATGAAATATACGGCAAATAGTGATACATGTCTTGAAGAAAGTATTTTCTAAATATTGTAAAATAAGAAAAATAGATATAGAAAAACAGAACTGTTAAATAGATGTCAAGAAATAAAAAGGAGAAAAAATTATGTTAAATAAAAAGGTAACATTTATTGGTGGAGGAAACATGGCAGAAGGAATCATTCGTGGAATGATTCAGGAAGGTGCATGTGCAAAAGAAAATATCGAAGTATTTGATGTTGTAGAAAGAAGATTAGACTATTTAAAAGAAGCTTATGGTGTAGCTGTTGCATCAGAAGCAGATGAAGCAATTAAAAATTCACAGATTCTTTTTATCGCTGTTCGTCCACAGGATGCAAAAGGAGTATTAGAACAGATTAAAAATAACAAAACAAGCAATGATTTGATTATTTCTATCTGTGCAGGTATCACATTAGATCAGATGAGTGATATACTAGGAGAGAGTGCAAGAGTTGCGCGTGTTATGCCAAATGTGTTAATCGAAGCAAAACATGGATATTCAGGAATCTGTACAAGTGCGCAGGTAACAAAAGAAGATAAAGAAGATATGGAAACCATGTTTGCTGCATTAGGACAGACAATCTTCATTCAGGAAAATCAGTTTGATGCATTTACCGCTTTTTGTTGCGCAGGACCAGCCTATATCATGCATTGTATCGAAGGAATGATTGATGCAGGTGTACGTTCCGGTTTTTCAAGATTCGATTCCAGAAACATGGTACTTGAGAACTTCATCGGTTCTGGACTTCTTCTTCAGAAGACTAATATTCATCCATTCGAACAGGTG
>CAVCBH010000086.1:0-9602 GCA_963600375.1 bacterium | reverse complement strand
TTACCTCTTGACAAAAGTCACTTCATAACAGAGCGAGGATTGAATGTGAGCCGTTACGCGAACATTCAACCCACAGTGATAGAGTCACAAATATAGGTTCTCTGCTCTCTTCGGAAGCGTCAGCTTTGCTCCGCAAAATCAGAAGTTTTCTACTTCACATGTTTTGCACTTGGATATATTCTCTCCATCCTCTTATCTGGAAATCTCGTATCTAATATCTTCGTTATAGTATTTTCCGGTGTTGCTTCCTTCTGGTGTCTCTCATGATAACGGTTTAAAGCAAGCCCTGATACCGCCATATCGAATATCATGAATGCAACTAATAACCAGGTTAAAGGCACACCAACTTTCTTCGGTATTTTTTCGATAAATCCAGATAATTTCGGATATAATATCTTCATCCAGACTACGGCTGCAATTCCCCAAAAGAAGCAATATAGTAAATTGATTCTTCCACCAAGGTTAAATGGCAGTTTACTGTAATCCCAGAATACTACGCCAAAGAGCAGTTCCAGCACAACGCTGCAAACATATTCATATGCTCCACCAAGAACTGTTCCGAATATAAAGATAAAGCTGTCGCTTCTGTCACGATATTGATAGAGCATATATGTGAGGAAGAAACATCCAATTCCCCAGACGAGGCTAAACGGACCGTAAACTACACTACTCCGGCTCGTAATGGCTCCCATTTTCCACCAACAAAAAATGGTTTCTGTAATATCCCCAAGAAAAGAACCAAGAAAGAAAAGCCAGAATAATTTATAAAATCCGCATCCGACTGCAAATGTTCCAGTCATCTCCTGTGCTTTTTCTCGTCTTTGCAGTTTGCTTCGAATGATTTCTTTTATTTCAAGTCCTTCATGACTTTTTTCAAGGTGTTTTAATACCCAGCCGGTAAGACCATTTCCCATGTAATCTGCGGCTTTTTGTAAATTATCGGCTACCTCTTCTATGAGCAATAGTTTTCCTAATCGAGCCAGACGAATATGTACGCTCAAAATTCCTGAAACAGTTCCGATCAGGTCAGTGATAATTACCATATAAGCAATAATCAGAATGACTTTTCCTAATTCATGTGGAAAGATTCCAATGATTTTACTTAAAAATGGATTTACAAACCAGATACATAAAAGCGCCGCTATTCCCCAGACTACTGTATAAGGCAGGTTAACATATCCGCCAAAGTTGAATCTCCGTCTGGAATAATCTTTCCATTTCTGATGGAAAATACGTTCCAGCGTCAGTCCGGTAAGGGATGTGATAATGAATGATAAAATCACTCCTCCTGCAAATAAGAACACTGGATATTCTTTTAATTCCGGTAAAAATAATGTAAAACCAACTGCTCCAAATCCGTAGGATGGACACCAGGGGCCAAATAAAAATCCTGCGTCAATAAACTTTTTTTCTTTTAATGCTGCCCCAGAAGTCCCTATTACCCATCCGGCAAAGGAGTATAACATGAAAAACCAGAACACTTCATACCATGTATAGCTCAATTTTTTTCTCCTTTTTTTGAATTTGTGATATACTATATCATATTTTTCTGAAAGGAGAAAGTACGTTGAATTCACCAAATGCTATTTTACACGAATTATTAAACCTTGCAGAAATCATGCTGACCAACGGTGCTGAGGTCAGTCGTGTGGAAGAAACTTTAAATCGAATGGGGCACGCTTACGGTGCAATACAGATGAATGTTTTTGCCATTACATCAAGTATCATTGTCACAATGTTATTTCCTGAAGGAGAAGAGTACACCCAGACCCACAGAATCACTACCACTGTCCGAACCGATTTCTATAAATTGGAACAGGCAAATGCACTGAGCCGGCGTTGTTGTGCTTCTCCGCTGCCTCTTGCCGTTTTGCAGAAAAAGATAGAGGGAATTGCAAAATCAAAGCCTGCGCCTTATACGATTTATCTGGGAAGTATGCTTGGTGCTGGTGGTTTTTGCCTGGGAGCAAAGGTTGGATGTGAGCGCAGAAGCGAACATTCAACCTGCCGCGACGAAAGTCACAAATAGGGTCTATTTATCTTTCCGTGAGCGTCTGTTCCTTAATAAATTAAATAGTGATCCCCCCTTGACATTTTGTTCTCTTTTGTTTATAGTTAAGTTACTTATACAACTGACGGAATAAGTGGAATGAACCACATGAAGTATGAGATTCTTATTTAGCCGACCGTCTGGGCAGCTCTTGTCTGGATGTCGGCTCTTTTTATTTTCTGACAGAATAATTCCTATTCGGTATTCCTGACAAGAAATAACTTTAAATTACTATTAAGTCATGTGTTTTAAGTTATGTGTTAAAAAAATAATAAATTTTATTATGTGGAACTCTACCTTTGAATATATTTGAAAAATACTTTCTATAAGCCGCATGTCATAATTTAAATAAACCTACAGGAAAATTATCTCTATGATATTTGTTAATATTGTACTTATATTAATATATATGTACGGTTTGATATTTTTTTATCAGCAGGTTGAAAGCCGCAAAAATAAAGGCTCTGACGGCATTTCCCATGTATATGTTCAGAAAAAAGAACACATAATACAAAAAAACTGTTTGACGATTACAAAAAATCATGTTAATAATGTTGTTAGATGATTATAACTCAAATAAGTTATAACTAATTATTTGAGGGTCATCTGATAATTTTGTTGATTTTTTAGCAAACATATTTCAAAACCTTGACTTAAGGATTTTTTTAACAAACAGGGAGGTCAATTAAGATGTTACAAAAAGAACAATGGCAGGGATTTAATGGACGAATCTGGAGAGAAGAAATTAATTTAAGAGAGTTTATCCAGGATAACTACACTCCATATGACGGAGATGCTTCTTTCCTTGAAGGTCCAACCGAAGCTACTGACGTACTGTGGGGCGAACTGCAGAAACTGCAGAAGACAGAGCGTGAAAAGGGTGGCGTTCTTGATATGGATACTGATATCGTATCAAGCCTTACTTCCCATAAACCGGGTTACATTTCTGAGTCTTTAAAAGATAAAGAACAGATCGTAGGTCTTCAGACAGACAAACCTTTAAAACGTGCATTCATGCCATTTGGTGGTATCCGTACTGCTGAGGAGGCTTGTACAACTTATGGTTACACACCAAATCCAGAATTCCACAAGATTTTTACAGATTATCATAAAACACATAACCAGGCAGTATTTGATGCTTATACTCCTGAGATGAAAAAAGCTCGTCACAACAAGATCATCACTGGTCTTCCAGATACTTACGGACGTGGACGTATCGTTGGTGACTACCGTCGTGTAGCTCTTTACGGTATCGACCTGTTAGTTGCTGACAAGCAGAAAGATTTCGCAAACTGCGGTGATGGAACAATGACAGATGATGTTATCCGTTTAAGAGAAGAAATCTCCATGCAGATTAAAGCATTAAAAGATATGAAAGTTATGGCTGAGAGCTATGGTTATGATATTTCCGAGCCTGCTTCTAACGCAAAAGAAGCTGTTCAGTGGACATACTTCGGATATCTTGCAGCAATCAAGACACAGAACGGTGCTGCTATGAGTATCGGACGTATCGCTACTTTCCTTGATATTTATATCAAACGTGATATGGATAAGGGAATTCTTACAGAGAAAGAAGCACAGGAATTAATCGACCATATGACTATGAAGTTCCGTATGGTTAAGTTCGGACGTATCCCAGCTTATAATCAGCTCTTCTCCGGTGACCCTGTATGGGCAACACTTGAAGTTGGTGGACTTGGACAGGACGGACGTTCCATGGTTACAAAGACAGACTACCGTTTCCTGCACACATTAGAAAATATGGGACCATCTCCAGAGCCAAACCTTACTGTACTTTACTCTGAACGTCTTCCAAAGGCATTTAGAGATTACGCAGCTCATATATCTATCACAACAAGTTCTATCCAGTATGAGAATGATGATGTAATGCGTCCGGTATGGGGCGATGATTACTCCATCTGCTGCTGTGTTTCTGCTACACAGACTGGTAAGGAAATGCAGTTCTTCGGCGCTCGTGCAAACCTTGCAAAATGTCTCCTTTACGCGATCAACGGTGGTGTGGATGAAAAGAGCGGACAGCAGGTTGGTCCAGAATATACACCAATTACTTCCGAATATCTTGATTATGACGAAGTAATGCATAAATATGATATCATGATGGACTGGTTAGCAGGTTTATATGTAAATACATTAAATCTTATCCAGTATATGCATGACAAATACTACTATGAATATGCACTGATGGCCTTAATCGATACAAATGTACGTCGTACATTCGCTACAGGTATCGCAGGATTCTCACATGTAGTAGACTCCTTAAGTGCTATCAAATACGCAAAGGTTAAGACAGTTCGTAACGAAGACGGTCTTGTTGTTGATTACGAAACAACTGGTGATTTCCCTAAATACGGAAATGATGATGATCGCGCCGATGACATTGCTGTATGGTTACTCCAGACATTCATGAAGAAACTTGAGAAGTTCCATACTTACCGTGATTCTGAACCTACAACTTCCATCCTTACTATCACATCTAACGTAGTATATGGTAAAGCAACAGGTTCCCTTCCAGATGGAAGAAAAGCTGGCGAACCACTTTCCCCAGGAGCAAACCCAAGTTATGGTGCAGAGCAGAACGGTCTCTTAGCTTCCTTAAATTCTGTAGCTAAACTTCCTTACGAATGGGCATTAGATGGCATTTCCAATACACAGACAATCAACCCTGACGCACTCGGACATTCCGAAGAAGAACGTATTGCTAACTTAGTAAATGTTATGGACGGTTACTTCGTACAGGGTGCTCACCACTTAAACGTAAATGTATTTGGTGTTGAGAAACTGATTGATGCTATGGAACATCCAGAAAAAGAAGAATATGCAAACTTTACTATTCGTGTTTCTGGTTACGCAGTTAAGTTCATCTCACTGACAAAAGAACAGCAGTTAGATGTAATTGCCAGAACATGCCACGATAGAATGTAATAAATGTTTTATCCTTACGGATGCTGACTCTGGTTTTTTGAAAAGAACGTAATACAAAAAGAGATACTTTTATTCACTGTACTAAACATTCCATTTTGCCCGATAAAGCAGCCGCTTCGAAGAAAGCAGTTCGAATCAGCTACGGTCAAAATTCCATAGTACAGAATCATAAAAGTATTCTCTTTTTGTATTACGTTCTTTACCATATATCTTGCCAGCACCCTGATTTTAAATAAAACATTTATAGTAGAAAATGCGGTTATGATAGTATTCTTTCTTTTTGATAACTTATTTTTATACTGAAAATATTATGAGGTGTTATTTATGAGTGATAAAAATGCGATGGCTCTTGTTCATTCTACGGAGAGTTTTGGTTCGGTGGATGGACCAGGAGTTCGTTTTATTGTTTTTTTGCAGGGTTGTCCTTTGCGGTGCCAGTTTTGTCATAATCCGGATACGTGGAAGATGACAGAGGAAAATGGTGCGGTATGGAGAAGTGCGGATGAGCTGTTGAATCAGGCGCTCCGTTATCGTGCTTACTGGAAAAATGGTGGTGGTATTACTGTAAGCGGCGGCGAGCCTCTTTTACAGATTGATTTTATGTTAGAGTTTTTTAAAAAGGCAAAAGAAAAAGGCATTCATACTACTATTGATACTGCCGGTGGTCCTTTTACAAGAGAAGAACCTTTCTTTTCTAAATTTCAGGAATTAATGAAATATACGGACTTGTTATTAGTAGACATCAAACACATTGATAACGAATGCCACAAGGCTTTAACTGGTCGCAGTAATGAAAATATTCTTGATATGATTCGCTATCTTTCTGACATCAATAAACCGATTTGGATTCGCCATGTCCTTGTCCCGGAACGAAGTGATAAAGATGAATATTTAATCAGATTAGCTGATTTCATCCACTCTCTTAATAATGTAGAAAAGGTAGAAATCCTACCATATCATACAATGGGAATCTATAAATGGAAGGAACTTGGATTAGAGTATCCTTTAGAAGGAATTGAGCCTCCAACGACAGAACGGGTGGAGAACGCCAAGAGAATTCTTGCTATTTAGTCTGTCAACTCCTGATTTGTGAGGCTGTGAAACAGACGAACCCGCCCCTCCTGTAATATATAAAAATGCTTCGTTTCCCTGCGTCCAAGCTGCTCATCCGCAACTTGAACTTGCTCAAAGGCGCATTTTTATATATTACAGGAGGGGCGGGTTCTGTGTATTTTAATCCTACAAATCAGTGGAAAAAGATTTGGGGATGGAGACAGAAGAAATAGGAACTCTAGCTGATATCCAAATCCTATAATATGAATTCTGATTTTGCTTCTACAGCCAAAGAACAGCTTCCGAAGAGAGCCGATACCCTATATTTGTGGCCTTAGAGCGCGGATTGAATGTGAGCCGTCATGCAAACATTCAACCCACAGTGATAGAGTCACAAATATAGGGTATCGGCTCTCTTTGGAAGTGTCTGTTTTACTCCGTAAAATCAGGAGTTTTTAGGCTCTTCCGAATTCCGAGAGCACAAGTCCTTCGTTTCTCTCCAGAGTCATTCCCACACTCCAGCTATTGATAAACAATAACAGTGGTCTGCCTTTCAGGTCTTTAATCTTCTTCATATCCGATGTTCCACGAAGATTTTCAAGATCAATATCTGTATTCTCAATCCAGCGGATATATTCATATGGAAGTTTTTCAAGGCGAATTTCTACGTTGTATTCATGCTGCAGACGATAATTTAATACGTCAAACTGCAGTGTTCCTACTACACCTACGATTACTTCTTCCATTCCCGTATTAAATTCCTGGAAAATCTGGATAGCACCTTCCTGTGCGATTTCATTAATTCCCTTGATAAACTGTTTACGTTTCATTGTATTTACCTGACGCACTCTTGCGAAATGTTCTGGTGCGAAAGTAGGGATTCCTTCATAGGCGAATTTCTTCGGTGAAGTTGTGATGGTATCTCCGATAGAAAAAATACCCGGGTCAAAGATTCCGATAATATCTCCGGCGTAGGCTTTATCAATCATTTTTCTTTCACTTGCCATCATCTGCTGTGGCTGGGAAAGACGTACTTTTTTGTCCCCCTGTACATGGAATGCATCCATTCCTGCTTCGAATTCTCCAGAACAGATTCGCATAAAAGCGATTCGGTCACGGTGTGCCTTGTTCATATTTGCCTGAATCTTGAATACAAATGCAGAAAAATCTTTTTCCTCAATTGGGTCAATTGTTCCCTGGTCAGATGTTCTTGGCAGTGGGGAAGAAGTCATTTTCAGGAAGTAATTTAAAAAGTTCTCCACACCAAAGTTCATAAGAGCAGAACCAAAAAATACTGGAGAAAGCTCACCGGCATCGACTAATTCCTGATCAAACTCTGCGCTGGCTCCATCTAAAAGCTCAATTTCTTCCTCTAATACTTCTCTTGCTTCGTCTGTTACATAGTTGCTGATTTCCGGGTCATCGAGGGCGATTTCTTTCATCGTTCCCATCTTTGTACCTTTCATTGTATCCTCAAATAAATCAATTTTCTGTGTTTTTCTATCGTAAACACCAGCGAACTGTTTACCGGAACCGATTGGCCAGTTTACAGGGCAGGTAGGGATTCCAAGTTCTTTTTCGATTTCATCTAAAAGGTCAAAAATATCTCTTGCTTCACGGTCCATTTTATTGATAAATGTAAATACCGGGATATGGCGCATCGCACAAACTTTAAAAAGCTTTCTTGTCTGTGCCTCCACACCTTTAGAAGCATCGATTACCATAACGGCAGAATCCGCTGCCATTAATGTACGATAAGTATCCTCTGAGAAGTCCTGATGTCCAGGAGTATCCAGAATGTTGATACAACATCCACCATACTCAAACTGTAATACGGAAGAAGTTACAGAAATACCTCGCTCTTTCTCAATGTCCATCCAGTCCGATACTGCATGTTTCGCTGTAGCTTTTCCCTTAACGGAACCAGCCTGATTGATCGCTCCTCCATATAAAAGGAACTTCTCTGTTAATGTTGTTTTACCAGCATCCGGGTGCGAAATAATTGCAAAGGTACGTCGTTTTTTGATTTCATCTATTCTGCTCATACTTTTCTCCTTGTGTTTTTATGATCCTATACGATAATCTTTGTTACTCTAATTATCCTATTTCATTAAATTACTTTCTCGATTATATTTATCCGCCTTGTTTTCTCTGTTTTAGGCCAAACAGTACCTATTATCGTATAAAAACGCTATTTTCGCAAGTATATCTTTTTATTCTTACCCATAATTTTTCTAATCAATCTATCATTTCATCAAACTGCTTCATATATTTTATAACAACAAAAATGCATATGACCGCCGCTACTACCGCAATCACACCTCCAGTAAATCCAATATAGGAAATGGACAAATATGTACAAATGCTTCCTCCAATCCAGGTTCCGCTGCCAATTCCAAGATTATAGATTCCAGAGTAAATTGCCATTGCCACCGATGAAGCCGCTGTCGGTGCATAGGTAATAACTTCTGACTGAAATGTCACATTAAATGCCATCACTGCCATTCCCCAGAATGCGCATAAAATAATCACTGCCATGTGTGCCTTTGCTACCGGATACAATAAAAGAAGTGCTGTTGCCACACTCACCATTACAATTCTTATGAACAAATATTTATTTTTATCGTAATAATGCGAAAATAAAAAGCTTCCCAGAAGTCCGGCTGCCCCAAATATTGTAAGTGTTGTTGTGACCCAGTTATCTGTAAGTCCGGCTACTTGTTTTAAGAACGGTTCAATATAGCTATATCCTGTATAATAGGAAGTCGCGAATAAAAATGTGATAAGAAAAATTCCCATCAATGTTTTATTTTTCAAAATTTCCGGCATCTGCCTTATAGAAAATGATTCGCCGCCCGGCACTTTCGGGAACACAAAAATCAAATATGCTGTTGTGACAAATGCGATAATTCCTACACAGAAAAATGCCATATTCCATCCCATATGAAGTCCGATGATTCGTCCAAGGGGAAGCCCAAGAATCATTGCAATCGATGTTCCCGTTACAACCATACTAAGTGCCAGTGAGCGAAACTTTTCTGACACAACACTGACTGCTGCCGGGGAAGCGATTGACCAGAAGACAGAGTGCGTACAGGCAACCCCGATTCGAGATGCCATCAACATAGCATAAGAACCAGAAAAAGCAGACAATATCTGAAATACTCCAAACAATCCGATTGTTCCTAAAAGAAGTCGTTTAAAATCAATTTTATTGAGCAATAACATTAACGGCAATGACAGAAGCATTACAATCCATGAATAGACCGTGATCAATACGCCTGCATGTGCCTCTGTAATGTGAAAGCTGTCTGCAATATCGCTAAGCAGACCGATTGGCATAAATTCTGATGTGTTAAATATGAATGCCGAAACTGTTATTCCCAGTAGCGGCAACCATTCTTTGGTTGACATTTTACTTTGCATAATTTTCCCTTTCTAAATAGTAATTTTGTGAGGAAACAGACGCTCCGAAAGAAAGAAGATACCTTATATTTGTGACCTTAGATAATATGAAGTGACCTCACATTTGTAATATCGTGGATTTACCTGTATA
>CAVCBH010000085.1:0-15703 GCA_963600375.1 bacterium | reverse complement strand
TATCACTTCCCTGCAAAAGAAGACTTTATTGCAAAACGTAAAGATGTCACTCATATGGCAGACCTTACTTTAGAAGAAAAGAATGCTTTAATCAAAGAAAAACCAGAATATGGAAGCATCGTATGCCGTTGTGAAATGATCACAGAAGGAGAGATCATGGATGCGATCAACCGTCCGATCGGTGCGAAGACCATGGATGGAATCAAACGTAGAACCCGTGCGGGCATGGGCCGCTGCCAGGCAGGTTTCTGTACTCCTAGAACAATGGAAATTCTTTCAAGAGAGCTTGGTATTCCAATGACAGAAATCACCAAGAAGGGTGAAGGTTCCAATCTGTTAGTGGGAAAGATTAAAGAAGATTAGTGTACTGATATATTGACATTTCGCCAAGTAACTTGCCTGTTTTCTCATCGAACTGCGTTGACTTCGCTCGATGATGCCACTGCATCACCTCGTTCAGTAGCCTTGTCGATGAAAAAACATTCTGCGTTATTTGACTGAAAGTCAATATGCCAATACACTGGGACTAGGGTTGAAAGAAAGTGAGGAATAATATATCATGAAATCTTATGATGTCGTAATCGTAGGTGGAGGTCCTGCTGGTTTAGCTGCTGCAATCGCTGCTAAAAAAGAGGGCATCGACAGTATTTTAGTTATTGAAAGAGATAATCAGCTTGGTGGTATTTTAAATCAGTGTATCCATAACGGATTTGGTCTTCATACATTTAAAGAAGAGTTAACAGGTCCAGAGTATGCTGCACGTTTTATCGACCAGGCTGCTGAGTTAAATATTGAATATAAGTTACATACAATGGTATGCGATATCTCCCAGGATAAGGTTGTAACAGTAATGAACCGTGAAGAAGGTATCGTTATGTATCAGGCAAAGGCAATCATCCTGGCGATGGGATGCCGTGAACGTCCACGTGGAGCCCTGAACATTCCAGGATATCGTCCAGCAGGTATCTACTCTGCAGGTACTGCACAGAGACTTGTTAACATGGAAGGCTTCATGCCAGGTAAAAAGGTTGTAATCTTAGGTTCCGGTGATATCGGACTTATCATGGCAAGACGTATGACATTTGAAGGTGCAGAGGTTAAGGTTGTGGCAGAAGTTATGCCGTACTCCGGCGGTTTAAAGAGAAATATCGTACAGTGTCTTAACGACTATGACATTCCACTGTTATTAAGCCACACTGTAATTGATATTGAAGGAACAGACAGACTGACAGGTGTAGTAATCGCAGAAGTTGGTCCGGATAGAAAGCCTATCCCTGGAACAGAAGTACATTACGATTGTGATACACTTCTTCTTTCCTGTGGTCTTATCCCGGAGAACGAATTATCCAAACAGGCAGACGTAGCAATGAACCCTGTAACAAACGGTCCATTAGTAGACGAGAGCCTTGAGACAAACATTGACGGTGTATTTGCCTGCGGTAACGTACTTCATGTACATGACCTTGTTGACTACGTTTCTGAAGAAGCAGCAACAGCAGGTAAGAACGCAGCAATCTATGTAAAGAACAACTGTGGAAAAGATGCACAGAAATCTGATAAAGTAGTAGAGATCAAAGCAATCGATGGTGTTCGTTACACAGTACCAAGCACTATCCATGTAGATAACATGGCAGACCTTCTGACTGTACGTTTCCGTGTAGGCGGCGTATTTAAGAACAGCTATATCAGCGTATACTTAAATGACGAAAGAGTACAGCATCGTAGAAAACAGGTTATGGCGCCAGGCGAGATGGAACAGGTTATCTTAAAGAAGAAAGACCTTGAAGCATATGAAGGCCTTGAGACCATCACTGTAAAGATTGAGGAGGAGTAGTATCATGGAAAAAAGAGAATTAACATGTATTGGATGTCCTCTTGGATGCCAGATTACAGTTACAATGGAGAACGGCGAAGTAACAGACGTACAGGGTAATACTTGTCCTCGTGGAGATAAATACGCAAGAGAAGAAGTAACAAACCCAACACGAGTAGTAACCTCTATCGTTAAAGTAGAAGGCGGAAACCTTGCAGCCGTATCCGTAAAGACAAAAGACGTAATTCCAAAAGCAAAGATTTTTGATATTCTTGATGAAATCAAACCTGTAGTAGTAAAAGCACCAGTTAAGATCGGTGATGTTATCGTTCCTAACGTAGCTGGAACAGGCGTTGATGTGATCGCAACAAAGAATATCCAGGCGGTTTAAGAATAAACTTCTGAGTTGCCGCAGGCAAAACAGACGCACCCCAAGAAAGAAGAGAACCTATATTTGTGACTCTATCACTGCGGGTTGAATATTCGCTTAAAGGCTCATATTCAATCCTCACTCTAAGGCCACAAATATAGGTTCTCTTCTTTCTTGGGGTGCTGACTGTGGCTGTTGGAGGAAAATCAGAATTAATATTGGAGGATTTGGGGATTCGCCAGCAGGTTGTATTTTTTCAGGGAATGGACGGGACATTATACAGAAAACATACAGGTTATTATACTTATCTAAAGAATCCAGGAATCCGCTTCACAAAGAATGTGAAATAAATTTTGAATTGTTGTAGTTAAGCAAATAGCCGCTTTAAGAGTTTTTTATCCAGATTGCTCAAAATCTACGAAAAAGAACCATAAAAAATCGTATTGCCTTTTGTGACTTTGTGCTGTGGAATTTTGACTGTAACCTTGCGAGCTCGTTTTCGAGCAAGGTTGTTTTATCAGGCAAAATGGAACGTTTAGCACAACGGAACAAAAGGCAATACGATTTTTTCATGGTTCTCTTCGGAATCATTAGGGCAATCTGGTTGCGGCACTTTCTATAGCGGCGTCTGTCTAATCCTGCAAATCAGAAATTTTTCTTGTATTTCCTGCAAAATAGGGTTAAAATAAAACCGTATATGTTTATATATATGATGACGTCAAATCTGGAGGTTATAAATTCATGAAGATTATTATGTTAGGCGCTCCCGGCGCAGGTAAAGGAACTCAGGCAAAGAAGCTTTCAGAGAAATATGGTATTCCTCATATTTCCACAGGTGATATTTTCCGCGCCAATATTAAGAACAATACAGAGCTTGGAAAGAAAGCAAAAGGCTACATGGATGCAGGTCAGCTTGTTCCAGACGAACTGGTTGTTGACCTTGTAGTAGATCGTATTAAAGAGAAAGACTGCTTTAAAGGATTCATCCTTGACGGTTTTCCACGTACCATTCCACAGGCAGAAGCTCTTGATTATGCGCTGAACAATCAGAATGAGAAGATTGATTACGCAATCAATGTAGATGTTCCTGATGAGAATATCATTAACAGAATGGGTGGAAGAAGAGCCTGTGTTGGATGTGGTGCTACATATCATGTAGTGAATATGCCACCTAAGACAGAAGGTGTTTGTGACCATTGCGGAGAAAAGTTAGTTCTTCGTGAAGATGATAAGCCAGAAACAGTTAAGAAGAGATTACAGGTTTATCATGATCAGACAAAGCCTTTAATTGATTACTATGACAAGAAAGGTTCTCTTTTAACAGTAGATGGAACTTTAGATATCAATGTAGTATTTGAAAAGATTACAAAAGTTCTTGGATAGAAATGAAAAGGGCTGTCGCGTTATTCACTGTTATAGTGCGATAGCCTTTTTGTTATAAACTGTTATAAACGAAAGGGTGTCTCATGAATAATACAGGAATAAAACCAAAAGTAATAGAAGAGATACGAACTTTTGCAAGAAAATATAATATAGATAAAGTTATATTATTTGGGTCAAGAGCCAGAGGTGATTACAGACGGACCAGTGATATTGATTTGGCTGTTGTAGGTGGTGACTTTGCAAGATTTGCTCTGGATGTTGATGAAGAAACATCAACATTATTAGAATATGATATTGTTGATATGGGCAGAGAAATGCAGGATGAGTTAAGGCAGTCTATTATGCGGGAGGGAAAGATTTTATATGAAAAAGTATGAGAATTTTTGTTCAGCTTTATGTAATATGAAAGAAATTTATAAGTATGAGCCACCGTATGATACAGTTATTTTAACAGGTCTGGTTGGCTTGTTTGAAGTATGTTTTGAACAGTCATGGAAAATGATGAAAGAAATTCTGGAATCACATGGGTATGAGGAGGGAGCAACCGGTTCTCCTAAAATTATTTTAAAAACAGCTTATAAAGCAGGTATGATTAAAGATGAGGAACTGTGGCTTCAGGCTTTACAAGAAAGGAATAATGTGGCACATTCTTATAATGAAAGAATTGCATTAGGTATTGTTATGCGGGCAAAAGAATCATTTTATGATATGTTTTGTCAGTTGAAAAATGAGATTGATAAAAACTGGCTATAGGAGAAAATAATGGCAATTACAATAAAAAACGAACATGAGATAGCATTGATGCGTGAGTCCGGTCGTTTACTGGCACTGGTTCATGAGGAGATGCGTAAGGAATTAAAGGAAGGAATGACAACAAAGGATATCGACCGCATTTGCGAGACAATGATTCGTGACTTTGGATGCATTCCTAATTTTTTGAATTATCAGGGCTTCCCGGCTTCGGTATGTGTATCTATTAATGACGAGGTTGTACATGGAATTCCTTCTAAAAAAAGATATATTCAGAATGGAGATATCGTAAGTCTTGATGCAGGACTTATTTACAAGGGTTATCATTCCGATGCGGCAAGAACGCATGGTGTTGGAGAAATCAGTCCGGAAGCACAGAGAATTATTGATGTGACAAGACAATCTTTCTTTGAAGGTATTAAGT
The DNA here is from genome assembly GCA_963600375.1 of bacterium. Lineage (GTDB taxonomy): Bacteria > Bacillota > Clostridia > Lachnospirales > Lachnospiraceae > Anaerobutyricum. Next base: position 10,963 of record CAVCBH010000085.1, on the reverse strand, counting down.
TTGCAAAACCTGGCAATCATTTAGTTGATATTGCAAGAGGTGTACAGACGTATGCAGAGGGCAACGGATATTCTGTTGTCCGTGATCTGACAGGACATGGTATCGGAACACATCTTCACGAAGCACCGGAGATTCCGAACTTTGTCCAGAGAAAAAGAGGTGCCAAGATGCAAAAAGGAATGGCTCTTGCTATTGAGCCAATGATCAATGAAGGAACATATGATGTTTACTGGCTTGACAACGAATGGACCGTAGTCACAGTAGATGGAAAGCTTTCAGCGCATTACGAGAATACAATTGCAATCACTGATGATGGATGTGAGATTCTTACGATGCTGCCAGAAGAGAAAGAAAAATTTGGAGTGTTATAAGAAAATGTAAATAATACATGTAGTGGTGAAAGGGTTTATAAATGTCAATGAAATAGCATATTAGAAAGATAGATGAGGCATTTGTAGATAAAACACTTTTTGAACCGGAGTGCATGGAACAATATAAGGGCAGTATTTGTTATATAAATGAGAAATAACGTCATATAGCCATGAATAGTAAACAAAAAGAAAAGTAATTTTTTTATAATTTTTTACTTGGTAATGGAGAAGATTTATGCTAGAATATAAATTAGGTTATTTTGCCACATCACTTTGCGGTCATGATAAAGGAAGAATTTACATGATTGTGAAGCAGGAGGGTGAGATGATTGGATTATCCGATGGAGTAAGAAGAACTCTGGATAATCCGAAGTGGAAAAAGAAGAAACATATTCAGATGATACGCTCTGAGAGAATGGCAGAAGCTTTTCCATCCCTGATTTCTTCGGAGGATGCCAATCAGAGAATCTGTGATGAGATTGCTGGAATGGAAGGGCGTAAAGTAAGAAAGCAGGAGGATTAAATATGTCAAAATCAGATGTTATTGAAGTAGAAGGAAAGGTAGTAGAGAAGCTCCCTAACGCTATGTTTAAGGTAGAGCTTGAGAATGGTCATCAGGTACTGGGACATATCAGTGGAAAGTTACGTATGAACTTCATTAAGATTTTACCAGGAGATAAAGTGACAATTGAACTTTCCCCATACGATTTAACAAAAGGCAGAATTATCTGGAGAGATAAATAGGTTAAAAGGTTTTGTACGATTTGACTGAAGAATGGCAGAAGTCTTGTCGTTTTTTGGGAGATTTGTGCTTGCTTTTAATATAAAAAGATGGTATAATAATTGCCGAACGTTTTGGAAAGGAGAGAAAATCGTGAAGGTTAGAGCATCAGTTAAGCCTATTTGCGAAAAATGCAAAGTCATTAAACGTAAAGGCGCAGTCAGAATCATTTGCGAAAATCCAAAACATAAACAGAGACAGGGATAAGACCTTGCTTCCGGGTTCAGCAGAATTTGGGAGTGAAGAGTATATTCTTGATTTTGTTGTGTCATTGGTATGATATCCTTTCAATCTGAGGATTTACGTCAGATGCAAGAGAAACTATTGAGTTTTGCGGATATCATCAACTATTGCCACCGTCATGGCGATTAAGTAGTTTTACGAAAAGCGGCTGTGGTAATTTTTTTGCCAATATTTTTTCGTAAAAGGACAATGCGGAAAGACAGCATTGTCATGCAGCGCGAAAGAGTTTACAGTTTGTCTGTAACGATAAGGCGGTCACGCTGTAGTCCGGGAATACACTGTATTTCATGACGTTAAACAATACTATTATTAAGGAAAACAAGACGAATCCGAACTTAAGACACGCTGATCATTTCACCGTACGCGGCAGCGATGGATTTTGTCGGATGAATATTTAGTGGAGGTGCACACATGGCTCGTATTTCAGGTGTTGATTTACCTAGAGAAAAACGTGTAGAAATCGGTCTTACTTATATTTATGGAATTGGAAGAACAAGTGCAGACAAGATTTTAAAAGCAGCAGACGTTAATCCTGACACACGTGTACGCGATTTAACTGATGACGAGGTTCGTCGTCTTAGCGAAATCATCAATGCAGATTATACTGTAGAGGGTGATTTACGTCGTGAAATCGCTATGAACATCAAACGTTTACAGGAAATTGGTTGCTACAGAGGAATCCGTCATAGAAAAGGATTACCAGTTCGTGGACAGAAGACAAAGACAAACGCCAGAACACGTAAAGGTCCTAAGAAAACTGTTGCAAACAAGAAGAAATAAGTAATTTAGTGATAAGTAATATAGATTAATCCTATAGGAGGGTTTCGTCAATGGCAAAGAAAGTGACCAAAAAGGTGACGAAGAAACGTGTTAAAAAGAATGTACAGCACGGTCAGGCTCATATCCAGTCATCTTTTAATAATACAATTGTAACATTAACTGACTCTGAAGGTAATGCTCTTTCTTGGGCAAGTGCTGGAGAAATGGGCTTCAGAGGCTCCAAAAAATCTACTCCATATGCAGCTCAGATGGCAGCTGAAACAGCAGCTAAGGCAGCAGTGGTACACGGATTAAAGACTGTTGAAGTTATGGTTAAGGGACCAGGTTCAGGAAGAGAAGCAGCAATTCGTGCACTTCAGGCATGTGGTCTGGAAGTAACAAGCATCAAAGATGTTACACCAGTACCTCATAATGGATGTCGTCCACCAAAACGTAGAAGAGTCTAATAGGAGGTAAGTAAGAATGGCAATTGATAGAACTCCAGTCCTGAAGAGATGCAGATCCTTAGATATGGATCCTGTATATTTAGGAGTGAATAAAAAATCAAACAGAAAGTTAGTTCGTTCCAGCAGAAAGATCAGCGAGTATGGTCTTCAGCTTCGTGAAAAACAGAAAGCAAAATTCATCTACGGTGTTTTAGAAAAACCTTTCAGAAACTACTATGCTACAGCAGAGAGAATGAAGGGACTTACAGGTCCTAACTTAATGGTTCTTCTTGAGTCCAGACTGGACAACGTAGTATTCCGTATGGGATTTGCCAGAACAAGAAAAGAAGCCAGACAGATCGTTGGACATAAGCATGTATTAGTTAACGGTAAGTGCGTTAACATTCCATCTTACAGAATCAAAGCTGGCGATGTTGTTGAAATTAAAGAAAACAAAAAGACAATGCAGAGATATAAAGATATCGTAGAAGCAACTGGCGGTGTTCTTGTACCAGCATGGTTAGACGCTGACATCGAAGAGTTAAAGGGAACAGTTAAGGAACTTCCTTCCCGTGACATGATTGATGTTCCAGTTAACGAAACACTCATTGTCGAGTTATATTCTAAATAATAAATGATTCTTCCAATTGAATGCCTGCTATTACACAGGCATTCAATTGTAGTATACGGAAGCTGGTAAACTTGGAATTGATTTTCCAATTAATTACCCAAAAGGAGGGTCCCATTCGTGTTTGAATTCGAAAAACCGAGAATTGAAATAGCAGAGATTTCAGAAGACAATAAATATGGTCGTTTTGTGGTGGAACCACTGGAAAGAGGGTACGGCACAACTTTAGGTAACTCCTTAAGAAGAATCATGTTATCTTCCTTACCAGGTGCAGCAGTAAGTGCAGTGAAGATTAAAGGCGTTCTTCATGAATTCAGTTCTATTCCTGGTGTAAAAGAAGATGTCACTGAAATAATTATGAATATCAAAGAACTGTCTATCAAGAATAACAGTTCTTCTAACGAACCAAAACGCGCTTTTATTGAGTTCAGCGGAGAGGGTGTAGTTACAGCAGCAGACATCCAGGTTGACAGTGATATTGAGATCATTAATCCGGATTTAGTTATTGCAACTTTAAGTGGCGGTGCAGACAGCCATTTTGAAGCAGAGCTGACTATAACAAAAGGCCGTGGATATGTAGGCGCTGATAAGAACAAATCGGAAGATCAGTCCATTGATGTAATCGCAGTAGATTCTATTTACACACCAGTTGAGCGTGTTAATCTTACTGTAGAGAATACTCGTGTAGGTCAGATTACAGACTTTGATAAGCTGACTCTTGATGTATTTACAAATGGAACACTGGCACCGGACGAAGCAGTCAGCCTTGCTGCTAAAGTTCTGAGTGAACATCTTAACCTTTTCATCGACTTATCTGAGAACGCTCAGAAAGCAGAGGTTATGGTAGAGACAGCTCAGGATCCGGTTGACAAAGTATTAGAGATGAATATTGACGAATTAGAATTATCTGTTCGTTCATATAACTGCTTAAAGAGAGCAGGTATCAATACTGTTGAAGAACTTACAAACAAGACACCTGAAGATATGATGAAGGTTCGTAACCTTGGACGTAAGTCTCTTGAAGAAGTATTAGCTAAATTAAAAGAATTAGGTCTTTCCTTAAATAACAGCGAAGAATAATTCTTACTATAACAATGTAATATAGACCCGCTTAGGCTGAAGGTATTAGTAAGCATGGCGAAAAATAAACAGGAGGTTCATTAAAATGGCAAAATACAGAAAATTAGGAAGAACATCTAACCAGAGAAAAGCTTTATTACGTAACCAGGTTACACAGCTTTTATATCATGGAAAGATTCGTACTACAGAAGCTAAAGCTAAAGAAATCCGTAAGATTGCGGAGGGCTTAATCGCTCTTGGTGTTAAAGAAAAAGACAACTTCGAAGTTGTTAAGGTTCAGGCTAAAGTAGCTAAAAAAGATGCTGAAGGCAAGAGAGTTAAAGAAGTAGTAGATGGAAAGAAAGTAACTGTTTATGAAACAGTTGAAAAAGAAATCAAAAAAGATTTACCATCCAGACTTCATGCCAGACGTCAGATGTTAAAGGTATTATACCCTGTAACAGAAGTTCCTGTAGAAGGAAAAGGCAGAAAAGCTAACACAAAGAAGATTGATCTTGCTCAGAAAATCTTTGATGAGTACGCTCCTAAATACGCTGATCGTAACGGTGGTTACACAAGAATCGTTAAGGTTGCTCAGCGTAAAGGTGATGCTGCATTAGAAGTTATTATTGAATTAGTTTAATTTTAACTTAATAAATGAAAAGTAATGAAATCGCTCTTAGACAGATGTCTGGGGGCGATTTTTTCCTTTATCAGACGAATTTTTAATATATTTTCAATAAGATGTTTTTGTTCCGTTGTGCTAAACGTTCCGTTTTGCCTGATAGTACAGACTCGCTCGAAAACGAGCTCACGAGTCTACAGTCAAAACTCCACAGCACAAAGTCACAAAAACATCTTATTGAAAATATATTAAAAATCCTGTTTATATAAAGGAGACTATAGCATGTCAAATCAATATTGAGTACAACAATCCTAAAAATCTACTTTTAATATACTTTTTAAAATTCTATTTAAAGTATCTTGCAAAAGCACGTCTATTCAATTCAATTAGTATACAAATTTTATACTTTTTGCTTTAATTTACTTAATCCAGCCAAAGTCAGAAGCAAGGGAAGCAACTAATGCATATTTGTGGCCTGGGAGCAAAGGTTGGATGCGAGCGTTCAAGCGAACATTCAACCTGCAGCGACGAAAGTCACAAATATGCATTAGTTGCTTCTCTGGCTTCGTCTGTTGTTGAATACACCAAATTAAATCAAAACAGTATCTTTTTGAGGGAAAATGGGTTATAATATTTGTTAGCTTTGTCGAACTTGAAGTAGAAAAATCCGGTTTCGATAAGCTGAATAGTTCGTATGATAGTGGTAGTCACGTTATAGAGTTTAATGATTGTGTGGCGATTTTACTGGAATGTGGAGAAAAGTCAGATGAATTTAATTGACGTTAAAAATCTTTTATTTAAATATAAGATGTACTCTGGAGAAAAAGAGGAAGTTATAGAACGCACAGCGATAGATGATATTTCCCTTTCTATTAAAAAAGGAGATTTTGTGGGGATTCTTGGTCATAATGGTTCTGGAAAGTCTACGCTGGCAAAGCAGCTTGCAGCATTATTAAAGCCATCGGGTGGTGTTATTTACGTTGGTGGAATGAATACTGCAAAGGAAGAACAGATTTTAGATATTCGAAAGACTGCAGGAATGGTATTTCAAAATCCTGATAACCAGTTGATCGGAAATATCGTGGAGGAAGATGTTGCATTTGGTCCGGAGAATATGGGAATTCCAGCGGAAGAGATAGAAAAGAGGATTACAAAGGCATTGGCTTCTACGGGAATGTGTGCGTATAGAGAAGCATCACCGGGAGCACTTTCTGGGGGGCAGAAGCAGAAGATAGCAATATCTGGAGTCCTTGCGATGGAGCCGGAGTGTATTATATTTGATGAACCGACAGCGATGATTGACCCAGAAAGCCGTAAAGAACTGTTGGAAGCTATCTATGATTTAAAACGTCTGAAGGATATTACCGTTATTTATATCACACATTTTTTACAGGAAGTGAGTCAGGCAGATTACTTATATGTGATGAGTCATGGTAAGATTACGCTTGAAGGTACACCAGAGACATTATTTAAAATGCCAGAAAAATTAGTGAAAAATAATCTGGAATTGCCATTTGAAGTCGCTTTGATAGACAACTTAAGAAAAAAAGGTGTGGATGTGCCGGAAGAGATTTATACAAAGCAACAGTTACTTGAATTTTTGAAACAGGATTTTCGTAAGGACAGGGATGATGAACTGAAGTTAGCTGATGAACTGGAAGTACCGAAGAAAAGAAGTGAATTCAAAGAAATATCAGATAGAAAAGAAGTGAATTCGAAGAAACGACATGAATCAAAAGAAGTAGCAGATAGAAAAGAAGAAATATCTAAGAACATCGATAAATCGAAAGAAACAGAATCCACCAAAGGAATTAACCTGAAAAACATCAGTTATCAGTACAAAAAGCAAGGCTCCGGAGAAGAAAAATATGCCATAAAAGATATTTCTCTTTCCATAGAACCTGGAGAATTTGTAGCAATTGTAGGACGTACTGGTTCGGGAAAGTCTACGTTAATTCAGCATTTAAACGGATTATTGCAGCCGAAAAGTGGAGAGTATTTCTTCAATGGAGAAAATATCTGGGAGAAGAAATATGATTTGAAAAAGCTTCGACAGAAGGTAGCACTCTGTTTTCAGTATCCAGAATATCAGCTTTTTGAAGAAAATGTATTAAAAGATATTGCATTTGGTCCGAAAAATCTTGGGTTTGATAAGAAGGAATGTGAGGAGAAAGCGCGCCATGCCATGCAACTTGTCGGACTCTCTAAAGAACTTGAAAAAGTGTCTCCATTTTCTCTTTCCGGTGGACAAAAAAGAAGAGTAGCATTAGCCGGAATACTCGCAATGGAGCCGGAATATCTCATTTTGGATGAACCGGTTGCCGGCATGGATGCACCGGGAAAAAAGATGCTATTTGACCTTTTGCATCGCCTTAATAAGAAACGAGGAATTACGATTATACTTGTCTTCCACAACATGGATGATGTAGCAGATCATGCAGATCGAGTTCTTGTTATGGAAGATGGGCAGCTTAAAATGGACGGAAAGACAGGAGAAGTCTTTGCACGAAAAGATGAATTAACAGAAATGGGACTGGGTGTTCCGCAGGCAGTGGAATTTTATCTGGATTTGAAAGAAATATTAGAAGAGACAGATGTGGATTCAAACAATGCTTTTTCTCAGGATATGCAATGTAATGAAAAAAATCGAGAAGTATATCAGAAAACGGTAGAGTTATCCCAAGAAAATGTAGGGATTCCATTAAGTATAGACGAATTAGCAGCGTATATAGCAGGAGGCAGTTTATGATTCGGGAAATGACATTAGGACAATATTATAAAGCTGATTCCGTTCTTCATAAACTTGACCCAAGAGTAAAACTTTTAGGAACATTACTTTTCGTTATTACATTATTTTTTCCAAAGAGTTTATTAAGTCTTGGGATTGCGACAGCATTTCTTATTTTGATAGTGAAGCTTTCTAAAGTTCCAGTATCCATGATGATTCGGGGAGTAAAGCCTCTGTTTATTATCATTTGTTTTTCGGCAATTATAAATATGATTAGTGTAAGTGGAGATATGCTCGTTAAAATCGGTCCGATAACAATCACAAAACAGGGATTGTGGATGGCATTTTATCTTGTTGTAAGGCTGGTTTATCTGGTCATCGGGTCATCCGTAATGACATTTACGACAACGCCAAATCAGCTTACCGATGGACTGGAAAAAGGATTTCATTTTCTAAAAAAAGTGCATGTGCCAGTACATGAGATTGCCATGATGATGTCCATTGCCCTTCGGTTTATTCCGATTTTAACAGAAGAATTAGACAAAATCATGAAAGCACAGATGTCACGAGGCGTTGACTTTGAAAGCGGCAACATTTTAGAAAGGGGAAAAAAGTTAATTCCTGTTTTAGTTCCTTTATTTATTGCGGCAATCAGGAGAGCATCCGACCTTGCGATGGCGATGGATGCAAGATGCTATAATGGTGGGGAAGGAAAGACGAGACTCCATCCACTTGTTTATGAAAAACGAGATTATATTGCGTATGGAATCATGTTGCTTTATGTGGTGATTATGATCTTTTGCAGTTTTATCTTGAAAAGATTTTTCTAAATAAATTATGAAATTATGTATAATTAAAGATATAAAAGAGAGAATAAAAATTTATGAAACGATTTAAATTAGTAGTTGCCTACGATGGAACCAATTATTGTGGGTGGCAGATTCAGCCAAACGGGATAACCGTAGAAGAAGTGTTAAATAAAACATTGAGCCGATTTTTAAAAGAAGAGATACACATAATCGGAGCGAGTCGGACGGATTCGGGAGTACATTCCTTTGGAAATGTAGCAGTATTTGATTCAGAAACAACGATTCCGCCAGAAAAACTTTGTTTTGCATTAAATCCACAGCTTCCAGAAGATATACGAATTGTCTCTTCCGGGCAGGTAGCCAATGATTTCCATCCAAGATATTGTGACACAAGAAAAACGTACGAATACCATATTCAAAATGGAAAAATCCCTCTGCCAACAGAAAGACTGTATTCTCACCTTGTCATTTTCCCGTTAAATGTGAAAGCAATGCAGGAAGCGGGTCAATATCTTGTCGGAACCCACGACTTCAAAAGTTTTTGTGCCGCAAAAACACAGGCACAGACAACAGTGAGAACCGTAACAGGAATTGAAGTAGAAGCACATCCACTTTCCGAAGGAGAATATCCATCAAAGAAAGTAATTATCCGCGTAACCGGAGAGGGATTCCTCTACAACATGGTTCGCATTATCAGCGGAACCTTAATAAAAGTCGGACTCGGAGTATATCCCCCAGAACATGTCAAAGAAATTTTAGAAGCCTGTGACCGCTCACAGGCAGGAGAAACCGTTCCTGCAAAAGGATTGTTTTTGAAGAAAATTGAATATTTATAATAATAGTGAGTAAATGATTTAAATCACATTGTAGTCATGCCATAAAAGAAGTACAAAAACAAATCTAGAATACATCTAAAAGAAACATTAAGGCAAACGTGAAAACAGCAACGTATCAAAATTTGTAAACTGCACAGAATCCGAGGCAGCAAATACTCCCTATCTGTGGCCTCGGAGCAAGTGTTGGATACGAGCGACTAGAGCGAGTATTCAACACGCCGCGACTAAAGTCACAGATAGGGAGTATTTGCTGCCTCGGATTCGTCTGTATAATACTAAAATTAAAAAATCCCACATTTTGTAGCCAAAAGGTTATTGACACACACGAAAGAGTGTTATATAATATGAAATCGTGGTATGCATATAAAATGTAATCTCAAAAGCCCCGAGATACATTTTGTCATATACCTGCGATAGCAGGATTGATATGATGGAGGGTCCGGACAGCCAGGAAGTCATATCTGAACCGTTGATTTTTAAAGAATAAACAGGAGGAGAACTACTCATGAAAAGTTTTATGGCTAGCCCATCTACCATCACAAGAGACTGGTATGTAGTTGATGCTACAGGACATACATTAGGACGTCTTGCATCAGAAGTTGCAAGTGTTTTAAGAGGAAAGAACAAACCTATTTTCACACCTCATATGGATTGCGGTGACTATGTAATCATCGTTAACGCTGACAAGATTAAAGTATCTGGTAAGAAGTTAGATCAGAAGATTTACTATCATCACAGCGACTATGTTGGTGGAATGAAAGAAACAACATTAAGAGAAAAATTAAACAAGAAACCAGAAGAAGTTATCGAACTTGCCGTAAAAGGTATGCTTCCTAAAGGACCTCTTGGAAGACAGATGTATACCAAGCTTTTCGTATACGCTGGACCTGATCACAAACATGCTGCACAGCAGCCTAAGGAATTAGCAATCTAGTATTAATTTAAGGAGGAAAAGTAAGTGGCTACTACAAGATATTACGGAACTGGTAGAAGAAAAAGCAGTGTTGCAAGAGTATATCTCGTACCAGGAACAGGTAAAGTAACAATCAATAAAAAAGACATGGATGAATATTTTGGATATGACACATTAAAAGTAATCGCTCGTCAGCCATTAGAATTAACATCCACAACAGATAAATTTGACGTATTAGTTAACGTACACGGTGGCGGATACACAGGACAGGCTGGTGCTATCAGACACGGTATTGCAAGAGCATTACTTGAAGCTGACCCAGAATTCCGTCCAGCATTAAAGAAAGCTGGATACTTAACTCGTGACCCTCGTATGAAAGAAAGAAAGAAATACGGTCTCAAGAAAGCTCGTAGAGCACCTCAGTTCAGCAAACGTTAATTTCGTTTACTACGAACTACAAATTTCAAACAGCAGCATCGACCTCTCAGGGGAGCAATCCTTTGGGAGGTTTTTTAGTGGAATGTACTATCTTTCTGTATTTGCTTTTGCGGCTAATTTTAGAAAATCAGAAAAAAATATTTGGTAGTTTGATTGACGAGCGATTTTTGTTATAGTAAAGTCATTTTAGTGAATTTTAAAATAGATATAATTTAATTTTAAGGAGAATTTATGAGTATTTTAAATGTAGAACATTTAACCCACGGTTTTGGTGACCGAGCAATCTTTAATGATGTTTCTTTCAGATTATTAAAGGGAGAGCACATC
>CAVCBH010000084.1:0-16705 GCA_963600375.1 bacterium | reverse complement strand
AAAATCACAAATATAGAGGATTGGATTCTCAGACTTCGTCTGTTCAGTTATCTCAGCAAATTCCTATTTATTATATCCCTGAGGATTATTTTTCTGCCAATTCCAAGTATCTCGGCACATATCTTCTAATGTTCTTTTTGTCTTCCACCCAAGAACTTTCTCTGCCTTTTCTGCATTTGCCCAGAATTCTGGAAGGTCGCCAGCTCTTCTGTCACCAATCTCGTACTTAATCTTGATATCATTTGCAGATTCAAATGCATGGATAATCTCTAATACACTGTAAGGAGTACCTGTTCCTAAGTTGAATACTTCTACACCTTTATGCTGTGCTGCGTATTCTACTGCTTTCAAATGACCATTTGCAAGATCCATTACGTGAATATAGTCACGGCGGCATGTTCCATCTTTTGTAGGATAATCTCCACCGTAAACTGTAAGATGGTCTCTTCTTCCTACAGCAACCTGTGCGATATATGGCATCAGATTGTTAGGGATACCCTGTGGATCTTCACCCATTCTTCCAGATTCATGTGCTCCGATTGGGTTAAAGTAACGAAGAAGCACTACAGTAAGATCTTCATCTGCCCTGGCAGCATCTTCAAGGATTTCTTCCATCATAACCTTTGTCCATCCATAAGGATTAGAGCAACTTCCTCTCTTCATTGTTTCGATGTAAGGGATGTCATTCTCCTCACCATAAACAGTTGCAGAAGATGAGAATACAAACTTCTTCACTCCTGTTTCTTTCATACACTCTAATAAAGTAAGTGTTGTATCGATATTATTTCTGTAATATTCGATTGGTTTCTGAACAGATTCACCAACTGCTTTAAGACCTGCAAAATGAATAACACAGTCAATCTTATTCTCTGCAAAAATCTTTGCCATAGCTGCTTTATCTTTTACATCTGCTTCATAAGAAACGACTTTCTTACCGGAAACTTCTTCAACGCGATTCACTGCTTCTGCGCAGCTATTACAATAATTATCTACGATAACTACTTCATGTCCTGCTCCCAGTAATTCCACTGCTGTATGAGAACCAATATAGCCAGCTCCCCCTGCTAATAAAATATTCATCCAAAAACTCCTCTTAAATACTTTAAAATTCAACTGTTTCCTTTGTTATTTTCATTCGATAGAGTTACGATAATATCGTGTTATTTCTATTCAGTAAAAGTTTACCGCAAAATTTAGTAAAAATCAAGAGGAGCGAGAGAAATTCTGATTTTGCGTAGCAAAACAGACACTTCCAAAGAGAGCCGATGGCAATCCCTGCAGTCTGGCAATCCTTTCTTTTCCATCACCAATACTTTCTACAACGTTCTGCATTTACACTCAATTCTTATGCATAATATATATACTATAGCACAGCTGAATAATTACAGAAAATTGCATTAAAAACAGGTTTTTGTTCGTCAATAATGAACAAAATATATTATTATCGCAAAATTTTATTGACACCAACCATTAATAGCGGTAATATATGTTCAACAATAATGAACAAAGCGAGACAAGGGAGTCATAAAGAACCCCTTGTCTCGTTTTATTTATATTGGAACACAAAAATAATCATTAAGATTAGGAGGTAGCAAGATGAGCAGAACAGTAGAACCCTATTTAATGTCTGTACTTTCAAGCAGATTGTATAGTATTGGACTTGAAATGACCAACACCTTAATGCGAACAGCCAGATCACAGCTTATGAGCGTTTGCCATGATTTATCCACAGCTATATGCGACCGTAATGGTAAAGTAATCGCACTGGCTGAAAGTATTCCCGTTCATTGTGCTAATATGGGGCTTACCGTAGGCCCATGCTTTGATCATCCTGAAGGAATTAAACGTGGAGATTTATTCTTAAATAATTCACCTTACCATGGCAATACACATCATGCCGATTACACATTTATAGCACCCGTATTTTTCGGCGATGAATTAATGTTTTTTGCAGTAACAAAAGGTCATCAGGCAGATATAGGAAACACGATTCCAAGTACATATGTCCCTTCTGCAAAAGATATGTTCCTTGAAGGTGCTATCGACTGGCCATGCGTTAAGTTTCAGAAAGACTATGAAGATGTACCTGATATGATAAAAATAGCAATGATGCGGAATCGTGTGCCAGATTTATGGTATGGTGATTATCTTGCCTGCCTGGGTTCCTGCCGTGTTGGTGAGAAACGTCTTGAAGCATTATGTGAAGAATATGGAAACGATGTGATAAAGGATTTCTGTGATGCATATCAGAAATACGGCGCAAAACGTATGGAAGAAGAATTAAAACTTTTACCAGAAGGACATTATACATATGATATCAAGGCAGATGCAATTGAAGGAGTTGTTCCTGAAATTAATATTCATATTATATGTGATACAAAACCGAAGGAAGGAATTATTGAATTTGACTTAACAGAGAACGAAGACTCCATGCCTTGCGGACTTAATATGTGTGAAGCTACTGTTCTTGCAAGTACAGTCACAGGTGTACTTAATCGAATGCCAAATGACATTCCCTGTAATGATGGCGCAATGAGCCGGATAAAAGTTAAGATGAGAGAAGGCTGTGTTATTGGTAAAGCCAAGGCTCCTTATTCATCTTCTATGGCAACAACCAATCTTGCAGACCGCTTAATTTCAGGAGTACAGGCTCTCATGAATCAGATCACAGATGACAAAGGTATGGCAGAAGGCGGCGCAACACAGTGTCCGGCAGTTGCTGTTGTATCTGGAACAGACTGGAGAAAGAATGATGCACCTTATGTTAATCAGATTTTCTGTGGTATGACAGGCGGTCCTGCTGTAAATGGATATGACGGATGGATAACATATCAGTATCCTGTTACCGGAGGCGCAATGAACTGGAACTCTACAGAAGTACTTGAACAGCAGTATCCATTTAAAGTAATCCACGAAGAAGTACTCACCGATTCCGTTGGTGCCGGCAAATATGATTCTGCTCCCGCATGTAAATTTGTTATGACTCCCCGTCATGATCCTTTAGTAAGTGCCTACTCCTGCGACGGTATTGATAATCCTCCAAAAGGAGCATGTGGCGGACTTTCTGGATATAAGGCAGCCGCCTGGAAATATAATATCGCCCAGGGTGAGAGTTCAAAAGTTATACTGCCACCATTTGCAGAACCTACGATTGAGGTGGGAGAAGCCATTGTGTCAGAAAGTTCAAGCGGCGGCGGATATGGTGACCCGCTGGAAAGAGATCCATATCTTGTTGCACACAGGGTTCGCGAAGAATGGATATCAAAAGAATTTGCCCGGAAAATATATGGCGTTATAGTGGATGATTCAAAAGAAGAATTTATTCCTGATATGGAAGCAACGAATGCACTTCGTGAAAAGATGAAAGCAGCAAGATAACAGAGTTTATGCAAAGATAGTGGAAATCCCCTGCATTATTAATGTAGTGAAACTTCCCAGAATTCATAGAAATATAATGGAGGATAATGATATGTCAAAATATGCTTGTGTAGATGTTGGTGGTACTTTTACGGATGCAGCTGTACTAGATGAGAGCGGAGAAGTACATGTATTTAAATCTCCTACAACTCCTCATGACTGGACAGAAGGAATTTTAGGGGCATTACGAGTGGCCTCTGAATATTATGAACAGGATTTTACAGAATTTTTAAAAGATATAAGTGTTGAAAATGGCGGTCTTTTTACACATGGATCTACTATTTCAACCAATGCTATTGTTGAGAAGAAGTGTGGTAAGATTGGTATTTTATGTACAGAAGGATTCCGGGATGTATTTCTGTTTAGAGAAGGTCCTAATAAAAATCCATTTGATATGTTTCTGGACTATCCGGAACCATTTGCACCTCGTTATCTTACACTTCCTGTAAAAGAGAGAATTAATGCAGAAGGCGGAATTGATACCCCTCTTGATGAAGATATGGTCAGAGAGCAGACACTGAAATTAAAAGGTTATAATGTAGAAGCTATATGTATCTGCTTCCTTTGGTCAACTGTTAATGCTGAAAATGAAAAACGGGCCGCAGAAATCGTCAAAGAAGTATGGCCAGAAGTAACAGTCGTGCTTAGCAGTGAAGTTAATCCAAGCAACAGGGAATACAGAAGGTGGGTATCTGCAGCAATGGACGCTTCTCTTAGAAAATTGATTTCAACATATGCTAATAACCTTAATAACCGCCTGAATGAAGAAGGATTTATTGGAAAAGTAGGAATGCTTAATTCAGCAGGTGGTGTTATGAGTACAACTGAAATTGTTGAACGTCCATTATACTCTGTAGATTCCGGTCCCTCTATGGCTCCGGTATCCGGCCGCAAATATGCTATGGGGGATTTAAATGAGAAAAATGCAGTTATACTGGATATGGGTGGAACAACATTTGATGTAAGCTGTGTTATTGAAAGAAATATTTCTGTTTCCAAAGAAGCGATCATTGGCAGTGAAATCCCTGGAATATCACGGGTAAATGTACACAGTATCGGTGCTGGTGGCGGCAGTATCGCATGGGTTGATAATGGGGGTATGATCCGTGTAGGACCAAGAAGTGCCGGTTCCGTCCCTGGTCCTGCCTGCTATAACAGAGGAGGCACACTTCCTACTGTTACAGATGCAAACTGTGTATTAGGTTATCTCAATCCAGATAATTTCAACGACGGACGTATGAAGCTATATCCTGAACTTGCAAAAGAAGCCATCAGAAAACACGTTGCTGAACCACTTGGCATCACTGTGATGGAAGCTGCCTATTCCATCTGGGCTACTGTCAATGTAAATATGATAGCTGCAATTAAGGATATTACTATCTGGCAGGGAATTGATCCTCGTGCATATGCAATGGTAGCGGGCGGCGGTGCCTGTGGTTTACATGCAATCGCACTGGCAGAAGGCCTTGAAATGGATAATCTTCTCATTCCGAGAACTGCTGGCGGACTTAGTGCTGTTGGCGGCATATTCTCAGATATTGTTTCTGAATATAATGGAAGTCTGTATACACAGACAAATACTTTTGATTTTAAAGGAGCAAACAAGCTTATTAAAGGCTTAAAAAAAGAAGCAGAGGGCTTCTTTGCCAGAAATAATATTACTGCTGAAAGACAGAAGATAGAAGTATATATGGAAGCGCATTACCCATTCCAGGTATATGAATTATCTGTTGATATCACCAATTTCTTAAATGATGATTATGAAATTACCGAAGAAAGTATTCCTAAAATGGAAGAAGCTTTTCATAAAGAACATGAGCGGACATTCTCAATAAAAGACGATACATATCTTGAGTGTATAAGCTGGAGAGTCAAAGCAATTGGAAAGCACGAAAGAGAAGCAGTTATCCCTGAACAAAAGCTTGTCCATGTTGATCTTGCCGATGTACCTGCTAAAAACTCCGGAACAAGAAAAGTATACTTTAAGAAATTTAAAGATATCAAAGTCACACCGGTATTTAAGGGCTGTGATCTCTCTTATGGAGATATTGTACATGGACCTGCGATTATCGAAGAGCCTACAACTACAATCGTAATATTACCAGATTATGAAGCCAGGCTGACTAAGTTTAATAACTACTGTATCCAGAAAGTATAACCATTTATCCTAAAAAATGCTTTCTATTCCTGATTTGTAAGGAAAATATAATA
This sequence comes from bacterium, assembly GCA_963600375.1. Lineage (GTDB taxonomy): Bacteria > Bacillota > Clostridia > Lachnospirales > Lachnospiraceae > Anaerobutyricum. The sequence continues at coordinate 11,077 of CAVCBH010000084.1, read as the reverse complement.
CATTAATAAAAGAGACTGTCGCATTAAAAAATGTTTACATTATATATATTGGCTGATGATCTCAGACATCTATATATTGTATACACTTTGCGACAGTCTTTTTTTGTTGCTATAGCTGTTTATTATCTCCTAAAAGAATACTTCCAATTTCTTTACTTACATGTTTAAGTTCCGAGACATATCTCTTTAGCAGATATGGAGTTATTGGCTCTTTTCTTCTTATCACAACAGCATAATTCACTTCTGAATAACCTGCCCCGGCGATAATGGGCACCGCAACACAGTAATTCCCTGGCTGATACTCCTCATTACTAACTGCATAGCCATCATATATAATCTTTTCCAGCTGATCTTTAAGAACAGTTCCATCTGTTATAGTATTTTTAGTAAATCTCTCCAATTCTCCCTGGCATATCGCTTCCTTACTTGCAACATCAGAATATCCCAGAAGAACTTTACCTCCAGAAGTGCAATGCAGGGGAATCTTTGTCCCTTCCTTCATAATACAGTCATCTTTTCCATAAAATGCCTGTTCTGCACATAGATATACTGCCTTGTCTCCATTTCTTTCTACAAGATACACGTTAACGCCAAAAAGATCTCTGATCTTCTGCAAATATTCTGTCACTCTGTAATCAATACTTCTAGTAGCTTTATATCTGGAAAATAACGACACAATCTCTCCGCCAAGCATGTATTTTCTGGTATCAAAACTCTGCTTTACATATCCGCACTCTTCAAAAGTACGCATTATGTTATATACAGAACTCTTTAGCATCCCACTGTACTCTGCAAGTTCTGTAACACCTATTTCTTTATGATTCTCATCAAAATAAGTCAGCAGTTTCAAAGCTTTATATAACGATTTCACTCTTTGTTCCATACCAGCCTCCTGACAATCCTTATTAAATTCCTGTTATAACCTTTATCAGCAACAATACCAACACTACTAAAATAATCGGTTTGATAATCTTCACACCATTATGCATTACCATTCCAGCACCAACATAATGTCCAACAATGCTGAAACATGAGGCTGCAAGCCCTAAGCCCCACAGGATTTTCCCTGCAAATATAAATGTGACCAGCGCAGATATATTTGAAGCGAGATTGACCGCTTTTACATTTCCTGTAGACCTCTCCAAGTCCATTTTAGCAAGTTTTGTAAAGGCAAGCAATAGAAATGTTCCTGTTCCCGGCCCATAAAATCCATCATAAATCCCTATTCCAAGAGAACAGACCGCAGCGATCATATATTGCTTTCTTCTTGTCATTCCTTTCGGAACTGCCACTTCAAGATTCTTATCCCGAAGGACACAAATAGCAACAATTGGCAGAAGAACTACCAATACTGTTTTTAAAATCTCATCGCTGATGATCAGGGCAAGATTCGCTCCCATTACAGAGCCTGCTAATGCACATGCTACTGTTCCGGGAACAAAATACCAGTCAACTTTTTTATTTTTTATGAGGCGCCAGGTGGAAACGAATGTTCCTGTACAGGAAGATAATTTATTTGTTGCAATCGCATTATGTACCGGAACTCCCGCAAACATATATGCCGGCAGAGAAATCAAGCCACCACCACCAGCGATCGCATCTACAAAACCCGCCAAAAATACTAACGGACAGACGATTAAAAATGTAGATATTCCCATCTCTTTCCTGCTTCCATATTAAATATGCTCATGAGAATGCCACTGAGAATCATATTTCTCTGACATCTCTTTTAAAAGCTTATTGTATTCTTTTACATGTTCTTCAGGTGTAATTTCCCCGTTCATTAATTTCTGTCCAAGCTGTTTAAATGCATTCTCAGAATTCATTTTTCCAACACTCCTTTTGTTTTGTTCTAAAATATTTTTACACACGGTTTTTTATTTTATCACAAAACGGAAAAAATGATAAGGGGAAATTTTAAAAATTTTCGATTAACAAACATATGGTTGACCAGCTCCGGAAGAACCAGAATGTCACAATCCTTACGATCGAAATAAGGCTACCGTAATCCCACCGTTTAAAGCAAGTGGGATTGCGGTAGCCTTATTTCAAAAATGGTTTTTATTTGATTAATGTGCGTATTCTCCTCTTATCAATTATCTTTACATTCAGACTATGATATTTTACCTTTTTCTCTAAGTAAAAAGATAAATTATCTCTTCTGATAACTAATTCCCTTCACAACAAATCCAGCTCCACTTTTCTTAAGCTTGATTGTTGTTGTTCCGATATTGGTTCTGCCTTTCTCTCCGTAGCATCCCATGCGATTCTGTGTAGTTACTGTATAAGTATTCTTACCGGTATGGATAACCTTTGTAATCTTATAATCTGGAATGACATCTCCGAAGTCACCACCACAGTACATATATGGATCTTTGTAGAACTTGCTGTTGGAACTGCATACTAACATTGCCTGGTTTCCGTTAGCATTCTTTGTACTGTTCTTATTAGCCTTTATCTTATTAACGGATGCGCTCTTACCGAACAGTTTCTTTGTCTCAGAACGAAGCTCCTTAGCTGTGTAACTATAGTCTCCTTTGTAATTATATCTTACGAATACGGCGATGGATAACTTCGCATTATCGTTTAACTTCATCTTTACTGGCTTTGTTGTGGACTGTTCACTTAAGTTCATCGCTGTGGTGTACGCTGTCATCATCTTGCTGATGCTCTTAAGTTCTCGATTCCCTGCCATCTTGCCTGTCACATCTGCAGATGCTGCCTGCACTGGAGTAAACGGAATGAGTATCACTGCCATAAGTACTGCTGTCAAAATTGTGCTTAATCTCTTCTTCATAGAGAACCCTCCTCTGCCTTATGATGGACTTTCAGATTCTTGATTCTTGATTCTTGATTCTGTGTGTTCATCTGATATTTGAAATGTAATGCTGATACTGTGTTGTTATTCTGTATTCACTGTATTATTTATATTACATTTCCTATATTTTTATTTTAATATTTTTGCTGGAAAATTGCCATAAAGGAAGTGTTATTTTTCTTTACAGATGGGATAAGAATGTATAACAAAATTATTACAAAAAGGCGTCAAATTTCTCATAAAATCTATTCTATAGGAAATTTGGCGAGCTTCTATTTTTGACAAAGATAATGTATTTCAATCTATTGATTTCTGTTTGTTTGAGAGAGAGACTTTTTCACCTGTGACATCCTCTCTGCCCACCTGTAGAGGTGGGGCTTCCCATCCTCGGCAAGTCTGGTTCTCGTTCGATAGCACTACCGCTCCAGAGCTATTCCCGTGTGTCCCACGATTGTGTTATGTTAAGATAAAGAAAGCCCTTTTCTTTGCTCACGCAAAGAAGGGCTTCTTAATGTGCCTTACTCTACTGGTTCTTTGGATTGTTTAAGGCATTATTATCTTCTGTATACTACTGCAGTGAACTCCTGCTGGAAGTATTGCTATTACTGTGAAGATTACTCTTCTGTCAGCTTGTATCCGGCAATTCTAGCAAGCTCGCGGATAGAATCTCTGGATACCTTCTTACCTCTGTATTCAATGAGGTCTTCACACTGTCCTGTAAAGATATCACTAGGGTTGTACTTCTTAATGATGATCTTATCTTCTTCTGTGAAGATCTCTAAAGGTTCTCTCTCTCCAATATCGAAACTCTTACGAAGTTCCATAGGTAATGTAATTCTTCCTAATGAATCAAGCTTTCTAACGATTCCTGTACTCTGCATAATGTACTCCTCTCTGGCGCAGTGTCATCTACGTATTCTTTCTTAATGTGACCTGCTATCTGTGCAATGTTCTCTGGGTTAACTGTAGTATATCATAAAGCGGCTATAGTGTCAACTAAAAAATGGAAAGTCTTTTTCAAAATGTTAAGTAATTTAGAAACTGTTATTTTAAAATTGTTATGACAGTTCGCCGTTTTATACTCATTTTAGTATGAATATGGAAATTTTTGTACTCTGCCTTATAAAAATTTGCTATCTGGTACAGGCAGTATCATTATCTGCCAGAAGGAATGGCAACTTTTTACTTTATAACCGTGTGATATTCTGTCCACCCTGGCAAGTTGGATTCTCATTCGATAGCAGCACTGCGCTAAGCATAAGCGAGCTGCCCTTGTGTTTATCCCACGGTTGTATTATATAAAAGACTACTCACACTATTATACTTCTTCTTCCGGCAAATCTTTCTTATACTGCTATACCTTTTGCAGTAACTTAATCTCTTACTTTAACTTAAGTAAATACTGTCCATAGTTGGTCATCTTAAGGCTCTCGCCAATCTCATGAATCTTATCTAATGATACAAATCCTTCTTTCCATGCAAGCTCTTCTAAGCAGCCTACGTAGCATCCGGACTTCTGAAGTGCCTTAACGATCTCAGCTGCTTCTAACATGCTGTCAGCAGTTCCGGCATCCATCCATGTAAGTCCTCTGTCAAATGGAATTACCTTTAACTGACCTCTGCTTAAATATTCTAAGTTAACATCTGTAATCTCGTACTCACCTCTTGCGGATGGCTCAAGATTCTTCGCGATATCAATTACCTGATTATCGTAGAAGTATAATCCTGGTACAATGTAGTTAGACTTAGGATTCTTTGGCTTCTCTTCAATAGATACGGCATGTCCGTTCTCATCAAATTCTACTACGCCAAATGGTCTTGGATCATCTACATAGTAACCAAATACCTTTGCACCGTGGTCATCCCTGATGGCTTCCTTCATAATCTCATCGAGGTTATGGCAGTGGAAAATGTTATCTCCCAATACGAGACATACGGAATCATCTCCAATAAAGTCTTCGCCAATGATTAATGCATCTGCGATTCCTCGTGCAACCTTCTGTACTGCAAATTCGATGTGAATTCCCAGTTCGCTTCCATCGCCGAGAAGGTTCGTAAATTCTCTCTCTTCTCCTGGTGGAATGATTACAAGAATATCCTTGATTCCTGCCTGAAGTAAGGTAGCGATTGGATAATAAATTAACGGCTTATCATATACTGGTAATAATGGTTTACAAACCGGCTTTGTCATAGGGTAAAGTCTTGTACCTCTTCCGGCTGCTAATACTATTCCTTTCATCTGTTATAATTCCTCCTTAGTAACTATAAATCCCCATTGTTGTCTGTTAAACTTCTGTTACTATGTCTAATCCCTGATGTCATCTGTTAAATTCTTAATTATGTTGTGATTCAATCATAACTCATACAGTGAAGTTATGATTGAATTACATAGCAATAAATCACTTTTTTCATGCAACTTTGTAAATATTATGCAAATAATAACATTTTCTCTTTAAGCGGATTATTGCGTTTCCAGTATTTTATATTATTTTCCATGAGTTGTCAAACTTTTTCTGTGAATTTAGTTAAATATTTATATAGTTTGTCTTTATTTTCCTGCAAATGCGCTCTGTGCTGCAACCATCGACAGTATTTAAGAAAATTTCACAGAATTTTTTAAGGTCGGCTTGTTCATTTTCTGACACAAAACCTTTTAATAGCATGGATGACTGTTCGCATAATGCGTCAAAATCTGTGACTACCGGGCCTGGTGTAAAATCTTTATAGTCAAAATAAAAGTCTCGGCTATCCATATATTCCTGCTCATCAAATGCATAGAAAAGCATTGGCAGCTCTAAGACGGCCGCTTCAAATACGCTGGAACTGTAGTCAGTAATCAGAAGATTACTTATAAGCATAAGGTCATTGATATGTTCCTCTGTACTTAAGTCAAATACTCGATCCTGCCATCTGGCATCTACTCCAAACTTCTGCTTTACAAATGGGTGATTCTTTAAAATAAGTACGGTATCTTCCGGCTGTCTTTCCATGAAATGATTCACATCAAACGCATCTGTCGGATAGTAAGCATCTTTGTTCCCGTCTCCACGGAATGTCGGCGCAAATAAAATGACTCTGTTATCTTTAAATGCCGGGTATTTCTCATAAAGTTCTGCCCGCTTCTTTTCTTCATAATCCCAGTCAAAGAAACGATCTGTACGTGGTACGCCAAGTGCCTGCACTTTACTTGACGAAATACCAAATGCTTCTGCATAAATGTCCCTTACAGTATCGCTGCTTACTGGCACAAGGTCATAGTTTCTGTGATTCATGGACGTCTGTGGCGCGCCGCCTCTTTTTCCCATACGGGTAAGCCCAAATGTCTTAAATGCACCACAGGCGTGCCATAACTGCACGATTTTCGTCTCATTGCGCTTCTGAATACTGTGAAGTTGTGGGTAAAAGTCCTCGAGAATAATCACTGCAGAAGTGGCACATTTGAAAGCACATTCCCGAAGTTCCTTCTTCTTAAGATGGTCTACAGTCTTTGTATTTATAAATGTAGTAATCTCTACTTCTGGTTCATTTTCCTCAAACCATTTCTTTACAAGCATAAGGTTGCCCCCTTCTTCCGGCTCCCTTTCCGAAAGGAAAAGAATCTGGTTCGGCTTCACCTTATTCTTTGTTACATATTTGCGGTATCGACTGGCAAAATAGTCGGTATTCTGCTGACGGGCACTGTAACTATAGCCACTGATTCTGTATACTGTCTCATTGGCTCGCTTCGCTGCCTTTATAAAGTTCTTATCTTCTTTAAAATAATCTCTTAACAGTAAAAATGGAAGTCCAAGGGAACAGCCTGCAAACTTAAGAAGATTCCTCTTACGGACAATATCTGCCCGCGCAAAAAGCTCCTTCTGTACTGGAAATGGCTGATCATCAAGACAAATCTCCTCCACTCCACACCAGAGCATAAAGATGACATTCACCTTATGACGTGGTGGGCTGTAAAATACATACGGCAGAAGAATCTCTGCATCTGCGCGAATCTGGTCACCCACTTCTCCCTCTTCAATTACTACCTCCATCGGAAAACGACGTTCTACCTGTCTTTGTGTAAATACTGCCTGCACACGGATTCTCTTTCCCTGCATCTCATCCGGCATCTTGGCACGAAAACCAAGCTTCATCGTCTTCTGTGTGATATTTACTGTAATTCTGTAATTAATCTTTCTCATAATTTTTGTCCATTTACTCATATGATTATATGGTTACTTTGCTGATTTTACTTATTTTTGTATTTTTTGTGAGTTTTTATCTACTAATATTTTCTCACTGGTATTCTTTACAAATCTTTATTTACTGGTATCACTCGCAGATGTTCTTTACAAATCTTTGTTTGCTGGTATCACTCGCAGATGTTCTTTACAAATCTTTGTTTGCTGATATCACTCACTGGCATACCTTACAAATCTTTGTTTGCTGCCACATTCTGATATTCTTTTATAAACTTTTATCTGATAATTCTATTGATTAGTATCTGTTCCTACTTTTCTATCGTTCCTTTTAAATAGCTTTCCAGCTTGGATAAAGGAATTCTCTTCTCCCACTGTCTTCTGGCAATGTCCTGCTTTAATGTGAGAGCAAGATTCTGACTTGATGAATCCTTATCCGTCACACTTACCGCATCCGCCGTTCCTGTAACATCAGACGTATCTGTGTCTCCTGTTTTGATGACCACTACCTGGCTATTCCGACTTGTTGGTGAAAGCAGTGCATTACCTGTTCCGACAGACCCTGCAAGTACCGAACCACTGCCTGCTCCAAGTGCTTCAAATATGCCCTCTCCAGTTGACATCTTAAGAATAGATACAACCTTTTTCACAGATACTTCTTTCTTCTCTTCTTTCAATGTTGCCGGAAGATCTCCCTTTATCTTCATATAGGAAATGTCTGCAAAGTCCGCTACCATATCTTCCTGTGTATAATTCTTAATTGCCTGCTTCTTCCGGAATGCTGCACGACTTTCTTTGTCGTAGGACATAACCCAGAAAGGTCCTCCGGCACTCGCTCCTTTAGACTGCGCGATCACATCGGAAAGACGATACTTATAAGCAGAGCGTGTTCTACTTCCTACATCGGCTATCGTAACACAGTCATTCTTATCGATTGCCACAAGAACCATAAAATGTCCACCTCTTGTAAAGTAACCTGGTCCCATGAGACATACGACTGGCTTCCCTGCCTTTAATGCCTTCTTTATCGCAGTATAATCGGTTCCCACACCCTGACACTTTAAGCCATACGCTGCTGCCATCGCTGGAATCATCGCATGGGAAGAGCCTGCTCTTGAATAAAATCCATGCCGATATCCCCATATTGCTGTGTCAAGCGGTGTGACCCACTTACCTGTAAGGGATGTGATAACGACTGCCATGGAAGTTGGTCCACAGCCTGCCCTGGCAATACAGTATCCGTTCTGATTCCAGGCACTGTCCGTCTGATTAAAATACACATATCCTGCGATGTATTCCTTATTATTCTTCATGGCAAGTCGTGTATCGTTATAAATCTTAGGGATAAAAGTTCCTGCATTCCCACTTTCATCTGGTGCAGCTTCTTCTGCCAGTTCATTATTAATGTCCTTTACGCTGTTCTTAACCTGTAGTTCTGCTTCCTGTCTTGTAGAAATGTTCTTCTTTGCCCTATTCCTTGCTGTGTTTCCTGCATTACTTCCTGTATTCGCTGCTGTAGTACCTTCACTATTGTCTGCGTTATCTCCGCCATTATCGCTTTGCGAACTTCCTGACTGTGTATTATTCCCAGTCTGACCATCTGTTCCAGACATACTGCCTGATGTGCTGTTTGATGTTCCACCTGATGTATTCTGTCCACTTTCTGTCGTATGTTCTGTCTGGGATTCGTTCTTACCCGTACTGCTTGTATTCTTCTCGGAAGAAGTAGTATTCTCCTTACTACCTGTCGTCGTCTCTTCCCTTTTCTCTGTTGTCACTTCTTCCGTGCTTCCACCTTCTCCTGAATTAGCAGTGGATGTGCGCTCCAGAGCTGTCATCCTGCTTGATACCATCTTTGTCTCTGACGCATAAACGGCTATAGACTCGACTCCTGCCTGATCTGCCCCTGCCTGAAAAAAGCATCCTGGATTCGTAAATGTCATGACTGCACTTAACCCCACCGCCAGTACTGCCCGTCCAAAGTTGTTCATTAATCCTAAACCTTCTTTCTTTTGATGTAGATTTTTTCGTGACATACTGATATAATAAAGCAAATAACATATTTTTACAATAGTCTTTTGCATACTTTTGCATATTTAAGAATTTCATCTTTATTATATTCTGCCCGGAGGAGGGGCATTTTTATGGATAAAAAGTTTAATTTTCAGGAATTACAGGCGATTGTGGCAACACTTCGCGGAGAGAATGGCTGCCCGTGGGACAAGTCACAGACACATGAATCTCTTAAATTGTATACGTTAGAAGAAGCCTACGAAGTGAATCAGGCAGTATCTGATCTGACAAAAACCGGGAACTCTGCTAACTTAAAAGAAGAACTTGGCGATCTTCTCTTTCAGGTACTGTTACAGTCACAGGTTGCCGAAGACAACGGAGAATTCGCAATTGAAGATGTGATCGATGGCATTGCCCGGAAAATGATTCACCGCCACCCTCATGTATTTGCTGGCCGGCATTATGACAGCGTGGAGCAGCAGCAGGAGGACTGGGAAAAGTTAAAGGCACAGGAACACGGACATAAACGGACTTCTGTTAAGGAAGATATCGCACTTGTTCCTGAAAGTTTTCCTGCCCTTATCCGTGGCCAGAAGATTGCGAAAAAGGCGGCTGCTGCCGGTATGTTTTCTACAGAAGATGAGGATGTATTTAAGGATCTTCTCACTTCCGTTGTCAACTTACAGCTTGGCACTGCAGGAGAAGAACCAGAGAAGAAGTTCAGCAGCGATGAAGAGCTTTCGGAGAAATTAGGGGAAACGCTTTTTGCTCTTTGTCGGTTCTGCGCGAAGTATAATGTTTCCGGGGAAATGGCACTTTTGAAGAAATTAGAAGAATTTTGATTTGTGAGGCTTCCAAAAAACAACTTCCAAAGAGAGCCGATACACTGTATTTGGGGCCTTAGATCGAGGATTGAATGTGAGCCGTTAAGCGAACATTCAACCTACAGTGACAGAGTCACAAATACAGGGTATCAGCTCTCTTTGGAAGCGGCTGTTTTGCTACGCAAAATCAGAATATCTCATCTACCAGAATAGTACAAAATTCACTATAATAATGAAGAAATCGATTCATATCTCCTTCTCCCATTCGTTCTTTTACCCTCTCTAAGAGCATACAACACTTCTCCAACTCTGCGGTGATAAGATTCTTTCCCTGTGGGGTAAATTGCACTTTTACATAGCGGTGGTCTTCTTCACTGCTTTTCATTTCGAGGTATCCTTTTCGCTCTAAGTTATGGAGCATTCTGGATACGGCTGGTCTTGACAGCTTCATCGCATCGCCGATATCAGATGGAATAACAAATGCTTTGACCAGCAGCAGGCGGCGTAAGGTGAGTAACATCGTGAGCTCACCTGATGGAATGTTACACATTTGCTGGAACTGAACATTCGCCTTTCTCATCTGTATAATTAATTGTTGATAATCTTCTAAAGTCACTTTTCGTTCCGCCGGCGGTTCACCTTCTTGCCATTCAGAACTTTCTGTGTCTTTTGCCTTCATGTTTCCTCCCGAATACTTATTCTATTACTTTCTGTTATTATTTGATTATTTTTAACCAGATTATAATTTTACTTGTATTATTTATTGCTTTGTTGATCTTTGTTGATCTTTTCTTTAGTGTTTTTTGTTAATCTTTTTTGAATTCTTACTATCCTACAACAATTCGTTTATCTATTGGTATATATTCCCTGTCCATCGCCACACTCTGGTATGCAGGACGGATGATCTTGTCACAGTTCATCAACTCTTCAAGGCGATGTGCACTCCAGCCGACCATACGTGCTACGGCAAACATTGGAGTAAATAACTGGTCTGGTAGTCCCAGGATTCGATACATGAAGCCGCTGTAAAAGTCGATGTTTGCGCTTACACCTTTGTAAATGCGGCGCTTTTCCTGAATGGTCTGTACTGCGAGCTTCTCTACTCTGTCATAGAATTCAAATTCTTCATCGTAACCTTTTTCTCTCGCAAGTTTATCAAGGAATCCCTTGAAGATTCTCGCTCTTGGATCGGAGACAGAATAAACAGCATGTCCCATTCCATAGATTAATCCACTGTGGTCAAATGC
>CAVCBH010000083.1:0-15123 GCA_963600375.1 bacterium | reverse complement strand
GGGCATGAAAGTAGCGGGTAAGACCGGTACAGCTCAGGAAAACAAGAAACGACCAAACCATGCGTTATTTATATCTTATGCTCCATATGACAATCCTGACATTACCATGACCGTAGTAGTGCCGAATGGTTACACTTCAGCGAATGCAGCAGAGATTGCCCGAGACATCTATAAGTACTATTTTGGAAAGGCCAGCAAGGCAGAGAAGAAGGCAACAACAGCATTGCTGCCTACCGGTTCAGATGGAAGTAATGATTAATGTATTCCCGGGATTGAAAAGCACCTTACAAAGAACAGGTAAGAAAGATTCAGAGAGTACATAGCAGAAAACAGGAGGAGATATGAAAAGTTCCGTTATTATTAAAGGGAATAAATATGGATTTCAGATTGTGCTGAATCCGACCCTTCCTTTTGAAGAGCTTCTTCGGGAAGTAGGGGACAAGTTTAAGGAATCTACTCATTTTTTCGATTTAAAGAAGCCGATTGCAGTAAGTTTTACCGGACGTGATCTTACATCTGGAGAACAGAATCTTTTAGTAGATACGATTTCTGAGAACAGTGGGCTGAATATAAGCTGTGTGATTGATGGCGCTAAAGTTTACGAAACACAGTTTGCCAAAGTCCTGTCTGAACTCAGAGAGGAAGACAAGAAAGAAAAGCAAAAGGAAGAAGAATCTTTTCCAGAGAATCGTATTGGGAAGAATGGACAGTTTTATCGAGGAACCTTACGTTCTGGTCAAAAGATAGAAGTGGATGGAAGCATAGTGATTCTTGGGGATATTAATCCGGGGGCACAGATTATTGCCGGGGGAAATGTTGTTGTGCTGGGATGCCTGAAAGGCACGGTACACGCTGGTTATCCGGATGATAAGAACGCATTTGTGGCAGCCCTTATGATGGAGCCGATGCAGATACAGATTGGGGGTTACATTGCCCGTTCACCAGATCAGAGGGGGAAAAACACAAGGAAGAATGCGAGGAAGAAGAATCATCAGGAATTGCTGGCAAAGCTTGCATTCGTAGAGAATGATAATATTTTTATCGAAACGATTACGAGGTCATTAATCAGTGAGATTAGTATTAGTTAAAAAATAAAGGAGAACAAAGATGAGTGAGGTAATTGTTATTACATCTGGAAAAGGTGGAGTTGGAAAGACCACGACAACAGCCAATATTGGAACGGGACTTGCAAAGCTTGAAAAGAAAGTGGTTATGATTGATACAGATATAGGACTTCGTAATCTTGATGTGGTTATGGGTCTGGAAAACCGCATCGTATATAATCTGGTAGATGTTGTGGAGGGAAACTGTCGTCTGAAGCAGGCACTGATCAAAGATAAGAGATATTCTAACCTTTTCCTTCTGCCATCTGCACAGACAAGAGATAAGAGTTCCGTAAGCCCGGAACAGATGAAGAAGTTAGTTGATGAATTAAGAGAAGATTTTGACTACATTCTTCTTGATTGCCCGGCGGGAATCGAGCAGGGATTTAAGAATGCAATTGCGGGAGCAGATAGAGCCATCATCGTAACAACACCAGAAGTATCTGCAATCCGTGATGCGGACAGAATTATCGGACTTTTAGAATCAGAAGAACTCAAAAAGATTGAGCTGGTTATCAATCGAATTCGTATGGATATGGTAAAGCGTGGTGATATGATGTCTGTAGATGATGTCATCGAGATTCTTGCCATTGATCTGATTGGAGTTGTTCCAGACGATGAGAGTATCGTTATTTCAACGAATGAAGGAGAACCACTTGTTGGTTCAGATACACAGGCTGGAAGGGCGTTTGCGAATATTTGCCACAGAGTGCTTGGAGAAGAAGTTCCATTTATGGAGTTCGAGACAGAAGGCATCCTGAAAAAGATTGCAAATTTATTTAAGCGCGGTTACTAAAGGGGGAGAATCTAATGGGGTTCATGGATGGCTTGCTTAAGAAAAAAACATCGGGGAACACGGCGAAAGACCGTTTAAAGCTCGTCCTGGTATCTGACAGAGCAAATTGTTCGCCGGAAACGATGGAATTAATAAAAAACGACATAATAAAAGTAATTTCAAAATACATGGAGATTGATATAGACGGGCTGGATATCCAGATAACCCAGATGGAGTCGGATGGAGGACATGGAAATGTTCCGGCAATTTATGCCAATATACCGATTAAAGAATTGAAATCTCCGAGGTAGCGAATACAGGAGGAGAAACATGTTAAAGCAGAAATACCAATTTAAAAATTATAATTGGATATTGATAAGCGCGGTTCTTGTCTTGAGTGGAATGGGAGTGCTATTTATCAATAGTGCGGACAGTAGCTATACGAGTAAACAATTAGTTGGACTGATATTTTGTGCGGGAGTAATGTTAGTGTTGTCTGTTGTGAATTTTAATTTTGTATGTGGTTTCAACAGGATTTTATATCTGATTAATATTGTACTCCTTGTTCTTGTAAAGCTTGTCGGTGTCAGTGTAAATGGAGCACAGCGATGGATCAATCTTGGTTTCACCAGACTTCAGCCGTCGGAACTGACAAAGATTATTATGATTATATTTGTAGCGGTATACATACAGGAACACGAAGAGGATTTCATGGAATGGAAAGTACTTTTCAAACTTGCCCTGCTGTGTGCCTTACCCCTTTTTTTAGTAGTGATAGAACCGAACCTGTCTACAACGCTTGATATTACATTTATTTTACTATCTGTAATTTTTGTAGGTGGATTTTCAGCAGCACTGATTAAAAAGTGGCTTAAGATTATCATACCGATCATCATACCACTTGGCTTCCTTTTTATCTGGTATATACAGACACCAAATCAGGTTCTGCTTCACGATTACCAGGTTACCCGAATCATGACATTCTTAGAACCGTCCAAATATTCGTCAACAACTGCATATCAGCAGGATAATTCAGTTATGGCGATCGGTTCTGGAAAGTTATATGGAAAGGGCCTTAACAATAATACGATTGCCGATGTTACAGTGGCAGATACCGGTTTTGTATCGGAACAGCAGACAGACTTTATCTTTTCTGTTGTAGGAGAGGAAACTGGTTTTATCGGAAGTGTTATTGTTATTGCATTATTGGCTATAATAATGATAGAATGTTTAAAGACCGCTTATGTCGCAAAGAATATGAGTGGGCGGCTGATTGCCACGGGAATGGCGGCGCTCATTGGATTTCAATCGTTTATCAATATTGGTGTGGCAACGGAATTTCTTCCAAATACCGGATTGCCTTTACCATTTGTCAGCTATGGTCTGACATCACTTTTGAGTTATATGGCAGGTATAGGGATTGTTTTAAATATAGGCTTACAAAGACATTACTAGGAGGGGAAATATATGAATATTGGATTGATCGCACATGATGGAAAGAAGAAATTAATGCAGAACTTTTGTATTGCTTATCGAGGTATTCTGAATAAGCATGTACTGTATGCGACAGCGACAACAGGAAGACTTATTGAGGAAGTGACCAACCTCTCAATACACAAATATCTGGCAGGACCGCTTGGTGGAGAGCAGCAGATGGCATCTCAGATTGAACACAACCTCATTGATATGGTTATTTTCCTGCGTGATCCACAGAACCAGCAGGTTCACGAACCAGATATCTTTAATGTTATGCATTTATGTGACGTACACAATATTCCACTTGCAACGAATCTTGCGACAGCAGAGCTGTTAGTAAAAGCTCTTGAACGTGGAGATCTTGAGTGGCGTGAGATGTACAGATAGTATAGGCAAAAAGAAAAGAGTGACTATGAAAAAGAGAATAATATGCACAATCAGTATTTTTGTGTTAGTGGTGGCAGTATGTAGCGGATGCAGTGGGAATCCTCTGAAGATTACGAATTCTTTTGCATCTTATTATGCGAAGAATAAAGAAGAGGCAGGAGCAGACCTTAAGGGAATGGCAGCGAATCTGGCAGTATTGTCCGAGACAGAAGCCACGGATCCAAATTATCAAAGTAATGATTACGCCGATCTGCTCATTAATGACAGCACAAATGAAGTATTAGAATCCTATCATTGTTTTGATAAGTTATATCCGGCCAGTATTACGAAGGTAATGACTGCTTTACTGACATTAGAACATGGAAATATGGATGACGAGATTACGTTAAAACATGATATTAATCTGACGGAGAATGGAGCAGTTATCAGTACACTCACAAAGGGTGATACTGTTACGGTGGGACAGGTTTTTCACACAATGCTTATCAAATCTGCGAATGATTGTGCAGTAATACTTGCAGAGTATGTGGCTGGTTCTGAATCAAAGTTTATCGATATGATGAATGCAAAAGCAAAGGAACTGGGAGCAACACATACCCATTTTGTGAATCCGAATGGACTTCATGACAACGATCATTATACAACAGCATATGATCTTTATCTGATATTTAAAGAGGCAGTAAAGTATGATACTTTTGTTGATACGGTATCTTCCAAAGATTATACGATGACATATACAACGCCAAAGAAAACACAGATCAATGAATATATGCAGAGTACGAACTACTACCTGCTCAATGAATTCCCTGTACCGGAAGGAGTGGTAATGTACGGCGGTAAGACAGGAACTACTTCAATGGCAAAGTCCTGTCTGATACTGATGACAAAGAATAAAAAAGGAGAGCGTTTCTTCTCTGTAGTATTAGGTGCAGAGACAAAAGACGTTCTGTATTCCTCTATGTCACAGTTATTAGAAAAAACAACAAATTAATGGTTGTGCTTTTATATGATATAAATTATAATATAGCATATAAAAGAATTGGCACGAGCCTTTCCTGTTACAAAAGAAAGGACTACGGTCCAATAATACATCTAAAGGAGGATATTCACATGATTGATATTATTGCAGGTGCGAAAGGAAAAGGAAAAACTAAGATCTTAATTCAGCAGGTAAATGATGACATTAAGCTGACAAAAGGCACAATCGTTTACCTTGACAAGAACAATAAGCATATGTATGAATTAAGCAATCAGATTCGTCTTATTGTAGTTCCTGATTTTAATGTTACAGATACAGATATGTTTATCGGATTCATTGCAGGAATTCTTTCTCAGGATCATGACTTAGATAAGATTTATCTTGACAGCTTCCTGACAACAGCTTGCATCGAAGACAATCTGGATTATGCAATTGAAAAACTGAACGCTTTATCTGAGAAGTTTGGAGTTGATTTTGTAATCAGCGCTTCCGAAGATAAAGAAAATATGCCGGAATCTGTACAGAAATACGTTTCTCATGCATTATAATTCGTTATTATCTGATACAGAGCCGTCCAATAATATACATACATGGCGGATATCTGGAATTTGAATAAGATACGAAAAGATTTAAGGCGCCTCATAATATTATGAGGCCGCCTTTTTATGGTTTTAGCTAAAATGGAAAAACAATATTATTATGCATATTCGCAGTATTTAAAAGACAAATATGGAGAAAAAGTATATAAGCTTCCTGTGAATCTTCCAGTAACCTGTCCGAACAAGAAAGACGGGAGAGGATGCCTTTTTTGTGCAGAAGAAGGAACAGGGTTTGAGGCAACAGAAAGTTCTGTTTCTGTTACAGAGCAGATGAGAAAGTCAAGAGAAAAAGTAGAGAGGCGCTATCACGCCCATAAGTTTATTGCTTATTTTCAGAATTATACCAACACTTTTCTTCCTCTTATAAAACTGCTTGCTTATATGGAAGAAGCGGCAAAGATGGAGGATGTTGTTGAGATTTCGATTTCGACAAGACCGGATTGCATCAGACAGGATTATCTGGAAGCATTTGAAGCATTTCATGATCGTACAGGGATAGAAGTTTCAATAGAACTTGGATTACAGACGGTGAATTATCATACGTTAACAAAGATGAACCGAGGACATGGTCTGGCCGAACTGATTGATGCGGTTTTAAGAATTGCGCCGTATCAGTTTCCGGTCTGTGTGCATATGATTTTAAATCTTCCGGGAGATACGATGGAGGATGCGCAGGAGTCGGCAAGGATTTTATCGGCATTACCAATTGCTATGGTGAAGCTTCATTCTTTATATATTCCCAAGGAGTGCGAGTTATATGACAGATATGTCCGCGGAGAGATTGCGATTTGCTCTAAGGAAGAATATCTGGAACGACTGGCAGAGTTTGTTGCCCTGCTAAGACCAGATATCACGGTAGAAAGATTATTTAGCCGCATCCCTGAGAAAGATTCCGCTTTCTCAAATTGGGGGAATAGCTGGTGGAAACTAACAGATGAATGGAAGGCGCTCATGGAAGAGAAAGAGTACGTTCAGGGAACAAAGTACAATTATTTGAATGGGGCAGCTTTAAATAGATGGGGGATGTAGTATGGCAAAAGCAAAGAAGAAAAGTACACATTTGCATATTAATCTCGGAACCTTGATATTTCTTATTATCGTTATCTATCTGATGGCATATATTTTAAGCTATATCGGAAAAAGCAAGCTTGCGATCTATGAGGTGAGCGCAAGTGATATCGTAGACAGCATCGGCGGAACTGGAGTTGCCCTTCGAAAAGAATCTCTGGTGGATACAACACAGAGCGGATATATTAATTATTATGTTCAGGAAGGCTCTATGATAAGTAAGAATGGCATTGTCTATACGGTAGACACTACCGGAAAGGTGCAGAAGTATTTAAAAGGGATGCTTGACAAAAAGAATTCTGTCAGTCAGGATGAAAAAGAACAGGTGGTAGAGAGGCTAAAAGTATTTAGTGAGGGCTACACAGATAATAATTTTTCTCTTTTATATGAGATGCAAAGTGACATAAGCAATACACTTCTTGCATATACTGATACGATACTTGCCAAGAACCAGGAAGAACTTGCGCAAAAATATGGACAGAATGCGTATATTACTGTGACCACTGCAAAGGAGGGAATTGTTTCTTTCTTATCAGACGGACTGGAGAGTCTGAATCAGCAGGCGGTTACAAAAGATACATTTGTAAACAAAAAGAAGATGAAAGATCTTCGTACCGACAAGAAACAAAAGGCGGGAACTCCGGTCTATCGTCTGGTAGAAGGACAGGACTGGCAGATGATGATTCCTCTTAGTAAGAATGATTACAGCCGCTTAAAGAAAAGAGAAGAAGATACACAGACAATACAGGTAACGTTCCATAAAGATAACTTTACGACATCGACAAAGTATCATTGCCTGAAAAAAGATAAAAGATATTATGTTGTATTATCTTTTGATAATTATATTCAGCGTTATCTGAACCAGCGGTATTTGTATGTATCGCTTACTTTATCAGAGACAGAAGGACTGAAGATTCCATCCAGTTCCCTTGTAAAAAAGGATGTCTATAAAATTCCGAAAAGTTTTCTTGTCAATGGCAGCAACTCTTCAAAGAAAGAGCAGGTCAATATTATGAAAACAAACAAGAAGGGAGAGAAGATTCTGACGCAGACCTCTGTTGATGTATATAAGACAGATGATGCGTATGCCTACGTTTCCTCTGCAGATTTGACAAAAGGAACCGTTATATCGGAAACGAACAAAGAGAAGATTTACACATTAAAAGACACCACCCAGATTCAGGGCGTTTACATCGTAAACAGAGGCTACACCGTCTTTAAACAGGTGGAGATGGTAGAACGTAACGAAGACTACTGTATTGTGTCCGCACAAAACAGTGGAATAGAACTTTATGACAGAATTATTTTAAATAGTGACACAGTAAAGGAAGATCAGGTGATTTATTAATGCTTGCAGAGAATTTAAAAAAAGTACAGACCAATATTAAAAACGCTTGTGAGAGAGTGGGAAGAGACCCGAAGGAAGTTACTTTAGTAGCGGTAAGCAAGGTGAAACCACTGTCTGACATTGAGGAACTTCTTCTGACAGGACAGATGGAATATGGCGAGAATTATGTACAGGAACTGTGTGATAAATATGAGAATATTTCAAAACCGGTACACTGGCATATGATCGGACATCTGCAGACCAATAAAGTAAAGTACATCATTGATAAGGTGGAGCTGATCCATTCTGTAGATTCTCTTCATCTGGCAAAGCAGATTGAAAAAGAAGCGGTAAAGAAGAATGTAGAGGCACAGATTCTTGTACAGGTAAACATTGCACAGGAAGATACCAAGTTTGGTATTGATGGTCCGGAAGTGATTGCGTTGGTGGAGGAAATCAGTAGATTGCCACATGTGCACGTCAGAGGATTAATGACAAGTGCTCCATTTGTGGAAGATCCAGAAGAAAATCGCTGTTATTTTGAAAAATTACATAAATTATTTATTGACATTAGAGAGAAAAACATTGATAATGTATCTATGGATATTTTATCTATGGGAATGACCAATGATTACGAAGTGGCCATAGAAGAAGGTGCAACGATGGTACGTGTTGGTACTGGAATCTTTGGGGCGCGGAATTACAATAAATAACAGGAGGTACGCAGGGTGAAGTTTGCAGAAAAGTTTTTAAATATGATGAAGCTAAGCGATGCAGATGACGAAACGGAACCATTTGATGATGAATACAGCGAAGTGCCGGAAGACGAAGGATATGCCGGCGAGGAGGAGAGCGCGGAAGAGGAGGAAGACGAAGAACCTCATAAACCAATTCTGTCTTTAAGACGCAAGAAGAAAGAGGCAGCCGACTCCGATGAGTTTGAAGATGGTCAGGGCAGAGTAATCCAGTTTCATGGAAGAGAAGAAGAAGGTGAAAGTGTGAAAGTAATCAGAGCGCAGACATTTAACGAGGCACAGATCGTAGCGGAATTCTTAAAGGAAGGTAAGACGATCGTAGTCAACTTAGAGGGAATTGAAATCGGAAAGGCACAGCGTATCATTGACTTTATCGGAGGTGCAAGCTTTGCAGTAGACGGTTCTTTGAAGGCAATTTCCAATAACATTTTTATTGTAGCTCCAGGTAACATTGAAGTAACAGGAGATCTCAGAGATGAGCTTGTGAATGAAGATATGCTCTCACCGGAACTTTCGAACTTTTAATATACCAGAGTAGAAACGTGTTTGGGAGTCAAAAGCAATCGGCAAACACGTTCCCGAATGGCATACATAAAAGACAAAAGGATAATAGAAGAATAGTTGGACGAGAAACAAAGGCAGAGAGGATATATGGATGGAGTGGAGGCCGTCCATATATCCTCTCTGTATTTTTGCATATAAATATATAATTATACTGGCATACAGGTGCGTCAGGTATTATAATAAACGAACAGACAACAATTTAAACGTATTTCAGGAGGACAGACAATGGTAGAAAAGCGGTTAGAAGTAACAGCAGAAGGTAAAAGGGTTTATGATATCGTAATTGAGGACGGTTTTTCAAATCTGGTAAAGGAACTTTCTGCTTTTAATATTAAAGAACGAAAGTTATGTATTGTTACAGAAAATCAGGTGGCCTCTTATTATTTAGAAGAGGTGAAACGTATTTTAGAAGGAGGATGTGCGAAGCTTGAAGTGTATATTTTCGAAGAAGGCGAGGCGAGCAAGAACTTGTCTACAGTAGATAAGCTGTATCATTTTCTGATTACACATGAATTTGACAGAAAGGATATGCTTCTTGCACTTGGCGGCGGTGTGACAGGAGACCTGACCGGATTTGCGGCAGCGACCTATCTTAGAGGCATTGATTTTGTGCAGATTCCGACAAGTTTATTGGCGCAGGTAGACAGCAGTATTGGTGGAAAGACTGGTGTGGATTATCAGGCATATAAAAACATGGTGGGTGCATTTTACATGCCAAAGCTGGTATATATCAATGTAAATACAGTAAAGACACTTTCTGAACGTCAGTATCACAGTGGACTTGGAGAGGTGATAAAGCATGGTCTTATTCGTGATAAAGCGTATTTTGACTGGATAAAAGAGAATAAAGAGGCGATTGCAGACAGAGAGGATGCAGCCCTTGCCCATATGATCGAGGGAAGCTGCCAGATTAAGAGGGCGGTAGTAGAAGAAGATCCGAAGGAACATGGAATCCGTGCCTTCCTTAACTTTGGACATACACTGGGACATTCCATTGAAAAACTGATGAATTTCTCCTTGACACATGGAGAGTGTGTGGCGATAGGCTCGTTGCTTGCAGCAGATATTTCCTGTAAGAGAGGCTATATCAGTGCGGAAGAGAAGCAACAGATCAGGGAAGTATATAGTTATTTTGACTTCCCGGCATTACCGGAAGAACTTTCGGCAGAAGATATCGTAAAAGAAACAAGACATGATAAGAAAATGGAACATGGAAGGATTAAGTTCGTCTTGTTAGATAAAGTCGGAGAGGCGGCAATCTGTCAGGATGTAACCCCGGAAGAGATGCTTGACGTTCTGAAATAGGGGGATCGTAATGGAAAAGAAAGTAAAGTCGGCAGGAATCTTTGCGTTACTGCTTTTAGCAGACCAGCTTACTAAGCTGTGGGCGGTCAAAATACTAAAACCGATTGGAAGTATACCGATTATCCGGAATGTACTCGAAATCTACTATGTGGAGAACCGGGGTGCTGCATTTGGGATTATGCAGAATAAGCAGTGGTTCTTTTTGATCATCACCGTAGTTGTCCTTGTGGGGCTTATATGGATTTCTGGAAAGATTCCAGAAGAAAAGCATTTTACACCGCTTAAAGTATGCCTTTATTTTGTAGGAGCAGGAGCGCTTGGAAATATGATCGACCGTATTTTCAGAAAATATGTCGTAGATTTTATTTATTTTAGCCTGATCAACTTTCCGGTGTTTAATGTAGCAGATATTTACGTGACAGTAGCAGCGTTTCTGCTCGTTGTCCTGATGCTGTTTTTCTATCAGGAAGAGGATTTAGACAGAGTATTTTCTAAGAAAAGAGAGCAGGAGTAGGAAGAACAAGTATGGCAGAGAGAAAAGAAGAACAAAGATATTGTTATACGGTTATGGAAGAGCAGGAAGGAATGCGTCTTGACCAGTTCCTTGCAGCAGAATTAAAGGAACACTCCCGTTCCTATATTCAGAAGTTGATCAAGAAAGGCCAGGTACAGGTTGGAGAAAAGAAACAAAAGTCCGGATATCGCCTTCGTGTGGAAGACTCTGTTGTTATATGTGTTCCACCACTTAAAGAGTTAGAGGTCCTTCCCGAAAAGATGAATCTGGAGATCCTTTATGAAGATGAAGATGTGATTTTAATTAATAAACCAAAAGATATGGTGGTTCATCCCTGTCCGGGACGTTATACCGGAACGCTTGTGAATGGATTATTATACCATTGCCGGGATAATCTTTCCGGCATTAATGGAATCCTTCGTCCGGGAATCGTTCACCGGATTGACAAAGATACAACCGGAGTCCTTGTTGTGTGTAAGAATGATATGGCACATAAAAGTCTTGCAGAGCAGTTAAAGGAACATTCGATTACAAGAAAATATGAGGCAATCGTATATAATAACTTTACGCAGGAAGAGGGAACGGTGGATGCCCCGATCGGGAGAAGTTTGATTGACAGAAAGAAGATGGCAGTAGAAGCAAAGAATGGAAAAAGAGCGGTGACACATTATAGGGTGTTAAGTCATCTGAATCACCAGTTCAATCATATTGAATGTCAGTTAGAGACAGGAAGGACCCATCAGATTCGCGTACACATGGCAAGTATACGGCATCCACTTTTGGGGGATACGATATACGGACCAAAGAATGCGATGGGCCTTACCGGGCAATGTCTTCATGCCAGAGTTCTTGGATTCATTCATCCAAGAACTGGAAAATACGTAGAGTTTGAAGCGCCACTTCCGGAATATTTTCATAAATTGCTTGAAAAATATTCGTAAAATATTTAAAAACTGCAAATGTTTTAAAGCATATAGGAAGTTCAAAAAGTCATTTGAAAAATGATTGGATTTAAAGAAGAACGAAAAACATCTAAAGAATATTGCAAAAAGAACTTTACAAAAAAAGAATAGTATGCTAGTCTATGAGAGATGCTTTTTGCCAGAACCTTTGCCAGGGTATGGAGTCTCCGACCTTATCTTCGTAAAGGTGATTATAATAATAGGAGGAATTGTAACATGATTACAAAGGAAATGAAACAGGAAATTATGACAAAATATGCAAGAACAGAAGGCGACACAGGATCACCTGAGGTACAGGTAGCACTTCTTACAGCAAGAATCAATGACCTTCAGAACCACTTCAAGGCAAATCCTAAGGATCATCATTCAAGACGTGGTCTTTTAAAGATGGTTGGTCAGAGAAGAAACCTTCTTGCATACTTAAAAGGTAAAGATATCGAACGTTACAGAACTTTAATTGAACAGTTAGGTTTAAGAAAATAGTAATATGTACTTTCGGAATCGACAACAAGGCAGATGCAGGAGATTTCGAGATTACATTGATTTTGAGAGAAGGATGCTGCGGCATCCTTTCTTTCGTTAAAAGAGAAATGAGGTTTTCTATGCGTAAAATTATCATTCGTGTTGCAATCATTGTTGTGATCTTACTTGCTGGAACTGGTGTTTTTCAATGGCATAATTACCAGAAGAAGATAGAATACCGAAAAGAAGCGCTGCTTTACTTTAAGGAAGAAGATTATTCAAAGACAATTTCTTACTTAGAAGAAGCGCTGAAGCGTCATTCCATATTTGCCGGGGAACTGGACTTAGATATGACATGTTATCTGGCAGAGAGTCATTATCAGTTAAAGGAATATGACAAAGCAGAGAAAATATATAATAAACTGATTAATAATAACAGTAAAAATGCGCAATATTATATGTTGAAAGGGGAGTGTGTCGCAAAATCCGGAGACACAGAATCCGCAGTAAAAGTGTATGAGCAGGGCTGGAATCATACGCAGGATACAGACTTTTTAGAAAAAATCTGTGAGATATACGTAAAGAAAAATGACTATGATAATGCACTGTCCTATATCCAGAAAGGAATTGAGCAGGGCGGGCAGTCAAAGGCAGACTTTATGTATGGGAAGATCGTCATTTATGAGAAAGCACAGGAGTATGATAAGGCATACGAAGCAGCAAAAAAATATGTAGAACTTTATCCAGATGACGAAGCAGGAAAGAAGGAATATACTTTCTTATCCACCAGGATTTAAATGACATCTTTGAAGTGAATTTACAGAGAAATTTGCCCTGACGTCAGGTCGCTGTTATATTGACAGTGTATATAAAAAATGGTAAAATAATGAGTACTAAAGGAATAAGGGGAGGTATGATTGCAGGGTATAATACTAACCGAATGCATCAGCCAGCAGCACAGTATCCTGTTTTCTTTAGCTATTATTTATATTTATATTAACCTATTAAGAAAAGGAGAAATAACTATGGTATCACAGAAAGTTACAATCAACAACCCACAGGGACTTCACATGAGACCGGCAGGAGTATTCGCTAAAGGAATGGCTAAGTTTGACAGTGATGTTACAATCAATTTTAACGGAAAAGCAACAAACGGAAAGAGCCTTCTTAACATTATCGGCGCTTGTATCAAATGTGGTTCTGAAGTAGAAATCCAGTGTGATGGAGCTGATGAAGAAGAAGCATTAAAGACTGCTATCGAGATGATCGAATCCGGTTTAGGAGAATAATTGTAATTCAAAATTTGAGGTGAAGATAATGTATACTGGTATTGGTGCATCAGCAGGAATCGGCATTGGTTCTGCTGTTATTGTAAAAGAGCCTTCCCTTGCATACGATAATAAAGCAGTCAGTGATGTTGACGCTGAAAAGAAGAGATTAACAGATGCCCTTGATAAATGTATCGCAAAGACACAGGCAATGGCAGATGATATGAAGGAAAGAGTAGGGGAGAAAGAAGCAGAGATTCTGGAAGGACATGTCCTTCTTCTTATGGATCCGGAAATGACTGGTCAGATGGAATCAAGCATCGCAGATGATAAGATGTGTGCAGAAGCCGCAGTAGAGAAAATCTGCGATTATTATATGCAGATGTTCTCATCCATTGATGATGAGATGTTTCAGCAGCGTGCAACAGATGTATGTGATATAAAGACAAGATTATTGAAGATACTTCTTGACGTTGAAGATGTAGATCTGGCAAGTGTACCGGAAGGAACTGTTTTAGTTGCAGAAGATTTAACACCTTCTATGACAGCAGGAATCAATCCAAAGAATGTAACAGGTATCCTTACAGAAGTTGGTGGTAAGACTTCCCATTCAGCGATTCTTGCGCGGGCTCTTGAAATTCCGGCTGTACTCAGTATACCGGGAATCACAGAAAAGGTTTCTAATGGCGATCAGGTTGTGTTAGATGGTTCTGAAGGTCAGGTTTACATTAATCCTGATGCAGAACTTCAGGCAGAATATGAGCAGAAACGGGTTGCATATCTTGAAGAAAAAGCAGCACTTGCCAAGTTTATCGGCAAAGAAACTACAACAGCAGATGGTGTTAAGGTTGAACTTTGTGCGAACATTGGTAAGCCAGAAGATGCACTGAAAGTAGTAGAATGTGATGGAGAGGGGATTGGTTTGTTCCGTACAGAGTTCCTGTTTATGGATCGTCCTCAGATTCCTACAGAAGAAGAGCAGTTTGCAGCTTATAAGAAGGTTGCTGAGACTTTAGAGGGCAAACCAGTTATCATCCGTACATTGGATGTTGGTGGAGATAAGGAGATTCCATATCTTGCTCTTGAAAAAGAAGAGAACCCATTCCTTGGTTTCCGTGCGATTCGTTTATGTTTAAAGAGAGAAGATTTATATCGTCCTCAGTTAAAGGCATTACTTCGTGCCAGCGCATATGGCGATATTCGTATCATGATTCCTATGGTTACATGTTTAGACGAGCTTCGCGCCGTAAAAGACATGGTAGCAGAACTTAAGGAAGAACTCAAAGCAGAAGGCGTTGCATACGATGAGAATATCAAGATTGGTATTATGATCGAAACACCTGCTGCAAGCTTAATGGCAGATGTATTCGCAAAAGAAGCAGACTTCTTCAGCATCGGAACAAACGATCTTACCGGTTACACTATGGCAGTAGACAGAGGTAATGCAGAAGTTGCATATCTTTACTCTGCTTACAATCCAGCAGTACTTCGTTCTATCGAGCGAGTAATCAAAGCCGGAAGAGCAGAAGGAATCATGGTTGGTATGTGGATCTGCTGCTGCTTCACCACACATACCAAC
>CAVCBH010000082.1:0-6081 GCA_963600375.1 bacterium | reverse complement strand
CAATCTGTCCTTTATCGGCAGAAACCTTGTCAGCATGGCGTAAAACTTCTTCATGTGAAATATTTTTGATATAAGGCATTGTTATCCTCCTTTAATTGACTTTCTATACGCAGTATAATATAGTTGATTTAATAAATATGTTGTTTTGACAACAAACGGGGAGAAAAAATATGGATTTTTATAAATTATCAAAAACGGTGCTTTTTCAGGGGGCAACACCGGAGGAAACCGAGCAGATGCTTTCCTGTTTAAAAGCCGGCAGACGCAAATATAAAAAGGAAGAAATGATTTACCGGGTCGGCGAAGTGATCTCCTGTGTCGGCGTCGTTTTGTCCGGAAGTGTTTTAATAGAAAATGATGACATCTGGGGAAATCGCAGTGTGTTAGAGCGGGCGGGTGAGGGAGAAATCTTTGCTGAAACCTATGCCAGCATCCCAGACCAGAAAATGTTAGTCAATGTCATTGCGGCAGAAGATACAGAGATTTTATTTTTAAATGTAGGAAAAATGCTCAACCTTTGTTCCAATTCCTGCATTTTCCATAATAAACTCATAAAAAATCTTTTACAGGTTTCCGCACAGAAAAACCTTGCTCTGTCCCGAAGAATTTTTAACACTTCCTCCAAATCCATCCGGGGAAGAATTTTATCCTATTTATCCAATCAGGCAGTATTATGCAACAGTAAAGAGTTTGATATACCATTTAACCGCCAGCAGCTCGCCGATTATTTAAGCGTGGACCGTTCCGCCCTCTCAAAAGAACTTGGGAAAATGTCAAAAGAAGGATTAATTTATGTGAAAAAGAATCATTTTCGTTTATTGTCTGTTCAGGAATTGTTCGAGAATGAATGATAAGAAGGAATGTTTTGTTAAAATTGTCTATACATTTTCGAAATATTTTTAAAAAATAATAAAAAAATCCTTTGAAAATAAAAATGTTTGTGAATCTTTTTTTTGACAGCGGTGTTATAATTGCACTGTAACAAAGAAGAGGTTATTTAAAAAAGAATAACCGTAAAAATACTTATCAGACCTGATAAATAGGGCCTCTAAGCATCAGACATTTTGGAGGAAAAGATAAATGAATACTTTAAGTGCTGAAAAAAGAGATATGCAGATCAAGGCAAAAAAGCTTAGAAGGGAAGGATTTGTTACAGGCAATGTGTTCGGTAAGAACATGGAAGGCTCCATGCCGCTGAAAATCGAGAAAAAAGAGGCAGAAAGAATCTTAAGAACCTGTAATAAGGGAAGTCAGTTAATTCTCACTGTTGATGGACAGAAAATGCCGGTCTTATTAAAAGAGATTGACTACAATGCAATGAAACATGAGATTGTGGAAATGGATTTCCAGGCATTGGTAAAAGGTGAAAAAGTACATTCTGTAGCAGAAGTTGTACTCTTAAATCACGAGAAAGTAAGATCTGGTGTTGTAGAATTATTATTAGAAGAAATCAAATATGATGCACTGCCAGAGAACCTGATTGAAAAAGTTGAAATCGACTTAGACGGTAAGACAGCAGGCGATACGATCAAAGTAAAAGATTTACCGGTCGCAACTGCAGAAGGCATCCATCTGAAGACGAATCCGGAGGAGGCTGTTGTACAGGTAACAGAAGTACACAATGCTCCAGAGGAAGAGACAGAGGAAACTGCTGAAGAATAAGCGGTGCAGCTCGAAGGTTAATAGATATAAAAGGCTTCAGTATATTATATATACAGGAGCCTTTTATATATTTAGGCTGTGAACTGCACCGGATTTTTGCTATTTAATTCATTAAGTAACTAACAGATGAAGCCAAGAAACAAACTCCTCTATATTTGTGACTTTCGTCGCGGCGTGTTGAATGTGAGCCGGTAAGCGAACATTCAACCCACAGTGATAGAGTCACAAATATAGGGTAGCGGCTCTCTTTCGGGGTGTCTGTTGATTAATGAATTAAATCATAGTATATCTTTCCATGTTCTTTGGTTTTGCTTATCATTTCCTGTCGTTCCATATAAGGCAGCAGCGAATCCAAAAACTGATTCGGATTTGTAACCCCAATCCGCTGTTTACTAAATGGTTGGCTGGCAGTTAATCCCTTTATACAGTCGGCAAGTTCTTTTTTCGTCATTTTCCCATTGTGTTTTAATTCTTTTTTTATCCGGCTGATTCCCTTTGAAGTCAGAAGATTGTTTAAGTCCTGCTTCTGATGTATGGAACGCCATAATCCCCAGCCGTAGATTAACATCGTGGCTACGGCAAAGAGCAGAATGTAGGGGAGATAGTGTATCAGGCTTTTTAGTAATTCCATAGTAATTCCTTTCTTATTATTTATTATCTGAGTGCTCTGTTTTTTCTGAATAAGTAATTAAATGATGGTCTTTTAAAATTTCAAGAAATTTAATAAGGCGGGAGAGTGACTTTTCCATTTTAGGGAAATGAGCATCGAGTTCTTTTGAGAGTGTGTAAATGTCTTTTTTATCGTCAATGGCGTTCCAGACGAAACTGCCGTAATCGTCAAGGTCGATGGAACTTACTTTTGGACGGTGGAAGAATTTCTGAGCGATTTTGTTGAAGAATCCTTCCCAGCGGATAAAGACGGTAATATTTCCTTTGTCGTTTGTTTCATATTTTATTTCGGGATTTTTAACGGGGATAAAATCGAGATAGTTTTTATCTGTTTTCTGTTTTGCCATAGGGACTCCTTCCTTTCAATATATTTGTAAAAATGATTATAACGATTAAAATACAGTTCGTAAAGCCTGTAAATAATTTCTGGCAGTGAAAGAACCGCTCTCACTGCCAGAAATTAAATATGTTTTGTAATTTAATTGTTAGTTAGTTTTTTTGCTCTTTTTTACACAGATGAAGTATAGGTAAGCAAGAAGAACAATGAAGATGATTAAGCTGCCAATCTGTGGAAGAGCAACAGGGGAAACAATTTTGGAGTCAACTTTTAATACTGCAAGGATCGCAAGGATAACTCCCATGAGTCCCTCTCCGGCAATCAGACCGGAAGTAAATAATGTTCCACGTTCGATGGAATCTTTCTTTTCTTTTTCATCGTCTGTTTTGCGGCGTTCAAGAATCCAGCGGACAATACCACCAGCCATGATACCGGCGCTCAGTGAAAATGGAAGGTACATACCAACGGCAAATGGAAGTACTGGGATTCCGAG
The DNA here is from genome assembly GCA_963600375.1 of bacterium. GTDB lineage: Bacteria > Bacillota > Clostridia > Lachnospirales > Lachnospiraceae > Anaerobutyricum. Next base: position 2,920 of record CAVCBH010000082.1, on the reverse strand, counting down.
AATTTCAACAACAACAGCTACGAAAATACCGATGAGGATTAATGCCCAGGGAAGTTCTGCGTTCATGATACCTTCAACGAGCATCTTCATCATCGTAGCCTGTGGAGCAGGAATCTCGTTAGAACCGAATCCCCATGCAGCATTTAACAGATATAAAACATATCCAATAGCAGCGGAGGAAGCAATAACACCGATCATCTCACCAATCTGCTGAAGCTTAGGTGTAGCACCTACGATGAAACCTGTCTTTAAATCCTGTGAAGTATCACCGGCGATAGCGGCAACGATACAGATAATACTACCAATACAGATAGAACCAACCATACCAGTTGTTCCTGTAGTACCAGTAGCTTTTAAAATTAAAGTAGCAATAATTAAAGTAGCGATTGCCATACCGGAAACTGGGTTGTTAGAAGAACCGATCAGCCCAACCATACGGGAAGATACCGTTGCAAAGAAGAATCCAAATACAACAACAATGATTGCACCAAGTGGGCTTACAGGGAAAATAGGAAGTAACCAGATGGCAAGTGCGATAACTACGACAATAGCGAGAATAACTGGCATTGGTAAGTCACGCTGTGTACGAGGTGCATCTGCAGTGGCATGATTCCTTGCCATGCTGCCCATTGCCTGCTTAAATGTGCGGACAATCAGTGGTGCACTCTTAATCAAACTGATGATACCACCGGCTGCAACGGCTCCGGCACCGATATACTTGATGTAAGTACTCCATAATGCACTGGGTGCAAAAGTGGAAATCGTTTCTGTTCCAGGGAATACAGTAGCATCTGCACCAAATAATGCGATCATAGGCATAAGTACAAACCAGCTTAAAGTACCACCGGCAAGCATGTAACTGGAAATCTTAGGGCCACAGATATATCCAACACCAGCAAGGGCAGGAAGAACCTGGATACCTACGGAAGAACCAGCGTAAGCTTTGATGTCATAACCAATTTCACTAGGGAAAAGTTTTACGCCATCAGCAATAAGCTTATAAAGAGCGGCAATACCAAGACCGGAGAATACGGTACCGGCTTTGTTTCCACCTTCTTCACCAGCAAGAAGAACCTCAGCACATGCAGTTCCTTCTGGGAAAGGCAGTGTACCGTGTTCCTCAACGATCAGTGCCTGACGAAGTGGAACCATGAAACAGATACCAAGGATACCACCAACAAGTGCAACTAAAAAGATAGTTAAAATACTGGGGGAATCAATCTTTCCCTCTTTTGCCCATAAAAATAAAGCAGGAAGAGTAAAGATTGCTCCGGCTGCAACAGACTCACCGGCAGAACCGATTGTCTGAACAAGGTTATTTTCCAGGATAGAATTCTTACGAAGAATAATACGGATAATACCCATGGAAAGTACCGCAGCAGGAATAGATGCAGAAACTGTCATACCAACCCGGAGTCCGAGATATGCGTTTGCAGCACCGAAAATAACTGCAAGTAAAATACCAAGAATTAAGGCTGTGACTGTAAATTCCGGAACCACCTGGTTCGCAGGAATATACGGTTTAAAATCGTTTTTGTTTTCCTTCATTACGTTTATCCTTTTTTTTTACAATTTCCTTACAAAAACATGAAGCTTATTATAACATTTATACAAAATGAAATAAAGGTAAAAAAATGTACTTTTTTTGCGGTTTATGACACTTATTAGGTATAAATAATAACTATAAAGTAGTAGAAAACGGCTGTAAAATTGGTAAAACTGACATTTACTGTGCTGTTTCATTGATTTTTAATCGAATAATGTAGAATATTTTTCAGTAATAAAGTAACGGAATAAAAGTGACTGAACGAAGTGAGGCGGAGGCATCGTCAGGCGAAATCAACGCAGTTTGATGAGAAAACAGCCAAACTATTTAGCAAAATGTTAATGAGATATTATTATGTACAAAATAAAAAAATAAAAAAAGACTTACATAAATTTTTTCTTTATGCTATAATATCAAGCCGTATCAGATAAATTAAATATCGTAAAAATATTTTGGTCTAATTGGAAACGCACAGTCTTTTAAGATTCGGTAATCTTCAAAAAATATGATTTAAAAATATTGAAAGACATATAAACATAAGATTGAGGATGAATAAGGGATTGATAACGAACAACACAGCCTATTTTTATGCTATTTCATCGAAATTTAAATAGTTAGAAATAACAGCTTAGAGCATTTTTCAGACACGCTCTAGAGTAATAAAGTATTCGCTCTGAATTAAAAAGCCTGTTTTAAGATAAGTAGCTATTTGATATTTCGATAAACAGAATGAAAAAAGGAGGCGGCTGATTATGCCAAAAACAAAGTTACAGAACGTTATTTTCACAATTATCATGGCTTTTGTCATGGTTTACGCAATGGTTTGCTATAACATCGCAATTGATAAAGGCGGTATGAGCAATCAGATTTTCTTACTCGCATTTCACGAGATGCCAATCATGTGGCCGATTGCAGCTATATTAGAATTTTTCGTTGTAGAAAAGTTATCTAAATTTCTTGCATTCCGCATCGTATCCCCAACAGATAAACCAATATTTATTATACTTGCAATCTGTTCTATGATTGTCTGCCTTATGTGCCCGGTCATGAGTTTCATCGCAACTGTATTATTTAAACATCCAGGAAGCGAGATTATCGCACAGTGGTTGCAGACAACTGTAATTAACTTCCCGATGGCACTTTGCTGGCAGATTTTCTTTGCAGGACCATTAGTGAGAAATGTGTTTGGAAAATTTGTAAAATAGATTCTTAGTTAATTCATTAATCAACTAACTAACTAACAGACGCTAGACGCTCCCAACGAAAGAAAATATCCTATATTTGTGACTCTATCACTGTGGGTTGAATGTTCGCTAAAAGGCTCGCATTCAATCCTCGCTCTGTTATGAAGTGACTTTTGTCAAGAGGCAAAAT
>CAVCBH010000081.1:0-7957 GCA_963600375.1 bacterium | reverse complement strand
ATTCTGCATTTATTCTTCCTGTATGTACGTTGATCGGAGGGAAAAGTCTTCCGGTTTCCTCTCAAATGGCTGTGATAGATATGCCGGTCTGTATGCTGCTTTCCGTTGTGGCATTACTTCCTATGCTGGTTCGTAAAAAGATTAAAAGAACAGATGGAATTGTTACTTTTTTAATATATAGTGGCTATTTGTTTTATATCTGCATAAAATAGATAGGGATAAAAAAGGATTAGTTTTTTAAAATTATATTTGGGAGCTTATAAACAATAGATACATTTTGTTATTAATGGACATATTTTGGAAATTATTTTTGAATATCGAAGTAGAATATATCAATAATAATATTAAAGAATTAAATGAGATTCTCAGAATTATAGTAAAATAGCAAAGCAAGCAGGTCCATTGAATAAAATTTATGAAAATGAAAGAAAGAGCAGTTGACAATAGCAAAATACAGTGTTATATTTCAAATAGAACAAATAGAATTCACAACGAGAGGGTGAAGATTATGTCAACAAAGAAAGATTATTATGAAGTTCTTGGAATAAATAAAAACGCAGATGACAAAACGATTAAAAAGGCATACCGTAAACTGGCGAAGAAATACCATCCGGATATTAATCCCGGGGATACGAATGCGGAAGCAAGGTTTAAAGAGGTTACGGAAGCCTATGAGATTTTAAGCGATCCAGAAAAAAGAAAACTTTATGACCGCTTTGGTCATGCCGCATTTGATGGAACAGGTGCGGCACAATCCGGCGCATATAATAATGCCGATGGCTTTGGCGGTTTCGGTGGCTTTGGTGGAGCCGGAGGATTTCATGGTGGAACTTACCGAACCGATGGCAATAACGGCTATCGGGAATTTCATTTTGAAGGTGGAGATATGGGAGATATCTTTGAAAACTTTTTTGGTGGAAGCTTTAAGAATTCTGGTTTTAAAGGCGGTTTTCATCAAAATGGCAACTTCCATGGAAACGCTTATCAAAATAATGGTTTCGGGGGCAGACAGTCTTATCAGACAAAAGACGCAGATGTTCATGCAGAAATCAATGTAAGCTTTGATGCCGCCGCATTTGGCAAAAAAGAAACCATTCACTTAAAAGATGAAAATGGAAAAGTACAGACCTTCGAAGTAAACATTCCAGCCGGAATCGAAACCGGACAAAGTATTCGTTTAAAAGGCAAAGGTTCCCCAGGCTATCAGGGAGGAGCGGCCGGAGACTTATTCTTAAAAGTTACCGTTGACCAAAAGCCAGGATTTAAACGAGAAGGGCAGGACATTTACACAACAGTAAGCATTCCATTCATAACGGCTGTACTTGGTGGGGATGTCACTGTTCAGACCATCTATGGTAATGTTCGCTGTAACATTAAACCAGGAACACAATCCGGCAGTAAGTTAAGACTTCGTGGCAAGGGAATTGTTTCTATGAAGAATTCTTCCGCACACGGAGATCAGTACACTACAGTCGAAGTGCAGGTTCCTAGAAACTTAACACCAGAAGCAAAACAAAAACTGCGGGAATTTGAACAGGCATGTAAGGTGGCTTAATTCTGGGTTGCCGCAGGCAAGATAGACGCCCTCTGGGCATAAAATACTCCCTATTTGTGACTTTCGTCGCTGCGAGGAGTAGTCTTCTGGGAAAAGGCCACGATTAAAAGTATTGATTTTGATTCAGTTGTACAAAACACAAAGTCATCAAAATCAATACTTTTAATCGCGGCCTTTTCTAATCTTTTACTACATACTCGCAACTCCCAGACCACAAATAGGATTATTTTATGCCTAGAGGGCTGTTCTTTGGCTGTAGGAGGAACCCCAGAATTAATGTTGGAGAATTTGGGGATTTGCCAGAAAGCGGTGGCTGTTCGGGAGATGAGAGATTAAAGATTGACACGGGAACTTTCTTGGATATTCAATTTTTCCTGACTTCTTCCCCAAATCTTCCAATCATAAATTCTGACTTTGCATGGGCAGCCAATAAACAGCTCATCAAGAGAGAAGATAGTCTATATCTGTGGCCTTAGAACGAGGATTGAATGCGAGCCGTTAAGCGAACATTCAACCCGCAAGTGATAGAGTCACAGATATAGACTATCTTCTCTCTTGATGAGCGTTTGTTTTGCTTCGCAAATCAGAAGTTATATGATAAAATAGTTCTGATAACAAAGCAGAGGAGACAAAAGCAAATGTTAGATTTTGTAAACGATTATTCAGAAGGCGCGCATGAGAAGATTCTAGAGCGTCTGATAGAGACAAACAGAGAAAAGTTATCCGGCTATGGAACGGATATTTATTGTGAGGCTGCGAAACAGAAAATCAGGGAAGCCTGTAAATGCCCGGAGGCAGATATTCATTTCTTAGTTGGTGGGACGCAGACAAATGCAACAGTGATCGATGCAATGTTATGTCAGTACGAGGGTGTTATTGCTGCCACTACAGGGCATGTCAGTACGCATGAGGCAGGAGCGATTGAAGCTTCCGGGCATAAGGTTTTGACAATTTCTCATGAGAATGGAAAGATTTCTGCACAGGTTTTAGAAAGTTATTTTGAAGATTTTTATGCAGATGGCAATCATGAGCATATGGTATTTCCAGGAATGGTGTACATTTCCCATCCAACAGAGTATGGAACGCTTTATAGTAAGAAAGAGCTGGAAGAGTTATCAAAAGTATGTCATAAATACGAAGCACCTTTATATTTAGATGGAGCAAGGCTTGGTTATGGACTTGTGAGTGAAGAGAATGACGTGACATTGGCAGATATTGCTGAACTTTGTGATGTATTTTACATTGGTGGAACAAAAGTAGGAGCCTTGTGTGGGGAAGCAGTTGTGTTTACAAAGAAGAATACACCAAAACATTTTATGACGATTGTAAAACAACATGGGGCACTTCTTGCAAAAGGACGCCTGCTGGGAATTCAGTTTGACACACTTTTTACCGATGATTTATATCTTACCATCAGTAAAAATGCGATAAAAACTGCCAATATGTTAAAAAAAGCGTTGAAAGAAAAAGGGTATACGTTCTATATCGATTCGCCGACAAACCAGATATTCCTCGTTTTAGAAGATGAAAAGTTAAAGCAGTTAGAAAAGGAAGTAGCAGTAAGCTTCTGGGAAAAAGCAGATGATACCCATACAATTGTTCGGCTTGCAACAAGCTGGGCGACAAGCGAGGAAGAAATTCGGGAATTGATTGGTATTTTGTAGTGTATAGATTTTTGAAAGGAAAGTTTTATGGGTTTGAATGATACTCCGTCAGGGGAGAGAGTACATATCGGATTTTTTGGCAGACGAAATGCCGGAAAGTCCAGTGTAGTAAATGCAGTAACGGGTCAGGATCTTGCGGTCGTGTCTGATAAAAAAGGAACAACGACTGATCCTGTTTCCAAGGCAATGGAGTTGTTGCCATTAGGTCCGGTTATGATTATTGACACGCCTGGTTTTGATGATGAGGGGCAGCTTGGTGAGCTTCGTGTTCGCAAGACAAAGCAGGTGCTCAATCGAACAGATATTGCTGTTCTTGTTATTGATGCGACAGAAGGCCAAAAACAATGTGATGAGCAGTTGATTTCTATTTTTGAAGAAAAAGAGATTCCATATTTGCTTGTATATAATAAAGAAGATTGCCTTTCGGAAAATGAGAAAAATACTGTTATCCAGCAGAAAAAGGAAAGCAGTATCTGTGTCAGTGCCCTGGAAAAAACGCATATTGAAGAATTGAAAGAAAAGCTTGCCAGCTTAGTAAAGGCAGATGGTCAGAAGCTACAGCTTGTTGGCGATTTGATTCATCCATCCGAACTGGTTGTGCTTGTCATTCCAATTGATAAAGCAGCGCCAAAAGGAAGACTGATTTTACCACAGCAGCAGGTGATTCGTGATGTGTTAGAAGCGGATGGTGCAGCGGTATGTGTAAAAGAATATGAACTTCGTCAGTTATTAGATGATATAGGAAAGCGTCCGGCCATGGTCATTACTGACAGTCAGGTATTTGCCAAGGTAAGTGCGGATGTTCCAGAAGAAATTCCGCTCACATCTTTTTCTATTTTAATGGCGAGATATAAAGGATTTTTGGAAGAAGCAGTACTTGGCGCGGCGGCGATCGAGCATCTTAAGGATGACGATCGTATATTAATTTCCGAGGGGTGCACACATCATCGCCAGTGTGATGATATCGGAAGCGTAAAGATTCCACGGTGGCTTAAAAATTATACCGGGAAAAAGCTTACGGTTGAAACGTCTTCCGGACGGGAATTTCCAGAAGATCTGTCACCGTATGCACTGATTATTCATTGCGGCGGCTGTATGTTAAACGGTCGCGAGATAAAATATCGTATGAAATGTGCGAAAGACCAGAATATACCATTTACAAACTATGGGACGGCTATTGCATATATGCAGGGAATTCTGGAAAGAAGTATCCGCATTTTTCCATATCTTTTAGAAGAGTTAGAAGAAAAGAAAGGGGAGTGAACTCCTTGCGAACAGAGAAGGATACCCTTGGAGAACGCTATTTAGAAGAAGATACACTTTATGGAATCAATACACAAAGAGCGCTGGAGAACTTTCCACTTCATCACAGAACAGTAAATATTCATCTGATTTCTGCGATGCTTTTCGTAAAAAAAGCGGCTGCAAAAACGTATGCAGGTCTTGTTGGGGAGGAAGAAAAGGAAAAATATCAGGCAATCCAGAAGGCGTGCGATACATTACTTGCTAAAGTAGAAAGAGAAAAAACAGGGGATAAAGTAGAGAGAGCAGAGAAAGATGCGGTAGCAGAAGTAACAAAAGATGCAGTAGCAAATGAAGTGGAAGTCGTCAGGCAGGAAAAGCAGAAACAACGAGACTTTGTACAGGATATATTTGTGACACAGGCATTACAAGGTGGAGCGGGAACTTCTACCAATATGAATGTGAATGAGGCAATTGCCAATGTAGCCTTAAAATATCTTGGAAAAAAGCCGGGCCAGTATGAATATATTCACCCGTTAGATGATGTAAACAGGGGGCAGTCAACAAATGATGTGTATCCAACAGCACTCCGAATTGCTTCTATTTTTCTCATAAGGAAATTAAGCAATGCCTGTGCTGCCCTGCAAACTTCTTTACAGGAAAAAGAAAATGAATTTCAGGAGATAGAGAAGCTTGGAAGAACCGAGTGGATGGATGCCGTTCCGATAACACTGGGAGAAGAATTCGGGGCATATGCGCAGGCAATCGCAAGAGACAGGTGGCGCATTTATAAAGTAGAAGAGAGACTTCGTCAGGTAAATCTGGGAGGAACAGCAGTCGGTCTTGCCCACAATGCACAGCACAAATATCGTTTTCGGGTCATCGAAGAACTTCGCCGTCTTACCGGACTGGGACTGGCAGCGGCAGAATATCCGATGGATCTTACACAAAATAATGATGTATTTGTGGAAGTGTCCGGCCTGTTAAAAGCACTTGCCGTAAACCTTATGAAGATATCTAATGATTTTCGGATTATGAACTCCGGTCCACGAGGGGGATTTGGAGAAATTCATTTAAAAGCCATGCAGCAGGGAAGCAGCATTATGCCGGGAAAAGTAAATCCAGTCATCCCCGAAATGACCATGCAGTGCGCTATGCGAATTATTGCAAATGATACCGCAATTACCATGGCAGCTTCCCATGGGGAATTCGAGTTAAATGCATTCCTGCCACTTATTGCAGACAGCCTTTTAGAAAGTCTGGAATTAGCTGAGAGAGCCGTCACGATTTTCAGGGAAAAATGTGTAGAACCATTACAGGCAGATGAGAAAAACTGTAAAAAACATTTGGATGAATCGTATGCCTTTGCGACGGCTTATGCACCAAGATTGGGTTATGATACCGTGGCGAAAGTTGTAAAAGAAAATTCACCGGAAAAAGCGAGAGAGATTTTAAATTCTGAGTTGCAGAGGTAAAAAGACACCACCAGAAAGAAAGACGCCGCTACAGAAGGAATAAGTAGTCGGATTGCCAGAAAGTTATTGAGAACCACTAAAAACTTTATTGATTTTGTTCCGTTGTGCTAAACGTTCCATTTTGCCCAGTAAAGCAGAAACTTCGGAAAAAGCAGTCCGAAGTTTCTATGGTCAAAATTCCACAGCACAAAGTCACAAAATTCAATAAAGTTTTTAGTGGTTCTGTTTTGTTTTTTGAGCAATCCGATAGAAGATATCTAAAGCGGCGTTTTTCTTCTTTTATCAGGTCAAGTAGGTAGGTGATATTGTTTCCTGCTACGGAGATATCAGACAGAGCATTACTTTTTAAAAATTGGCACTCGTTCCTTGACATGGCTAATAATATCTGTATAATAAAATTAGGCAGAACAAAAGCCTCGAAAGAAGGGATAATATGTTTTTTTGGAAAATAGACGATGAGACTATACGATGCCTGATTAATAAAGACGAGATCGGGCAGATGGGCTTTGACTTAAAGGAACTTAGTGAGGACAATGAGCAGATGGAAGACTTTCTGAATGCAGTTATTGCGAATTCCAAGAATTATATTAACTGGAATACGGATAACGGTGTGCAGAATTATATTGCAAGAGCCCTGCCGGCAGAACAGTTTCTTATCACAATTAGCTGCACATTCCAGGATGTGGCGATCGACAGAGATTTAGACCAGATAAAGAAGATGACAACAGCCTTAAAAGAGCGGATTTCTGACGACAGAATTGACAGTATTTATTCTATGTCAGGAGAAGAGAAGGAGCGAGAGTTTGAATCCTTAGCGAAAGATCTTCATGATGTATGCGTGGGAAATACGGATACTGGAGAGAAAAACAGCGGAAAAGAGATAGCAACGGAAACTGGAACAGAAGAAGTGTCAGAGGCAGGGTCTTCTGAAGCAGGTTTTAAGCAGGCAACGCCTAAGACATCTGGTAAAACAGAAGGCAATCAAACGGTAAGACCACACATTCCAGCGCAGAAGCTGATATTTCAGAGTTTTCCGAATCTTTTAGATTTCTGTTCTCTTTTGAATAAGGAGTATTTTATTCCATCAAGCCTTTACAAAGAAGGAGAGAAGTACATCCTGCTGGCAGACTTTCCATTAGAGATGGATAATTCTCAGATTATCACATTTATGATTACAGCAGAAGAGTATGGAGCAGAATGTGCAAATCAGAAGTTAGAAGTCTATTATTTATCCGAACATGCGAAATTGCTTATTAAGGATAAAGCGGTGGAGACACTTTATAGTATGAATTAGATGGAAATAGAATCGGTACTGTTTTAACGTTGAAGGTATCTGACATCAATAAAGTGCAAAGTTATGTTGACTGTGAGAATCTTGATCGTGGGGAAAGTGTAGCAGATTCAGATAATATACTGGGAAAGGAACAGAATAGATATGGATTTATCAGATGTAAGAAAAAATATTGACCGTGTAGACGCAGAGATTCGAAAGCTTTTTGTGGAACGAATGATATTGGCAGATCAGGTTGCCTGCATTAAGGCAGAGACAGAAGATAAGATTTATAAACCGGACAGAGAAGAGATTATTATTAAGAAACAGACCGAAGGAATGAAGCCGGAGTTAATAAGAGAATATACCGCTCTTATTAAGCGAATTATGGAAGTGAGCCGTAAATATCAGTATGGCAGAACTTTAGAGCTTCGTCAGTGTTTCCCATTTGAATATAGTAAGATGCCAGCCGTTATTTTAAAACCGGCAATGGTGAAAGAAGAATTATATATTTGCGAAGATTTTTCAAAAGATAAGGTGATTACCGTATCTTCCTATGAAGAAATCGGGAATTATATCAAAGAAGGTAAAGCAGATGCCGGAATCGGTATTATCGAGGAAGTTGGAATCGGCGTCTCTGACGAACTTCATAATCTGCTTGCAGAGAAAGATTTATATATTACACATTGCAAAGTGCAGGAAGAGGATGGCGTACGTCGTAAAGTAGTGACATTTACAGATAAGCTGGTTG
>CAVCBH010000080.1:0-10188 GCA_963600375.1 bacterium | reverse complement strand
TCCCGCAAATTGTGATGCACATCTTGCAGAAAGCATTTTTCAGACACGCTCTAATGAATTAAATGGCAAACAAACTGGTGAAAAAATTACCAGTTTATGATATAATAAACAAAAATATTTTATGATTATTCAGGGTTTTAACTTGGAAGGTATTTTTTATTTTGAGTGTGCAAAGAATTCTGAATGACTGTGAAAGTTTATGAATTATGAAAATGGGAGGAGTCTGCTTATGCCAGATACCAGATTTATTACAGAATTTGACCAGTATTTATTTGGTCAGGGGACACATTATGACTTATATAATAAACTTGGCGCACATCTGATGACAGTTGACGAGGAAGAGGGAGTATATTTTGCTGTGTGGGCACCGAATGCAGGAGCGGTTTCCATTGTTGGCGATTTTAATGAATGGGATGAGAATGCGACACCAATGGAACGATTAGATCCACTTGGAATTTATCAGATATTTCTTCCAGGAATGAAAGTGGGAGATATTTATAAATATTGTGTTACGGCACAGGATGGTAATAAGACATTAAAGGCAGATCCTTATGGATTTCAGGCAGAACTCCGTCCGAACAACGCTTCCGTTGTTGCAGATATTTCCGATTTTAAATGGCATGATGCTCATTGGATGAAGAAGAGGCAGAAATTTGATGCAAAGAAAGATCCTATGTTTGTATATGAAGTACATCCAGGTTCATGGAAGAAGCACGAACTGACAGAAGAAGATGAGGATGGTTTCTATAATTACAGAGAGATTGCACATGAATTAGCAGCTTATGTAAAAGATATGGGATATACACATGTGGAGCTGATGGGCATTGCAGAGCATCCGTTTGATGGTTCCTGGGGGTATCAGGTAACGAATTATTTTGCACCAACTTCCCGTCATGGTTCTCCAGAAGATTTCCAGTATTTTATGGACTATATGCATGAACATAATATTGGTGTTATTCTTGACTGGGTACCAGCACATTTTCCAAGAGATGCTTTCGGATTGGCAGAGTTTGACGGAACATGTCTTTACGAATATGCAGATCCAAGAAAAGGAGAACATCCAGACTGGGGAACAAAGGTGTTTGATTACAGCAAGACAGAGGTACAGAATTTTCTCATCTGTAACGCACTTTTCTGGTTAGAACATTATCATGTAGACGGACTTCGTGTAGATGCCGTCGCGTCCATGTTATATCTTGACTACGGACGTGAAGATGGACAGTGGGTTCCAAATATTTACGGCGGTAATGAGAATCTTGAAGCAATTGAATTTTTCAAGCATCTGAACACGATCGTAAAGAAAAGAAATCCAGGAATTGTTATGATTGCAGAAGAATCTACTGCATGGCCAAAAGTAACTGATAAGGCAGAATACGGTGGATTAGACTTCAGCCTTAAGTGGAACATGGGTTGGATGCATGATTTCTTAGAGTATATGAAGCTTGACCCTTACTTTAGAAAATACAACCATACCAAGATGAACTTTGCGATGGTTTACGCATATTCAGAGAATTATATGCTTGTTCTTTCCCACGATGAAGTTGTTCATTTGAAATGTTCTATGATAGAGAAAATGCCGGGAAGCTATGAGGATAAGTTTAAGAACCTTATGGCAGGTTATGCATTCATGACAGGACATCCAGGTAAGAAGCTCCTCTTCATGGGACAGGATTTCGGACAGCATAGAGAGTGGAGCGAAAAGAGAGAACTTGACTGGTTCCTTTTAGACAAAGAACCGAACCGTCAGTTACAGGCATTTGTAAAAGAATTGCTTCATCTCTATAAAAATAATAAATGTCTCTACGAATACGATTGCTGGCCAGAAGGCTTCGAATGGATTAATGCCGATGATGGAGACAGAAGTATTTTCTCCTTTGTAAGACATTCTGCAAGCGAAAAGAGTAATATGCTCTTCGTCATCAACTTTACTCCAGTAGAACGCCCGGATTATCGTGTGGGAACAACATGCAGAAGAAAGCATACACTTGTACTTAACAGTGATGCTAAAAAGTTTGGCGGCTCAGGAAAGAGAAGACCGAAGGAATATAAGCCGGTGAAAAAGGAATGTGATGGAAGACAGTATTCCTTTGGATACAAATTACCAGCATATGGAGTAGCGGTGTTTAAATTCTAGGTTTGCCACAGGCAAGGAGACACCCTCAGAAAGAGAAAGAACCTATATTTGTGACTTTCGTCGCGGCAGATTGAATGTTCGCTTAAACGCTCGCATCAATCTTTGCGCCCAGGTCACAAATATAGGTTCTTTCTCTTTCTGAGCGTCTGTTGGAACGTCTCAGGAGCGTTAAATGAGCATAGTTGACTACATTATACAAAATAAAGTATAATATAGTGAATTTAACACACAGGAAGATAAAGGGGGATATTATGGATAAAGTAGCTGTTTTGATACCTTGTTATAATGAGAGCAAGACAATTGAAAAGGTAATTAAAGATTTTAAAGCAGTACTACCAGATGCGAAGATTTATGTTTACGATAATAATTCAACCGACGGTACAGATGAGATTGCGCGCCGTAATGGAGCAATCGTGCGTTACGAGCATCAGCAGGGTAAGGGCAATGTTATTCGCCGTATGTTTCGTGATATAGATGCAGAATGTTATATTATGACAGATGGAGATGATACTTATCCGGCAGCGAATGCACCGGAAATGGTGGATAAGGTTTTAAATAGAAATGTAGATATGGTCGTAGGAGACCGTTTGTCCTCAACTTATTTCCAGGAAAATAAGCGCCCATTTCATAACTTTGGTAATTCCCTGGTAAGAAGTTCGATTAATCATCTGTTCCGCACGGATATCAAGGATATTATGACAGGTTACAGAGCTTTCAGCTATGAGTTTGTCAAAACATTTCCTGTAATTTCAAGAGGATTTGAAATCGAAACAGAAATGAGTATCCATGCTGCCGATAAAAATATGTTCGTGGAAAATGTAGTTGTTGACTACAAAGACAGACCGGAAGGAAGCGAGAGTAAGCTTAATACATATTCCGATGGAATAAAAGTGCTTAGAACCATTTGTCGTTTATTCCGAACATATCAGCCGATGAAGTATTTTGGTTCTATCGCAGCAGTACTTGCGGCACTAGGCGGTGGATTTATTGCGCCTGTTTTTAAGGATTATTTTTCAACAGGGCTTGTGAAACGTTTTCCAACTCTTATTGTTTGCTGTTTCGTTCTTCTGACTTCTTTAATTTCCCTGTTCTCAGGAGCTATTTTAAAGACAATTACCTGGAAAAACAGACAGGATTTTGAAATGATTCGTCATTATGCAAGAAACCGTAAGGAAGAACTTCTTAAAGAGAAGGAAGACTAGATAAAAAGTAGCAGGAGTTTGTCATGGAAGTGTTGAGAGAAATACAGGATACCGTGATTTTGTATGCGAATATTTTGTCACAGATTTTGAAGATGGATGTTACGATTGTGGATACCAGCCTTCGGAGAGTGGCAGGAACGGGTCGTATGGAAAAGCAGGTAAATACAGATATTTCTGAAGAGGGACATATTTTCAAGCAGACATTAAAGACCTGTCAGACACAGGTGATTGATTCTCCGGGAGAGAATGAAATTTGTCAGAAATACTGCTTGCATATTAAAGAATGTAAGGAAACATTTCATATGAGTACGCCAATTATGGAAAAAGAACAGCCGATTGGAGTGATTTGTTTTACCTGCTATACGAAGAAGCAGCGGGCACATGCGATGCGAAATAAAGAATCCTTTCAGAAGTTTTTGCAGCAATTTGCAGACCTGATTGCATTAAAAGCAGCAGAAAAGCGGGAAATGCAGCGAGATGCGGCAATGAAAGAATTATTGAAGACCATTGTGAATCATCTGGATGCAGGGGTGCTTGTGCTGAATCGGCAAAATCAGGTTGTGGAAATGAACGATGTGTGCTGTGAGATACTAAGACTTTCCAAGTCTGAGATTTGCACAGAGGAAGTAAAGATATCGAAAACGGGGAATCAGATCGGAGATTTTGAAGAGTACTGTGTACAGGCAGGAGGCAATTCATACAATCTTGCAGGACGATTTATTTATCTTGGAATGGAAGAGGAAATGAGTTTCCTTCTTTTTAAGCAGGCAGAAAGGACGATGCAGGAGTCACTGGGGCTTCGAAATAGAAGGTCTGCGGTTGGAATTGACTGTATTGAAGGAGAATCTCCACAGGCAAAAAGGATGAAACAGGAAGTTCTTAAAATGGCCGATTCGCCTACTTCTGTACTTGTTTTTGGAGAAAAAGGGCTGGAAAAGGATAGGATTGTTCGTGCTATCCATGAGGAAAGTAAGCGGAAAAATCAGATTTTTCTTATAATCAATTGTTCGGTGGATAATCAGGAGCGGTTGGAAAGAGAACTTTTTGGCATTGCAGGAGAAAGGAGTTCCAGAGGAAAGGTTGGCAGACTTGAGGCGGCATCAAAAGGAACTATCGTGTTAGAAGATGTGGAAAAGCTTTCGCAGGAACTTCAACGAAAAATATGGGGGTTTTTAGAGACAGGGACATTTACCCGGTGCGGAGGAACGAAGAAATATAAAGCAAGTACACGATTATTGTTTACTTCTTCGGCAGATCTTGCAAAAGCAGCAGAGAAAGGGCATTTTCTTTATCCATTATATTACCGGATCAATACGTTACTTCTCAGAATACCACCTCTTAGAGAGCGCCAGGGAGATATTCATTATTTTGCGCAGAAATATCTTCAGCAATATGCCGATTCTATGAAAAAAGAAATTCACGCCATCAGTCCTGAGGTATATCATTGTGTGGATACGTATTCCTGGCCGGGAAACCTTTGGGAAATTCGAAGTGCCATGGAATATGCGGTAAATATGATGAAGTTAGACGGACAGATAACAATGGAAGAACTTCCAGAAAGAATACGATTCGAGGCAGAAGAAAAAGAAGAAGAAAATCTGAATCTTGCAGCCATGGAAAAGCATATGATCGAGAAAGCAATTGCCCGGTATGGAAAAGGAACAGAGGATAAGAAAAAAGTGGCAGAGGTACTTGGCATAGGGGTGGCAACACTTTATCGTAAAATAAAGAAGTATGGAATTTAATAGTGACAAATAATTGAAAAATTTATCAGGAAAATTGTATAAGGTGTTAAAAAGAGAGGCTTTTATGAGTCTCTTTTTTTGATGGGAAAACACCATGATTATCATTATGATAATTTGTTCTCATTTTGAGAATAAAAATAAAAGGGGAAATATTTATTATTTAGAATAAAATTTTGTGTAATATAAAATTAAAATTTCAAAACAAAAATTATCAAAATGAGAATAAAAATGCTGTTTCCAAGCAATAAAACGTCAATTTGACCACAAAAGAAAGATGATATAGAATGCAGACATAATAAAGAAAAACGCAGAAGTCAGGAAGAAGATAAATATAAAGAAAAAGAAAAAGAAAAAGAAGGGAAAGGTGTATTTTATGAGTGGGAAGATAAAAACTGTAGCAAATCAGCATCCATCCAAAGATTACAGTAAGGCAGAAATCTTTGGAAAATCACAGGCAATGTTGGTGAAGAAATACCATGAAAGTTTTCCAACCTATCATCCAACAGAATTAAAAAAGTTAGATCATTTGGCAGAATATCTTGGAATTGGAGCACTTTATGTAAAAGATGAAAGTTCACGTTTTGGCTTAAACGCTTTTAAAGGGCTTGGTGGAAGTTACTGTATCGGAAAATATATCGGGGAAAAATGTGGAATACCAGAAGGACAGCTTACCTATAAAAAACTAAAAAGTGAGGCCATCAGAAAGGATACAAAACAGCTTACTTTTGTAACGGCAACTGACGGAAACCACGGCAGAGGGATTGCCTGGACAGCACACGAACTTGGGATTAAGGCCGTTGTATATATGCCAAATGGAAGTGCCAAGGAAAGACTTGAAAATATAAAGAAACTCGGAGCGCAGGCGAGTATCACGGATTTAAATTATGATGATACCGTTCGATTTGCTGCACAGTGCGAGAAAGAAAAAGGCTGGGTACTCGTTCAGGACACGGCATGGGAAGGATATGAAAAGATTCCAACCTGGATTATGCAAGGGTACACAACGATGGCATTAGAGTCGATCAAGCAGCTTCAAGGGGAAAGGCCAACACATATTTTCCTGCAGGCAGGAGTAGGAGCAATGGCAGGAGCATTAGCAGCATTTTTTGCGGACTATTACCAGAAAGCAAAGCCGACCATCGTTATTGTAGAACCAAACAAAGCCGACTGTATTTACCACACAGCAGAGGCCGATGATGGAACGCTTCATATCGTAACAGGAGATATGGACACGATTATGGCAGGACTTGCCTGTGGTGAGCCTTGTACGCTTGGTTGGGAAATGCTTAGTAGATATGCTGATTATTTTGTATCCATACCAGATACAATCGCAGCAAAAGGAATGCGAGTTCTCGGAAATCCTCTGTCAGGAGATGAGAGAGTTATTTCTGGTGAAAGTGGAGCAGTTACGACTGGATTTGTCACAGAACTGATGACGAATGAGAGCCTTGAATATTTGAGGAAAACATTGGGAATGAACGAAGAATCCAAAGTACTTTGCTTTTCTACAGAAGGAGACACGGATAAGAAAAATTATAGAGATATTGTGTGGAATGGAACGTATTCAAGTTTTTAATATGTGAGTTTATATAAAAACAGGAGGAAGTAAAATGATATCAATTAACGGAAAACGTATGATGGACAGAGTTCATGAACTGGGAATAATCGGAAAGGATGCAGAAGGAAGAAGAACGAGACTTGCTGCTTCCGATGAAGATAAAGCAGGGCGAGATAAAGTTGTAGAATGGATGAAAGATGCTGACCTTAAAGTTGTTGTAGATCGAATCGGAAATATTTTTGGCATTTGGGAAACGAAAGAAAATAAAGAGAAAAAGCCAATCATGATTGGTTCTCACATTGATTCTGTTATCAATGCCGGGCAATATGATGGATGTATTGGAGTGATTGGCGGTATTGAAGTGATAAAGACGCTGCAGGAAAAGAGAGTGAAAACAGAAAGACCGGTTGTAGTAGGTGCATTTACAAATGAGGAAGGTGTTCGTTATTCACCTGATATGATGGGCTCTCTTGTATACGCAGGTGGAATGGATATTGAGGAAGTTTTAAAAACAGTAGGAACCGATGGAACAATTCTTGGCCAAGAATTAAAGCGAATTGGCTATGAAGGAACGGTGGAACCGGGATTCTTACAGCCAGAAGCATTTGTGGAATATCATATTGAGCAGGGACCGATTATGGATGTCGAAGGAATTCAGATCGGTGCGGTAGAAAATCTTCAGGGAATCCACTGGCAGAGAGTAACGATTGAGGGGGCAGCTAACCACGCTGGAACGACCCCAACAAGACTTCGAGTTGATGCCGGGCTTGCCGCAGCAAAGGTAAATGTATTCTTAAGAAATCTTGTAGAACAGTCTGGTGGAGTTGCTACAGTAGGAACCATCGCATTTGAGCCGAATGCAGTCAATGTCATTCCATCAAAAGCAGTATTTACAGTGGATCTTCGTAATCCAGATAAAGAAAAATTAGATGCAGATGAGAAGGCATTAGCAGAATACTTCAAAGATCTGACGGCAACAGACAAAGTAAAAATTACAATAGAACGAATGACAGAATTTGATCCGGTTCTCTTTGATGAGAAAATTGTAGAAAAAATTGAGGCAGCAGCCGAAAAACGTGGATTAAGCACGAAACGTATGACATCAGGAGCCGGACAGGATGCCCAGATGCTTGCAAGAATCTGCCCGACAGCAATGATATTTGTACCGAGCGTGAAAGGAATCAGCCATAATCCAGAAGAATATACACCGGATGAAAATGTGGTTGAGGGAGCAAATGTGTTCTTAGATGTGGTGGAAGAACTGGCAGGAGCAGAATAAATCAAAAATCCTACTTGACAAAATTTTCAAGTTTTACTACAATAAGAAACATGATGTTTGTCCATACAGGACGGATATGCTGTAGCATTTGTATCTGTAATATAGATTTTGCAGTGTAGAAGCAGAAATATCATTTTTATATGAATTTCAAAAAAGAGAAAGACGAAGACGGAAACAAGTAGCTTTTATTGATGCATTCCAGAGAGTGACCGGCTGGTGGGAGGTCATGTGCCAGATAATAAGTGAATACATTCCTGAGTTGCACACCGAATGAGACAGATATGTTTTTAGTAGACTGTGACGGAGCGGCGGCCGTTATCCGCAGAGGCGTTGTTTGACGCTCGTTTGAGGCAGAGCATTTTGTTTTGCAAAAAAAGGTGGTACCACGAAGTTATATCTCGTCCTTTTATTAGGACGGGATTTTTTTATTTTATAAGAAGATTTAATTTATAGCGAAATATTATACATTTCTTAATAGCGTTATTTCATAGACGTAAGTGCTATTTTGCAAATGATGTTGCCGAAGCAGGAACATTTTCTTATAAAAATAAAAAGTAAAAAGAATAGAGAGTATATGGAGGATTTTATGACAGTATATGACGAACTGGTTGCAAGAGGATTAATTGCACAGGTAACAGATGAGGAAGAAATTAAGGAACTTGTAAATAACGGAAAGGCTGTATTCTATATCGGATTTGACCCAACAGCAGATAGCCTTCACGTAGGACATTTCATGGCACTTTGCCTGATGAAACGTCTGCAGATGGCAGGTAATAAGCCAATTGCTTTAATTGGTGGTGGTACTGCCATGATTGGTGACCCATCCGGACGTACGGATATGCGTCAGATGATGACAAAAGAAACAATCAACCATAACGTAGAATGCTTCAAAAAGCAGATGAGCCGTTTTATTGATTTCTCCGATGGAAAAGCTATGCTTGTTAACAACGCAGACTGGCTTTTAGACTTAAACTACGTAGAATTACTTCGTGAAGTAGGCCCATGTTTCTCCGTAAATAATATGCTTCGTGCAGAGTGCTACAAACAGAGAATGGAAAAAGGTTTATCTTTCTTAGAGTTTAACTACATGATTATGCAGAGCTACGACTTCTATGAGTTATATCAGAAATACGGCTGTAACATGCAGTTCGGTGGTAACGACCAGTGGAGTAACATGCTCGGTGGTACAGAACTTATCCGTCGTAAATTAGGACCAGATGCCGATGCATACGCTATGACAATTACTCTTCTCTTAAACTCTGAAGGAAAGAAAATGGGTAAAACACAGTCCGGTGCTGTATGGTTAGACCCTGACAAAACATCTCCATTTGATTTCTACCAGTACTGGAGAAATGTAGCTGATGCTGACGTTATGAAATGTATCCGTATGCTCACATTCCTCCCATTAGAAGAAATCGACGCAATGGATGGATGGGAAGGCAGCAAATTAAATGAAGCAAAAGAAATCCTTGCATTTGAGCTTACAAAATTAGTTCATGGTGAAGAAGAAGCACAGAAAGCACAGGATGCTGCCAGAGCGTTATTCAGCAACGGCAAAGATACAGCAAACATGCCAACATGTGCAGTTACAGAAGAAGATTTAAGAGAGGGCACAGTAGATATCCTTGCTCTTCTTGTAAAATCTGGCTTGGCAGGAACACGCTCCGAAGCAAGACGTAATGTAACACAGGGTGGTGTAACATTAGATGGTGAAAAGATAACGGACTTTAAGGCTGCTTATACACTTGATGAGTTCAAAGGTGACGGTAAGGTCTTAAAGAGAGGAAAGAAGAAATTCATTAAGATTGTAGCTGAATAGGGATTTGCCGCAGGCAAAAAAGACACTTCCCCAGAGAGAAGAGACCCTATATTTGTGACTCTATCACTGTGAGTTGAATGTTTGCTTCCATGCTCACATTCAATCCTTGTTCTAAGGCCACAAATATAGGGTCTCTTCTCTCTGAGGGGCTGTTTTTGGCTGCGGATGGAATTGCTGTTTAGCTATTGATTTTTATTGACAATCTTGTGAAAATAAATTTCTTTGTATCCTCTTTGGAGTGATTTGAGGAATCAGCAAAAGGTTTTGAGTTTCTTTGGAAGTAGTTTTTCGAAGGATTGACACTTCCTTCCATTTAAGCAAAAGACTATAGTGTGGCATTCGTTCAGTAATAATAGTTTATGGATAGTCATTTTACAGTTCACGACAAAAGATGCGCGAATTAAATTGAAAAAACTAGATCTAACAATACTTTAGAAACCAGATGGATGGA
>CAVCBH010000079.1:0-5230 GCA_963600375.1 bacterium | reverse complement strand
TTCCCAGATCATGTATGTCCCTGAAAAAATGATGGCAGCTTTTATAATCTGGCGCTGTTTTATTTCCGGAAACAAATCCCATTTTACGAGAGATAGCAGAATAAAGTCTGCTATAAAATTATAAAAAAACTGTAATGCAATCGGATGAATCTCGTTCATAGCAACTTTTATTGTTATGCGATTAATTTATTAAACAAATTATAAAAAAAGAGATAAAAAAAAGAAGTCGAAATAATAAAGAAAAAATCTCTATTATTCGACCTCTGGCGACAACTCCTGTCTGAAAGAGTAAAACTTTCGTCTTTTCTCTTATAATTCTTCACTTATCGTGATCTCTTACAATTCAAATATATGATAATTATTGCAACTATCTTTCGAATAGCTTCTTATCACTATCTTCTCTTCTGTAAGAACTCTGGAATCTTAATCTCCATGTCTCTGTTATCATAAGCACGGGTTGTCTCATGACCCTCTGAAGTTCTTGCTCCCTGTGCAGACTTGATAGCCTGTCCACTGTATGTAGGACCATTGCTTTCTGCGTTCTTATCTGCTGCAGGTTTCGTGCGGCTTACTCTTACCGCAGAAGCGCTCTTTCCTGAAACATCGTGAAGTCCTGTTGCGATGATAGTAATACTTACTTCATCATCTGGTACATCTTCACTCTCTACATTACCAAAGATAATGTTCGCTTCGTCTCCGGCAACTTCTGTAAGATAAGATACTGCCTCGTAAACTTCCTGAATTCCGATGTCTCCGGAGAAGTTGATGATAATATCGGTTGCTCCGCTGACTGTTGTTTCAAGAAGAGGACTCTCCATCGCACTCTTGATTGCGTCAACAGCCTTGTCCTCACCGCTTCCAACACCGATTCCGATATGTGCGATTCCCTTATCACGCATTACGGTCTGGATATCTGCGAAATCAAGGTTGATAAGACCTGGCTTAAAAATCAGGTCTGTGATACCCTGAACACCCTGCTGAAGTACTTCATCTGCCTTACAGAAAGCATCTTTGATCGATGTTCTCTTATCACAGATCTGTAATAACTTATCATTAGGAATGATAATCAATGTATCTACATTCTCTTTGAGACGCTCAATACCATTCAGCGCATTATTCATACGCGGCTTGCCCTCAAAAATAAATGGCTTTGTTACTACTCCGACTGTAAGAATTCCCATCTCCTTTGCGATCTCTGCAACAACAGGTGCCGCACCAGTTCCGGTTCCTCCACCCATACCACAGGTAACAAATACCATATCCGCTTCTTTTACAAGTTCTGTAATCTCATCACGGTTCTCTTCTACTGCCGCTGCACCGATCTCCGGCTTCGCACCAGCACCAAGTCCCTTAGTAAGCTTCTCACCAATCTGCACTCTCGTTGGGGCCTTACATAAATCGAGAGCCTGTTTATCTGTATTAATTCCAATTAGTTCCACACCTTCGATGGCTTCATCAACCATTCGGTTGACTGCGTTATTACCGGCTCCACCGACACCGATAACCAGGATTTTAGCTTGTGCTAATTCTTCGTTTGACATAATTTCCAGCAAGGTTTTACTCCTCCTTATTCTATATAAATATATAATTTTCCCGATTTTAATGTATATATATTATATAATACTTTTTTTTATAGAAATAATCAACTAAAAAAAATGAATTTTTACGTTTTTTTCTGACTTTTATATGAATTGGCATAAATTGCTTTAAAAAATCAGGAAAATATGTTCTCTTTCCAAAGCATATTGAAAACAATTTCTACAAATCAGCACTTGCAGATTACAGAAATACTTTTTCAAACACGCTGTGACACAGGGCATCATTGACCTGTGGGAAAATCAATGATTTACTTCATATTTTTGAAAGTAATGACAGGCTTTTCATCTGTATATAACTGCATATCAATCGTTCCCTTTTTGTAGCTTGAAGACACGGTCTTCAATATAGAAGAAATCTTTGACATCTTACCGTCAAGGTAGGAGGAACTTCCCAGATATATTCTATACTTTGAAGAAATTAATGTAATATCATTCTCCCCTTCAAAATGTATCTCAGAAATTGCTAATTTATATGTTGCAATCTTTTTGGTGATAGATACTATCGTGTTAAAGTAGTTTTCCTTTACGGGAACTTTATTTTCAAGTATCTTCTTTTTCAGTTTCATTTCATCAAACTTTACTCCGGTAATAACTGGCACACCATTAAAAAGGGTATTTCTGCTCTCCATCGCGATTCCTTCTTCATTAAAATAGACGTACTGATTCATGTATTTGAACACGCCTGCCCGAAGCTTTTCTTTTACCCGGACTTTAAGGATGTGACTCTCATCATAACTCATGGAAACTTTTTCGATAAAGGGCAGATAGGTCTGTCCAAATATCTGATTCTGTGCGATCATAAGAAGCGTATTATTTATATAACCATCCTCCTTCATCGCATTCAGTATTTCTGTATTGGTGTATATATTATTTCCCTTTATTTCTACTCTCTCAATAGAAAAGTCCGTAAAAAGAAAATAAATTCCTAATCCAAAAATTACCACCAAACCAACAAGAAGAAGGAGAAGATGTCTTTTTCTTGGATTATCATTATCCACTACCAGTTTTAAATTTCTTTGTTCCATCTTTATCTTTCTTCTCCTGTCTTTTACTTTTTAATTTTTATGTATCTGGATACAGAAAGCACCAGACCCATCTCCGCTAAGAGGAATATGAGCGAACTTCCTCCGTAACTGATAAACGGAAGAGGGATTCCTGTATTTGGCATCGTGTTTGTCGCAACAGCAATATTGATAAATACCTGAATACCGATATGCGCAATGATACCGACAACAATCATCGAACCATAAAGATCCGGTGCATTGATGGCAATTACCATAAAACGCCACAGCAGCGCGAAAAACAACGCCAGTACGCAGAGCGCACCAAACAGTCCAAGTTCCTCACAGATAACGGAAAATATCATATCGTTGTTCGCTTCCGGGAGAAAACCAAGCTTTTGCATACTCTGTCCAAGCCCTTTTCCAAAAAGACCGCCAGATCCAATCGCATAGAGTCCCTGCATCGTCTGCTCTCCCTTATCAGAAGAAGCCGGATCAAGCCAGACGGTAATACGTTCCATACGGTATCCCTGCGTAAGAATAAGTACGACCGCTCCGGCCACACCGATTCCAATCAGACCAAGAAAAGGCTTATATAATGGTGTTGCAACAAATATCATGATAAAGGATATGGCAAGCAGAATCATACAGGTACTTAAGTTCTCGATACCTACGATACCAATGATCGGCAACACAAGAAGAAATGGCTTTAACAGCCCCTTCCCCGTCCGCATCTTTCTTACCTGACTACTTATATAAGCTGCAAGGAATAAGTTCAGTGTAATCTTTGCAAGCTCCGAAGGCTGAAAACTGATCGGACCAAGCGGCAGCCATCGTTTCGAACCGTGGCTGGCAGCTCCGATTACAAAAGTAAGAAGTAAAAGCGTGATCGTTCCTCCATAAATAGCCCAGATAAACCACCACTTTTTCTTCCAGAAATGATAATCAATCCTGGAGATAATAAACATTCCGGCAATTCCGATCACAGCAAAAAATGCCTGTTTCTTCAACCAGTAGGCTGTATCGTTATGTAGAAGGCTTCCTTTATAGGAACTGGTTGAATACAAGATCACCAGTCCGAATCCTACAAGAAATAAAACCAGAAACAATATCGAATAATCAATTGCCTGCGCCCTCATCTTCTGACTTTTCCATGACTTTTTCTGCACGGCATTCACCCCTTAAACTTTCGGACGATCTCCTTAAATACTTTTCCTCTGACTTCATAGTTTTTAAACATGCCCCAGCTTGCACATGCCGGTGAAAGTAAAACGGCATCTCCCGGTCTTGCCTTTTCTCTTGCAATGTCCATTGCTTCCTCGAAAGTATCTGCAAAAATAACATTATGGAAACCATGTCTTCTGGCTGTTTCAGCAATTGCCTCTGCGGTAGCTCCCATTACGATTAAGTAACGTACTTTACCATGGAAAGCATCGATCCACTCATCATATGTGGACTTCTTGTCATAACCGCCGCCTAATAAAATGGTTGGCTTTGTCATCGCAGAGATTCCCTTGATTGCAGCATCTGGATTCGTTCCTTTTGAATCGTTGTAGTAGTCTACTCCATCTACAGTATCTACATACTCAATACGGTGTTCTACCGCAGTGAACTTCATAACGGCATCACGAATCTGCTCTACAGGCACTCCCATATAATATGTTATGCCGATAGCCGCCAGAATATTTTCATGATTATGAGAACCGAGCAATTTAATCTCCTCTGTTGTGCAGACTGGCATTTCTTTTCCGTCTTCTTTGATAATAAATGTTTTGTTTCTTAAAACAATACCTTCTTCTAATTCTTCTAAGCGGCTGAACATAACTGGTCTTGCAGTCGCCTTATCGGCCATCGCTCTTGTGATCGGGTCATCATAATTTAATACAATTACCTGATCTTTGTTCTGCTTTTTAGAAATGGAGAACTTGGTATCTGCATAGACTTCCATCGTTCCATGGCGGTCAAGATGGTCTGGAGTTACATTTAACACAGCACTGACTTCCGGCTGAAAATCAATTGTTGTCTCTAACTGGAAACTGCTGATTTCTGCTGCAATCGCAGAATCTTCCGTTGTGTCTAATGCCACAGAAGTAAATGGAATTCCAATATTCCCTACAACAAATACGGACTTGTAGTATTCGCGCAAAATACTTCCTACTAATGCTGTTGTTGTTGTCTTTCCGTTCGTTCCTGTGATTGCGGCAATCTTTCCTCTTGCAAAATGTGCTGCAAGTTCAATCTCACCCCAAACTGGCTTATTCTTATCATAAAATGCTTTCGCTACTGGTTTATGAATGGAAATGCCAGGACTTAAGATAAGCATATCATACTTATCTGCTAATTCTGTTTTAAACTCGCCTAATTCAAAAGAAATTTCCATTCCTTCCGGCAGTTTCGCGATTACCGCCTGTTTATCTAATTGTTCATTTCCATCATATAAAGCGGCAGGAATTCCTGCCTTTCCTAACAGAGCTGCTGCGCCGATTCCACTGATTCCAGCTCCTGCAATCAGAATCTTTTTCTCTTTTAAATCCATGTTGACCTCCAAGTTTCTCTGTATCTTTTATTTATAAATATCTTTCTGCAAGATGTGCATCACAATTTGCGGGAGATTTCGCCTGAATGAGGGCG
>CAVCBH010000078.1:0-20514 GCA_963600375.1 bacterium | reverse complement strand
TTCATATAATTGGAGGTATCTATTATGAAAAAATTATTTTATCCTGCTGTATTCCACATTGCAGAAGAAGGTGGTTACTGGGTGACTTTTCCTGACTTTCCCGAATGTCTAACTCAGGGAGAAAATATGCAAGAAGCTTACGATATGGCAGTAGATGCTTTAGGACTTGTCATAACAGATGATATCAACGACTGTAAAGAACTTCCAGAGCCGTCTAATATCACACATGTTGATGACGGAGTTGTCGTAATCATCCCATATGATTACATGGAATACAACCGCAAGTACCACAATAAATCTGTCAAAAAAACTTTAACAATCCCTGAATGGTTGAATAACGAGGCATTACGCTTAAATTTAAACTTTTCGCAGGTTTTGCAGGATGCTCTTTTAAGCAAAATTCAATCTCGTTAATAACTATAATCCTTTCATATTCCATTTGACAACACCATAACCATAGATTATAATATACTTAACAGGAAAGCCGGAAGGTAAAGCCACTTACCCGCCCGGCGAAATATATTAGTTAAAAAATAGCTGTCTGCTCGCCAAAGTCAGGACGGCTATTTTTTATGTGTATAATTCAGTATTGCAACAATAAGTACCGCAACAGATACAATAAGCTGTAATTCCTCATATGTACTCATATAGCACCACCTCCGAACAGGCTCAGACGGGTGCAGCACGTCCCCCGGCTTCCCGGTTAAATATATTATTCAGACTCATATATTTTTTTATATCAACAAGTTTTTTCTAATTTCAGTACAAAAACCTTTTGACAATATCATAACCATAGATTATAATATACTTAACAAGGCAGCCGATACGATAGCTTCACCTATCCGTTTCCGGCGAGTTTAGGTTTTTAAAATAGCACCCTACTTTTGCAGAGCGGGGGTGCTATTTCTTTTGCGTATAATTCAGAATATTAACGATTAGTAAAGCAATGCTGACAATTAAACTTAATTCCTCATATGTACTCAATAGAACAGCCTCCCTTCCTTCAAGACTCGGAAATGGAGGTTTTTGCACCCTATCGGCTACCCAATTAAATATATTATTCTTTTTACCCTTTGGTTATTTTTCAATTTTAACATGAATTTTTATCCTTGACAAATATCATTTAAAATATTATTTCAAAAGATTTTGCCACCATAAACTTTCAATAGAGCAAGCAGAAGACTGAAAATAAAATCTTCAAATACTTTTGACTTATTAAAAACAGAACCCCCGGAAAGAATAGTATATAAAACTGCGCCTTAGAGCGAGCAACAAATGCAAAAAAAGCATTTGTTGCGCAGTGATACGAAGCAGTTTTATATACTATTCTTTTCGGGGGTTCGTCTGTCTTTTAACCTAAATCAATCCTACACCGGATATGCTCCATTCTTCACATCTGCCTTTGTCGGATCAATCTTATTCTCCTGTGCAGCTCTATACTTGAAGAACTCTGTTGCTACCTGTGGGAACAGTGCATAAGTAAGTACATCTTCGTCCTGTTCTTTCCACTGGCTCATCTCCGCCTCAATCTTGGACAGTTCTGGCTCAAGAAGGTCTGCTGGGCGACAGGTAATAGGCTTCTCGTCGCCGATTGCCTTTTTCTGTACTTCTTTGTTCATCGGTTTTACCGTCTGACCGTACTCTCCACGAAGAAGGGCTTTGGACTCGTTTGTAATCATCTTATAGCGCTCCCCGGTAAGTACGTTTAATACAGCCTGTGTTCCAACAATCTGGCTGGATGGTGTAACTAATGGTGGTTCACCAAAGTCTTTACGTACCTTTGGAACTTCCTCTAATACTTCATAGAACTTATCGGATGCTCCCTGCTGCTCTAACTGAGATACAAGGTTTGAAAGCATTCCACCTGGAACCTGATACATTAAAGTCTTGATGTTTACACCAAGTACCTTTGGACTCATTAAGCCATTTGCCAGATATTTCTCACGAATCGGACGGAAGTAATCTGCGATCTCGCCTAAAAGCTTCTGATCAAATCCGGTATCAAATTCTGTACCACGGAATGTCTCAGCCATAACTTCTGTTGCTGGCTGGCTTGTTCCCATAGCAAATGGAGACATTGCAGTATCGATGATATCTACGCCTGCCTCTACAGCTTTTAAGTAAGTCATTCCACCGACACCACTGGTATAGTGTGTGTGAAGCTCGATAGGGATGTCTGTTGCCTGCTTTAATGCAGTTACAAGGCGAGTTGCTTCATTCGGTACTAAAAGGCCTGCCATATCTTTGATACAGATAGAATCTGCACCCATCTCTTCGATATTCTTAGCAGTCTTTTTCCAGTAATCTAATGTGTAGGCATCTCCGATTGTATAAGAAAGGGCAATCTGTGCATGTCCTCCCTCTTTCTTCGTTGCATCTACTGCTGTCTGTAAGTTTCTGAGGTCATTTAAACAGTCAAAAATACGGATGACATCGATTCCGTTTGCGATAGACTTCTGTACGAAATATTCTACTACATCGTCTGGATATGGCTTATATCCTAAAATGTTCTGTCCACGGAATAACATCTGTAACTTTGTATTCTTAAATCCATCTCTTAATTTACGAAGTCTTTCCCATGGATCTTCTTTTAAGAAACGAAGGCAGGCATCAAATGTTGCGCCTCCCCAGCATTCTACTGCATGATAACCAACCTGATCCATCTTGTCTACGATTGGCAGCATCTCCTCTGTTGTCATTCTTGTAGCAATCAGAGACTGATGTGCGTCACGGAGAACGGTTTCTACTATTTTAACCGGTTTTTTCTTTATTTCAGCCATAATATCTCCTTTTATTTCAAATCACGTAATTATTTATTCTTATCAATTTCCAGCATTAAAATTAATGATTATAAAATAATCAATCATAATAATGTGAAGTCATTTGTGACTACCTAAAATTTTCCTTATAAAATTCATTTATAAACCGCTTGCAAATATTCTCTTTACAAAATATTCCCTACTACATTTTTAATTTATAACTTTATAAATAATCCATTTTAAATAATCAAATAATTCTAAATTATACTCCAAAGATTGCCATAAAGGTTCCGGCTGCTACGGCTGTACCGATAACTCCGGCAACGTTTGGACCCATCGCATGCATCAGCAAGAAGTTTGACGGATCTGCTTCCGCACCAACTTTCTGGGATACACGGGCGGCCATAGGAACGGCAGATACGCCGGCAGAACCAATCAGTGGATTTACCTTTCCTCCGGTCACCTTACACATAAGCTTTCCGAACAGGACACCGGCTGCTGTACCAACGGCAAAGGCTACAAGACCTAATACTACAATCTTGATTGTACTGACATTTAAGAAAGCTTCTGCACTTGTTGTCGCACCAACGGATGTACCAAGAATAATAACTACGATATACATAAGAGCATTAGACGCTGTTTCTGAAAGCTGTTTTACTACACCGGATTCTCTGAAAAGGTTACCGAGCATCAGCATACCAACTAATGGTGCTGTTGTCGGAAGAATCAGACATACAACAACTGTTACAACGATTGGGAACAGAATCTTCTCTGTCTTCGTAACCGTTCTTAACTGTTCCATCTTAATCTGACGTTCCTTTTCTGTTGTAAGGAGCTTCATGATTGGCGGCTGAATAATTGGAACGAGTGACATGTAAGAATATGCCGCTACTGCGATTGGTCCCATTAAGTCTGTCTGTCCAAGCTTTCCGGCAAGGAAAATAGAAGTAGGACCATCGGCTCCACCGATAATGGAAATCGCTGCTGCAGCCTTTCCATTAAATCCCATAAGCATTGCAAGGAAATAGGCGCTGTAAATACCAAACTGCGCGGCGGCTCCCAACAGGAAACTCGCCGGATTGGCGATCAGCGGTCCGAAGTCTGTCAATGCTCCAACCCCTAAGAAAATCAGAGACGGGAGAATGCTCCATTCATCAAGTAAATAAAAATAATGTAATAATCCACCATCTTCCATAATAGATGGATATAAGTTAACAAGCAGCATACCAAAGGAAATTGGAACTAATAAAAGTGGTTCATATCCCTTTGCGATGGCCAGATATAAAAAGACTAAAGCAACCAGTATCATAATGAAGTTACCTGGCTTTAAGAATGCAAATCCGGTCTGCGCTGCAAGATTCATCATGGTCTCTGCAACATAACTCATAAATCTTCCTCCGTTTTACTTTGCAAACACGCTCTAGTTCATTGTAGCCAGTACATCTCCACCTTCTACAGTGTCACCAACCGCTACTTCTACGCTTGCTACAACACCGTCCTGCGCTGCACAGATTTCATTCTCCATCTTCATAGCTTCTAATACGATAACGGCATCACCTTTCTTTACAGAATCTCCTGCCTGTGCCTTTACTGCTACGATCTTACCTGGCATTGGAGCTGTAATCTTTACCGCACCAGCTTTTCCGGAAGCCTTAGGTGCTGCTTTCTTTGCTGGAGCTGGAGCTGCAGCAGGTGCGCTTACTGGTGCTGCACTTACCTCTCCCGCACCTAATTCTTCTACTGCTACATCATAAGCAACACCATTAACTGTAATTCTATAATTCTTCATCGTAAATCCTGCTACTAAAAATATATACAAATATGTATATACCAGATGATTCTCTACTATCTCATGATCTGTAGTTATTATTTATCCTTATACGTCTGATCAGATACAGGTTATCATCTAAATAGCTTTTCCTTTCCTAATTTTGATATTCGCCATTCGGTTTTAGCGAGCTTGTATATTATTCGGTTATCTTCTCTTTACTCTCTTAATAGAACGAACAACCAGTTTATCTGCACTGACTGCTGCTCCACCATTCGCTGCCATGATTGCTGCGGTAATAACTGCAACAAGTTCTCCATCATCCACAAGCTCTTCCTCTTCGACTTCTTCGATAACCGGACGCTTTGGCGCTGGTCTTTCATCCTGTGCAGCCTTCATCTCTTTCTTTGAAGAACGATTCTTTAACGCTCTTTCAATAGATGGGATATATACAAAAAGAGAAATCAGTAAAGAAATAAAAATCAATACTACAAATACAGTACCCATACCCATCAAAGTATTTAATAAGGCTTCTTCAAATATATTCATACTCTCACCTCACTATACTGCCGCATGCTTCTTCGTCACCGGAGTTACTTTCTTTCCATAAAGCATTTCATATGCAGCGATCAGACGCTTTCTTGTTGCGTCCGGCTCGATGATATCATCTACATATCCTCTCTTTGCAGCCGCTAATGCACTGCTCTGACCTTCTGCGTACTCTGCAGTTTTCTCTGCGATAAGCGCTGTCTTGTCATCATCAGCAGCTATCTCATCTGCATACATAATGCGAACTGCCTGTTCTGCATCCATCATTCCTACAGAAGCCTGTGGCCATGCCACAACAAAGTCTGCTCCAACAGCCTTTGAATTCATTACTTCAGCGGCTGTTCCATAAGCCTCACCTGCAATCAGGTTAATACGTGGTACACTGACCTGTGAAAGTGTTGCTGTAAACTTCGCTAAGGCTAATGCCTGTTTTCTCTCTTCATGTGCATTGGCACGAAGACCTGTCACATTCGTTACTGTAAGAAGTGGAATCGCAAAAGCATCACAGAACTTGATAAATCTTTCTGCTTTTTCAAGACCATTTCTTGTTAAAACGGACTCTCCATCTATCGGCTGATTGGCAACTGCTCCAACAGTCTCTCCGTTCAGACGAATAAATGCAGTAACCATCTCTTTTGCATACATTGCCTTTGTCTCTATGTACATATTACTGTCAGAAATAGATTTTAAAATGTAAGCTGCATCATACGCTGCATCGTTCAGTTCAGGAATCACTCTGTTTAAATCATCTTCATTATCAAAGTATGCATCTTCTGCTTCGTAATCAGAAGGAAGTACATCAACAAGCACACGAAGCTGATCAAGAAGAGCTTCTTCTGTCTCACATACGAAATCTACATTACCTGCCTGCTCAGACTGGAAATCTGCACCTGCAGTGTTCAAGCGAGATTCCTC
Organism: bacterium; assembly: GCA_963600375.1. Lineage (GTDB taxonomy): Bacteria > Bacillota > Clostridia > Lachnospirales > Lachnospiraceae > Anaerobutyricum. The sequence goes on along the minus strand of CAVCBH010000078.1, from coordinate 14,523 downwards.
ATTCCCCTCTAACGCATTCGGGCTATTGATAAAAAGACTTGCGTTCTCTTTCTCCATTAATGTAAAATCGGACATTGCTGACATTACAGCACTACCGCCACCGCACATACCAAATACTGCGGAAATCTGCGGAATCATTCCAGATGCCTGTGCCTGCTTGTTAAAAATCGTTCCAAAAGCGTGAAGGGCATCTGTCGCTTCCTGTAATCTAAGTCCTGCACAATCCAGCATTCCAATGATCGGCGCGCCTGTCTTCATCGCCAGATCATAAAGGGAAGCAATCTTTTTCGCATGCATCTCGCCAACAGATCCTCCAAGTGCGGAAGCATCCTGACTATATACATAAACCATGCGATCATTAATAACTCCATATCCAGTGATAACTCCATCACCGTCTACTTTCTTTGCACCGAGATTATAATCGGTATTACGAGCGGAAACATATCCACCAACTTCCACAAAACTATGGTCATCGAACAGATACTCAATGCGCTCTCTGGCATTCATTTTTGAATTACCCATATTCTTTCCTCCATAAAAATGCTATATTGTATACCTTGTTGCTCTTTCATTCTATGTAATAATAACAAATTATTATCATATTATCAACTGTTTTCTGTTAGTTATTTAACATTTATTTTATTCTGTCTATTCTACTGAACAAAATTAAGCTTCTGCCTATTTGCAAATTTTTTAACGATTCTTTCGATTTCCTTTCCAAATTCTATAATTTTTTTCCTAAACCCCATGTATTTTTCCTGTTTTTTTCTTATTCATCTTTCAAAATCCGTAATTGTTATTTTTATCCAATTTTATATTGTTATATTATTAACACTTTTTGTCATTCTATTATCATTCAACACGTTCTCGTTTTTCGTCGTTTTGCACAAAATAGTTTCCGTTCAAACAAGTACTTCCGTTCTTATTTATAATTATTCTCACAATACAGACCTCCCACATCACACTCTCCCAATATTTTATTTATTTTTCAAATCAAAGATATAGTATCCAAAATCAACTTTGAACTATTTTTATCAAAGATTATTTACAACAAAAAACAAACTTTCCACTATCTTTTGCAAAAAATATATCTCAAAAAAATTTTTCCACTTCAAAAAAGCAACCAAAAACAGATATTTTTCCAGGAAAAAACCTGTAATTTTGCACAAACAGTTCTTTATTTTTTCGTTATAAAAAGGTATAATAAACAAAACAAGTATTTTTCTATTACGAGCAAAGGAGGAAATCTCATGGAAAATCGTAAAATCGAATTTCGTTCGAAAACCTGTAATCTGCACCTCTCTGTTTATCCGGGACATTTTGCTACAAAACATTCTCACGTCAACTATTTCTTAGATATGACAACGTTAAAAGTACGTCAGTCTAATGCAGAAGAAGCTGCACGTGCGTTAGTTCCGCTTTACAAACATAACACTGTTGTTGATACAATCGTGTGTCTTGACGGTACAGAAGTTATTGGTGCATTCTTAGCTGAAAAACTGACAGAGAGCGGCTTCTTCTCTTATAACCAGCATAAATCCATCTATATCGTTACTCCAGAGATAGATAGCAATGGCCAGATGTTCTTCCGAAAAAACATCCAGCCGATGATCAAAGACCGAAATATTATTATTTTAATGGCATCTATCACGACCGGAATCACAATCAACCGAAGCTGGGAATGTATCGAATACTATAGTGGAAAGCTACAGGGAATTTCCGCGATCTTCAGCGCCATTTCCGAATATGGCAACCTTCCTGTAAACGCTTTATTTACAATCGACGATATCCCTTCCTATCATACCTATAATAAGCACGATTGTCCGTATTGCAAAAATGGTCAGAAGATTGATGCTCTCGTAAATGGGCATGGGTATTCGGAATTACTTTAAATTCTAATTTTGCGCAGCAAAACAGCCGTACCCAAAGATAGAGTCACAGATATAGGATGGATTCTCTCTTTGGGCACGGCTATTTTTGCTTCGCAATTCAGAATTTAAATCATCGCCATAATTCCCTCAACAATAAGCACCGCCACACATGCCCCCACCGCTACCACTATCAGGCTCTTTCTCTGATACGCAAGCACAATAGCGACTGCCAGTCCTGCAACGGCAGAGATAAGACTTCCTGTTGCGGTAAAGATTGCCGGGATTGTCATTGCGGCTAATACCGTATATGGGATGTAGTAGAGGAAGGAGTTAAAGAACTTATTTTTTATTTTATGTTTTACGAGTACAAGTGGTATGGCTCTTATGAGATAAGTGACGATTGTCATTACTAACAGGTAGGGTAAAAATATTTTAAAGCTCATCTTCGTTCACCTCCACTGGGAATAATACTGCCGCGATAAGGGATGCGACTACAGTACAGATAATGATTGCGAAACCACCGGAAAAACTGGCAAATACCGGGATGTATTTTAAAGCAACACTGATCACGATGGCAATACATACTGCTACAAATACATGGCTGTCATCTCTTGCTTTTGGCACGACAACGGCAATAAACATTCCGTAGAGGGCAACGCCTAATGCATTTGTGATAATAGCAGGCAGAATGTTTCCAAGAAGTGCTCCGCCTAATGTTCCAAGTGTCCATCCAATAATTGGGATGATAGTGAGTCCCATAAAATAGTTTCGTTTAATTTTGCCCGGATTTTGAATGGCTACAGCAAATATTTCATCGGTGATGGCAAAGCCAAGAATCCATCGCCAGATTCCCTTGAAGTCATCATCGACTTTTTGTGAAAGTGAAATTGCCATCAACATATATCTTAAGTTGATGATAAACTGGGACAATGCCATTTCAACTAATGTTCCAAGTTCTGCGATGATGATAAGTCCCGCAAACTGACCGGCAGAGGTCAAATTGGTAAATGAGATTAATACTGCCTCACTAACAGTTAAGTCTTTGTCTACTGCGAGAATCCCGAATGCGAAGGAAACGGCAGCATAGCCGAGTCCAATGGGGATTCCATCTCTGATTCCTTGTCTAAAGTTCATATTTTCCCCCAACAACGACAGAGACTGCCAGCTTTTGTCACTTGCAGTCTCTGTTACTACTTAATAAAGTCTCAAAATCTTTTATATCTCATTTTGTAAGTTGATTTCAAACTGTCGCATGAAATTTTTCACGGTGACATCCTCCCCCACCTCGGCAAGTTTGGTTCTCGTTCGATAGCACATCTGTGCTAAGCATAAGCGAGCTATCCCCGTGTGTCCCACGGTTTGTATTAGGTTATTGCGTTACGGTTATGTATTTTTATTCGTTTTATTGCGCTTCGTCAATCGCTTTTCCAATATCATGACGCATATATTTATTTTCGAAAGTTACCCACTCGGTTGCTGCATAAGCGTTCTGTCTTGCTTCTTTTAAGTTGGAACCTTTCGCTGTTACGCCGAGTACACGTCCACCGTTGGTCACGATTCCCTCGTCTGTGCGCTTTGTTCCTGCGTGGAAACAGTAATATCCATCATGTTTCTTGAATTCATCAAGACCGTTAATGACATATCCTTTTTTGTAGGATACTGGATATCCATCGGAAGCAAGAACAACACAAACGGCTGCGTTATCTTCAAACTGAAGGTCGATTTCATCTAAGCGACCATCAATGCAGGCTTCCATAACGTCGATGATGTCATTTTTCATACGAGGAAGAACAACCTGTGCTTCCGGGTCACCGAAACGGGCATTGTATTCGAGTACTTTAGGTCCGTCTTCTGTGAGCATAAGGCCTGTGAAGAGAATACCGACAAATGGTCTTCCTTCTGCTGCCATCGCATCCATAGTTGGCTGGTAAATATACTTTTCACAGAATTCTTCTACTTCTTTTGTATAGAATGGACTCGGAGAGAATGTTCCCATTCCACCAGTGTTTAATCCCTGATCTCCGTCCTTTGCACGCTTATGATCCTGTGCGCTTGTCATACACTTGATCGTCTTTCCATCACAGAAAGCAAGGACAGAAACTTCACGTCCTGTCATGAATTCTTCGATAACCATACGGTTGCCGGCATCTCCGAACTTCTTATCTTCCATAATGGTCCTTACGCCTTCTTTGGCTTCTTCTAATGTATTACAGATTAATACGCCTTTTCCAAGTGCCAGACCATCTGCTTTTAATACGATCGGAAACTTTGCAGTTTCAAGGTAAGCAAGTGCTGCCTCGTCAGAATCAAAGTTCTCATATCCGGCTGTTGGAATGTTGTATTTCTTCATTAAATCTTTAGAAAATGCTTTGGAACCTTCGATAATCGCTGCATTCTTTCTTGGGCCAAATACACGAAGTCCTTCCGCCTCAAAAGCATCTACAACACCACCTACTAATGGGTCATCCATACCGATAATGGTGAGGTCGATTTCTTTTTCTTTTGCAAATGCAACCAGTTTGTCAAATTCCATAGCTCCGATGTTCACGCATTCTGCATATTCTTCAATTCCTGCATTTCCCGGTGCACAGTAAATCTTGTCTGCTTTTGCACTTTTAGAAACCGCCCATGCGATTGCGTGTTCTCTTCCGCCGCTGCCTACGATTAATACTTTCATCGGACTTCCTCCATTTTATGTACAATATACTACTCTCAAAAACCTCAACCTATCTGTTCTTAAAACACTTTTTAATTCTGAGAGTGCACTACGTTTCTTCCGTTGTATTCTATTTTGTAAAATACTGCTACTTATCAATTGTAACAACTCTGCCGTCTACATACACCTTTCCATTCGCAATCAGATTGATTGTTTCTGGAAGAATCTTCCATTCCGCCTGTTCCATGATACGGCGCTGTAATACTTCCGGGGTATCTCCCTGTTCTACCATAACTGGCTTTTGCATGATGATCGGACCGGTATCTGTTCCTTCATCTACAAAGTGAACGGTTGCACCAGATACTTTTACGCCGCGCGCCAATGCTTTTTCGTGAACATGAAGACCGTAGCAGCCTTTTCCACAAAAAGATGGAATTAAGGACGGGTGGATATTAATGATTCGGTTCTCATATTCTTTAATGACACATGGTGGTACAACGACAAGATAACCTGCAAGAACAACAAGATCAATGTCTCTTTCCTTTAAAGCTTCGAGGAGCTTTTGATTAAATTCTTCTCTTGTCTCAAAGCTCTTTGGAGACAGAAGTAAGCCTTCCGTCCCATAGTTCTTTGCACGTTCTAATGCGTAAGCACCTTCATTGTTACTGATTACGACACGAATTTCTGTATTGGTAATCTTTCCACTGTCTACCGCATCAAGAATTGCCTGAAGATTCGTACCGCCGCCAGATACTAAAACTGCAACTTTTAGCATAATGTTACTCCCTTTTCTCCTTCTTCAATAGAGCCAACAACGTAAGCATCTTCGCCAACCGCTTTTAATGCTTCGATTGCTTTCTCTGCATCTTTAGGATCAAGTGCGAGCATCATACCGATACCCATGTTGTATGTATTATACATCATTTCTTCTGCGATATCGCCTTCTTTTGCAAGGAGACGGAAGATAGCTGGTACTTCGTAACTGTCTTTCTTTACAACGGCACGAGCACCTTCTGGAAGCATTCTGGGAATATTTTCGTAAAATCCGCCGCCTGTGATATGGCTGCAGCCCTTGATCGTGATTCCGGCTTCTTTTACTGCTTTTAACGCTTTTACATAAATCTTAGTTGGAGTGAGGAGTGCTTCTCCTAATGTCTTTCCAAGTTCTTCTCTGTATTCATTTAACGCTTCTTTTTCCATAGGGAATACTTTACGAACAAGAGAGTATCCGTTACTGTGAATTCCAGAGGAAGCAATTCCCACAAGGACATCTCCTGCCTTAATATCTTTACCTGTGATCAGGTCTTTTTCGTCAACGATTCCTACTGCAAAACCAGCAAGATCGTACTCATCTTCCGGATAAAATCCAGGCATTTCCGCTGTCTCTCCGCCAATCAGAGCAGCTTCGGACTGCTTACATCCTTCTGCAACACCGCTTACAATGGAAGCAATCTTTTCCGGGTAGTTCTTACCACATGCAATATAGTCAAGGAAGAATAATGGTTCTCCGCCTGCACACGCAATATCATTCACACACATGGCAACACAGTCGATACCTACAGTATCATGCTTGTCCATAAGGAAAGCAACTTTTAACTTTGTTCCAACACCATCTGTTCCAGAAACCAGTGTAGGATTCTCCATTGTCATAAACTTCTTTAAAGAAAATGCTCCGGAAAAACCACCAAGGTTTGTAAGTACCTCTGGTCGCATTGTTCCCTGCACATACTTCTTCATTAATTCTACTGATTTGTATCCAGCTTCAATATCAACTCCGGCGTTCTTATAGTCCATGACAGACTCCTTTCTTTTATCCTGTATATGTTTTTATTACTATCTTATACTTCCCCACCTGAATATGCCTGAAAAATGCTTCCATAAGCAAATATTAAAATAGTTTTTCAGACACACTCTAATTAATACATTCGTGCCGGCTGAAAATACAGGCACCGCATGTCATATTTAGCCCATCTTCACCCATAAAACGTGTGTTTATTTTAATCTACAGTCGTTAATTATTCACGACCATCTCATCTGCCTGTTATGACTAAACAGAGAGTTTCCAGCGTTATTATATAAAAACACGCTCCAAAATCATTACTACATCTGTTTTAAATACTCTTCGTATCCAATCTCATCAAGCTTGTCTGCTTTTGCTACTACCTGATTCTTTAACTTTTCAGAGTAAGCTTTTAATCTGTCTAACAGTTCAGGATCAGATGTTGCAAGCATCTTTGCTGCAAGGATTCCAGCGTTGGCTGCACCATTGATTGCTACAGTTGCTACTGGAATACCTGTTGGCATCTGCACGATGGAGTACAGAGAATCTACACCACCTAAATCAGATGTCTTCATTGGAATACCGATAACTGGCATTGGGAAGATTGCGGCACACATTCCCGGAAGATGTGCTGCCTTTCCAGCTCCGGCGATAATTACTTTGTAACCTTTTTCTTCTGCACCTTTTGCGTAAGCGAAAAATTCTTCCGGCTCTCTGTGTGCAGAGATAATCGTCATATCAAAGTCGATTCCAAGTTCCTTAAGTACATCAGCAGCCTTTGCCATGATTGGCATATCTGAATCGCTGCCCATTACAATACCTACTTTAGCCATTCTTATGCTCCTTTTTTAATTTGATATATATTCTCACTGTCTTAATCTACTCGTTTCATGGTATTTATAAGAATATACTTTATGATGAATTGTTTTTAAATAATTCGCGAAATTATAACGATACTGCTCTATTTTACAAAAGCATTTTTTAAATCTTCCTTCATATCAAGGACTGCCTGGCGGCTGGCATCTGCATAGTCCACTGGACTAAACTTTTCTTTATAAGGGTCTTTCTGGTAAGCACAGATAATTCCACGGCTGGAGTTTACGATTGCTCCAAGTCCATCTTCATTAAAGAATGGTGCTAAATCTTTACCTTTTCCACCCTGTGCGCCATATCCTGGTACAAGGATATAGTTCTTTGGCATAATCTTACGAAGAGCTGCTCCCATCTCTGGATAAGTTGCTCCTACAACTGCGCCAACATAGCTATAATCTTCGCCCATAACATCTTCGCCCCACTCTGCTACCTTCTCAGCAACGATCTCGTAAAGAGGCTTTCCGTCAATCTCTCTATCCTGGAACTCTCCACTGGATGGATTGGATGTCTTTACAAGGATAAATACTCCCTTGTTATGTTCTTTACATACTTTTAAGAAAGGCTTTACTCCGTCAGAACCAAGATATGGGTTTACGGTTACAAAGTCTTCTGTAAATGGGGAGTATATATGCTCACCAATCTTTACGGTTCCAAGATGTCCAATCGCATAGGCTTCAGATGTAGAACCGATGTCTCCTCTCTTGATATCTCCGATGATAACAAGGTCCTTGCTCTTTGCATAGTCACAAGTCTTTTTGAAGGCTTTCAGTCCCTCAACACCAAATTGCTCATACATGGCAACCTGTGGCTTTACTGCTGGAATCAGATCATAAGTTGCATCAATGATGCCCTTATTGAACTGCCAGATTGCTTCGCATGCACCTTCTAATGTCTCTCCGTATGCGGCAAATGCATCTTTCACAAGATGTTCTGGCACATAAGAAAGCATTGGATCAAGACCAACAACGATAGGTGCGTCTTTTTCTTTGATTCCTTTTACTAACTGATTAATCATAACTTCCTCCAGAATTGTACTGATATCTTTTCCATTCTAGCATAAATTTTTTCAGATGTACACTCACGATATGCCAAAAAACGACACGATTATTGTTAGCCACGATATACAACTTTACCATCACAGATGGTATATTTCACTTTTCCGTATAACTGTGCACCAAGAAATGGAGAATTTTTCGCCTTCGATTCGAAAGATTCTACGGTGTGGACTTCATCTGGTGCAAAAATTACAATATCCGCTGCCTTTCCTTCTGTTAAAGTTCCACAGTCAAATTTATAAAGTTTTGCCGGATTTACTGTCATTTTTTCAAGAAGCTGCATCATTGTAAGATAGCCTCTTTTTACAAGACTTGTGATTCCAAGAGAAAGGGAAGTCTCAAGACCGATGATTCCACTCGGAGCCTTTGTAAATTCCCTCTCTTTTTCTTCAATGGCATGAGGGGCATGGTCAGTTGCGATCATATCAATCGTTCCGTCTGCTAAACCTTCAATAATCTTTGTTCTGTCCCACTCGGTACGAAGCGGTGGATTCATCTTTGCCATCGTTCCATAATTTGGCACGTCTTCTTCTGTCAATGTAAAATGATGTGGCGTTGCCTCTGCAAATACTTTTGCTCCCTGTTTCTTCGCAAAACGAACCAAATCAACGGAACGACCAGAGGAAATATGCTGGATATCCACCTTCGCTCCTGTTTCAAGGGCAAGCATCACGTCTCTGGCAACCATAACATCTTCCGAGATGGCTGGTGCGCCACCAATACCCATCTTATCAGAAATAACTCCTTTATTCACACCGTTTATTTCATTAAGTGTCGGGTCTTCTTCATGAAGAGAAATCGGCATATCCGCCTTTGCTGCCGCTTCCATCGCTTTTTTAATAAAGCCAGCATCTGTCAGCGGAATTCCATCATCGGTAAATCCACAGGTTCCTGCTTTTACCATTGCATCAAAGTCTACCAATTCTTTTCCTTCAAAGTTTTTTGAAACAGCGGATGCCTGTTTCACATGGATTGGAAAGCTCTTTGCTCTCTCTAAGATGTCCTGAAGAACTTCTGGTGTATCTACGATTGGTTTTGTATTTGCCATGCAGACAACGGTTGTAAATCCTCCGGCTGCCGCTGCACGGCTTCCTGTCTCTAAATCTTCTTTGTACGTAAGACCTGGATCACGGAAATGGACATGCACATCGACAAGACCTGGAGCAACAATACAACCATCTGCGTTCACTGTTTCCGCCCCTTCTTCCCATTCTGGATGTTCTCCAAAGCCAATAATTTTAGCATCCTCTACCCAGATATTCGTTACTTCATCCCTTCCGGAAGCCGGATCCATAACACGACCATTCTTGATTACTAACTTCATCCTGTATCTCCTCGCTTTATTTTTATTTATCTCTTCAAAAATCACTCTGTTCCTACTTGATTTCCACTCGCAAAAATTGTATCTTTCAATAATTTAAACTTATTTTTCTGATACAGTTTAATCATCATCTACATAACTTTAATTATTATATTATCATTTATCCCTCAAAAGGCTCATTTAACTTTAACGTACCATCTAATACAAATCTTCCATCTAACAAAATCGGAATCTCCACACGTTCTTCTGCCACATCATTCATAATCGGAACTTCGACCGTCTGTGCGGTAACTGCCGCGATTCTTGAAAGTTCCTCATAAGGAATGGTAATGTCAGTATGGCAGTTAAAGTACGCTTTCTTCGGATCTTCTTTTCGAAGAGCAGAACATTCATTTTCCTTTGCGACGATTTCTTTGCCATCCGGGTTATATACGCGGACATCTTCGCAGTAAGAATAGCAGGTATCTCCGATGGCGATATGTGGTCCCATCTTCTCTGCGATAAGAATTGGTAGTTTCTCCATAATGCCATACTTCGCAGCCATTACGTAAGCTGTTGTGTTTGTGCCGATCGCACACTCTCCCATTGGAAGTGTCTCTCTGTTATATAAAAGATTTTCCTTGATAAACTTACGTCCGTCTTCTTTGTCCGGGAAGTTAGCGCACTCATAATCCGCTACCATACCATCTTTAAAAGCAATCTTTAAATCTTTGTAGCAAAGTCCATTTAAATAGACTTCTGTCACATGTAAAAGTCCATTCGTGCCTTTTAATTTCGGAGAAGTAAAGACTTCACCAACTGGAATATTAACATCTGCAAGGCAGTTCTCAAACTTTGTCTCTTTCTGTGCATCCTTTAAGTCACAAAGAGCAACCGTAAGATTCGTCATATTCTTTCCACGTCCCATGATGTGTACAGATTCTGCCTGGTCAAGCACATTGATGATATTTTGCTGAATGCCTTTGTACAGCTCATTATCTAATGTATTGACCTTACGAATCTCCTCAAAGATTTCCGGAAACTTTTTGCCAATGGACGGAACTGGATAAGCAATAATCGTAAAGCTTCTCTCTTCCTGATTGATAAATTCATTCAGAAGTTCATTAGAGAGGGAAGAATATTCTACAGAAAGTCCCTGCTGACGCTCACTTAAACGATAGCTTTCCGGCTTATTGACTGGCTCAAACGGCTCCTCTCCAAACACTTCAAAACATGCCGGGCCTGCAAAGCCTGACGCTTCCTGCTCGTATTCCTCATACGCCTTTCTCATACAGCTTATCTTACGGTCAATCATACGCTTGTCAAGATAGATTGCATTATCAAAGCGATGATCGTAACCATACTGTGGATTTGGATCTGAGGAAATGTAACCAATGCGGAGATTCTGTCTCTTATTTAAAGTATTTAATGCCTCTCTGTAAATGACGGGCTTTAATCCCATGTCAGCAAACTGTGTGATTGCAGCACGAATGACTCTCTCAAATCCAATCGGATAGCGGATATTTACGGTGTCCTTTTTAGAGACATCCACTCCTTTTAATTCAAACCCTCTCCGATATCCTTCTGTAAATGTCACTGCAATCTGCTCGATTTCTCTGTCTGGAAGTCCATTTAAAAATTCTGCTGTTTTCAGTTCTACTTCTGAAATATAGTCTCCATAAAAATACAGATATCTTAAGTCGTTCAAATCAGAATTCATAATAATAGAAGTTGCAAAGTCAAGTGTCGGGTCAACTAACTCTCTTACCCGGTATCCAGCCCAATCATCTGCATAATCATAGAGAAACCAGTAAATCGTGTCTTTCACCTGCTTATAGCTTACTTCTTCTTCCTCAAACATACAGTAAATCTCTAAAAACAGCTCATTTAAAATCGTAATCTTTTCAAGGTTCTGCTCGAAAACAAAGGCTCTCTCTGAACGTAATTCTGTATATAAAAAACTCAGAATCCGGCCAAATTCTTCTCCTAATTCCTGTACTGCAAATGCAGGATTAGCAAAAGACTTTTCGTAATTCTGAGGTAAAATATCCTGATAGAATACTTCATTTTCACTTTTCATCTGCTCAAAAGAATATGCCTTCCACACATCGGAAGAAATGCATAAGAAATCTGCCGCACATTTTTTAAGAAGCTGTGCGGTCTTTTTAAAATAGTTATGAATCTGTTCCCTCATGCCGCTTTCCTCTCCGGCAGCAATCTCCTCTATTCTTTCCTTTGTCAACAGAAATCTCTCTTCTACTTCCTTGTTGCTTTCTTTAAATAATTCTCTATAATCCATATAAGTCTTATCATCCTCTCTTTCTATACTTTTGCATATGATCATAATTACATCATGATAAATGTAATTCCAACAAAAATCGCTATAATATTAACACATATTCCTGATATCTTGTACTTCTGGCTTGTTTTGGCATCATCATAGCTCATCACGCCCCAGAGAACACTGAAAAATGCGAGGACAACAAAAATACATCCGAGCAGACCGCCAATAATATTAAGACTGCCTCCTGTCACTATAGATAATATTGTTAAAACCGCAAAGCCTATTAAAATGACAATTCCTGTTACTAACGTAATTACCGCATTCTTTGAAACCTTTTTCTCAGAAAAGGAAATATTTCCTGTATTCATAACTCTGTCTTTCCTTTCTTTTTTAATTTATTCTTTTTCCTTACTTTATCAGGATTAAATTGCAACGTCAGGCACTTTTTTATGTTTTTTTACAATTTATATCTTTGTATCATTTTTTCTTCCATTTATGATAAAGAAATCTCATGGCGCAATAGCTGATCCAGCCAAGCAGACCGCCAAATGTGTTCATCATCAGATCATCTACATCAAACACGCCAACCTTCGTCACAAGCTGTAATGTTTCTATACAAAGGCTAAATAAAAAAGAATATATAATAATCCGGATACAGCCGGTTTTCTCCAATCTCCATATCGGAACTAAAAAACCTATAGGAAAAAACACCAACAGATTTCCAAATAAGTTTAATAAAAACGCTCCCACAGAAACGTAATTCCTGTATATAATAAAACGACGAATTTCCTCGAAGGGAACCAGATTATAACGATACGTACTATATCCTTCTGTCCGTCCCAGTCTGTCGCTGAATAATACAAAATAGATTACAACGCAGGCATATAAAATCAATAATAAAAGGCTCAGAGACCCTAACCTCTTTCTGTTTTCATTCATTCCTTTCCCAGCCTTTTTCCTATAATTTTTCTTACTTTTACTTATTTTATTTTTATATTTCTTATAATACATTTTAAGGAACCGGTATACAAACCGGTTCCCATTATTTTTAAATCATTATTTTTCCTTTTAACTTAAGGGCTCTTGCTCCACTGACAATAGAAACCACACCAACGCTGACTCCTACAATTACTGTGATAATTCCAACAACAATTCCTGAAGCACCAATCTGTCCCAATGTTTTAAAAATCTTTTCGTTCATACAAATCTCCTGTCAGAATACTTACTTTACTCCATACTGGTCATAATATGCATCAATTGCAGATTTTAATTTATCATCAATGATAACCTTTCCTTTGTATGGTTTGTTATAAAGATGTTCTACAACTTCTGCCATTGTAACAATCGCTGTTGTCTTCATCCCATACTTCTCACTGATCTCTGTGAGGGCGCTCTTCTCTCCCTGACCTCTTTCCATACGGTCAACAGAAACAACTAAACCGCCAACTTCCACATCACCCTGTGCTTTGATAATAGGAAGTGTTTCCTGAATAGAAGTACCTGCTGTAGTAACGTCCTCAATAATGATAACCTTATCTCCGTCCTGAATTGGACTTCCAAGAAGAATACCTTTATCTCCATGATCCTTTACTTCCTTACGATTACTGCAGTAACGGATGTCTTTATCATACTTCTCTGAGATAGCGATCGTAGCAGCAACACTTAATGGAATTCCCTTGTATGCAGGTCCAAACAGTACATCAAAGTCAAAACCGAAATGATCATGAATTGCCTGTGCGTAATATTCGCCTAATCTCTTTAACTGAGAACCGGTACGATAAAATCCAGTGTTAACAAAAAATGGAGTCTTTCTCCCACTCTTTGTTACAAAGTCTCCAAACTTTAACACGTTACAATCAATCATAAATTCTATAAACTCTTTTTTATATTGTTCCATAACGACCTCCGATTTATCCTTTTGATTCTTATGCACTCACAAAATATTATACCTGTCTTTATGGCAGATTCCGAAAATGCATTTATTTATTTTGATTCTAGCACAGTTTATTTGTATTTTCAACTCACCAGAAAAATGAACAATTATTCTTTTAGTCAATACATCCAATAATCTCATTAATATCCTCAATATGGTATCTTTCCATGTACGCCTTGATTCCGTCTAATACTTCCATCGTCGCACAAGGATTGTGAAAGTTCGCTGTTCCGACAGAAACCATAGTCGCTCCTGCCATCATCATCTCGATTGCATCTTCTCCTGTGAGGATACCGCCCATTCCGATGATTGGAAGCTTACATGCATGACTTACCTGATAAATCATACGAACAGCAACTGGCTTGATTGCAGGACCGGACATACCGCCTGTCTTATTGGCAAGTACGAACTTGCGTCTGTGAATATCAATCTTCATTCCCGTAATCGTATTGATAAGAGAAAGAGCATCACTTCCACCGGCTTCCGCTGCCTTTGCCATCTCTGTAATATCAGTAACATTTGGGCTTAACTTCATGACGATTGGCTGTTTTGCCTTTTCCTTAATTGCCTTTGTGATCTCGTATAAAGCATCAGGATTTTGACCAAATGCAATCCCGCCTTCTTTTACATTTGGGCAGGATACGTTAATCTCTAATAAATCAACTGGCTCATCTGCAAGGCGTTCTACAACTTCCACATAATCGGAAGTGCTTCTTCCACATACATTGACGATAATAGAAGCACCTTTTTCTTTTAAATGAGGGATATCTC
>CAVCBH010000077.1:0-57482 GCA_963600375.1 bacterium | reverse complement strand
AGTATACTGCCATGCGATATTTGCCGCGGCTGGCTTTTTCTCCTGATTCGGGTTTGTTGCAATCTGCATTCGTTTATCGCCTTGGTAATAGCGAGCAATCCACCAATTCTGACACTTAATCTGTTTCCGGTCAATATGCTCCTCGTAATAACTTTTTCCCGTGTAAACACCAAAGACATATCCTCTGCTTTCGACAACTTCCTGTGCTGCGTTGATAATTTCAGCAATCTTCGCTTTACTCAGGCTTGCCTGGACTTTATCTTCCAGGTCAAACCAGATACCGTACTCAAAATGTTCTTTGTCAATCTTATCTAAGATATCGCAGACCAATTTCATATCGGATTTAGCTTTTGCGGCCGTTGTGGCATAGGAGTAATTATATACTCCCCAGGCAATTTCGTTCTCGTTACAAGCCTGATAATTTCTATTAAACCCATTATCAATTTTTAAGTCCTTACGAATAATCTTCAAGATAGCTCCCTGGCATCCGTATGTTTTCGCTTTCTCCCAGTTCACTGTTCCGTTGTAGGATGATACATCAATCAATTTTCTCATGCCTTATTCCTCCTCTTTATCTTTAATACTTAATCCTAAAACTTTTCTAATCTGATTCGGTAATAAATCCGGATTAATCTTTCCAATCTTCTCGATGATAGAGCCTAATTCCATGAGGATAATGTACACACATACCCCGGAAGCGACTGGAACTTGAAATCCTAAATCTACGAATTTTTGCGCATAATCAATAAGATATGCAAGAGTAACCAGCATAATTGACCCGAATTTGTGGTACAACCCTTTACGCATTTCAGACGACTTCCAGACGTGATTAGCGACCGCCGAAATGTTTCCGGCGATTGAATCAAACACAATAAATAAACAAGTTAATAACGGTAACATAATTTCACTCATCTTCTTTTTCTCCTATTTAACAATGACAATTCCTCTGTATTTTTCGTTTGTACACTTTTTCTTATTTTGTTTTTCGACTGTCGTTACATTTTTCTTTCCATCCGAAAAGCGCCATACCTTTCCACTTTTATCATCTCTCAGTAGAACAACTGTATGGATAGGTGAGCCTTCTTCAAACAAGACCATATGTCCTTTTTTTAAATGTGCTTCTAACTGCTTATCTGTCATAGATTTATGATAAACTGCCGGCTTTCCTGGACAAATCTGGTTAATACCTTTCGCAATTTCTGACAAAGGATACTTTGCTCCACATTTCAGTTTCTTCTTACAGTATGCTGAGCATTGCTGCATATTTTTCTTAATGCCCTTGAATCGAAGAGCCATGTAAAATGCTACAAGACTGCATCCATGCGTTCTGATGAACGAGTTCTTAAAATTGTACTGACTTGGAACCGGAATCACCCTGCTATTCTGTAAAATAATTCGCCAGGGAAATTTTTTCTTTGACTTCTTGTTTTTGTTTGCTACTATTCTCATCGTTTTCACCTCCTCAGAGAACAAAAAATACACAATAGCAAAAATACTATTGTGTATTGCATAAAATATGTTATTATTAGCTTGTTGATTTGTTCTACCAAATCAGATTTCTCATATTTTAGCAGCTTTCTTTTAAGGCTGCTTCCTTTTTTTATTCGTTCATCGTTTCCTGTAACTTTGCGGCTTTTTTAATCGCTTTTAAGTCTGTGCCTGTCAGTACACCGCCCTGCAGCAGTTCGAGCGATAATGTATCAATGATTTCCGATTGAAGTCTGATAATCTCTGACTGTTTTCCGATCATTTCTAAAACGCTACTCATACGCCTGTCCTTCTCCTGTTGTTTCCGCTTTTATCTTAGCTTTGCACTCTTCTACATATTTATTGTATGTATCGAACTCTGTTGAATTCTCAGAAGCTAATGCTTCTATCTGCACTAATTCAATAAGTGCTGCTTTTAATTCGCTTACTTCTTTTCTTAAAATTGCAACTTCTTCTGATAAAGAATACTTTTTTCTGATTTCATTCTGTATTTGCTCATCCCTGCTTCTTGCTTCTTTAACGAGACTTATTCTTGCATCTCTTATTTCGTTTTGTCTTCGCTCTGATATCGGTAACGAATTGAATTTCACGTTGTTCATATTCTGTTCCTTTCCATAAATTTAAGTAATAATTGTCCATGCGTTGCAGGCTATAATACGAATTCCCTTCTGAAATGCTTGCTCGAAAATCACGATAGGATTCTTCGATTTTATACAAAGTAATTTTTCCGGCCGGAAATGTTTTTGTAACCATATGTTTATATTTTCGCTGTGCATTTTTAATTTTTGAAGGCAATGGTATTTGTATGACTTTGCCTGTGTCTGTTACCATAAACTTATAGCCCAGAAAGCTAATTCCTTTGCTAATTGGATATATTTTTGTTTTCTTACGGTTATACTCTAAGTTAATCTTTGCAAGCATTGGTTCAAGCTTTTCTTTGCTCTGAACCGCCTTTTCTTTGGTTTCCACAACAATAATCAAATCATCCATATAGTGTTCATAGCACTCTATATATAGTCGTTCTTTTATATAGTGGTCTATCTCATTAAGGGCGGTTATTCCTGCAATTTGGATCATCTGACTCCCAGGATTGTATCCGGCATCTCCTTGATATTGTTTCTTTAATATCTTCACAACACGCTCGAATGTCTCTGTATCTATTTTTGCTCTAAAAAGTCCTTCTATATATTCATGTTTCAAACTTTTATAAAAGCTATGAATATCGATTTGGAAAACATATAAATCTGTGCCGTATTTATTAACCATTCTTCGTAATTGCTTCACAAGTCTTTCTCTTGCAAATTTATTACCTTTCCCTACTTGGCAAGCGCAATTATCAAGGATAAAGTTTCTCGTCATGACAGGATATAATATATTGTCGTTAAGACTACGTTGATACACTCTATCCCTAAATGGAACAGATAATATCTCTCGTAGTTTTGGCGATGTAACTTTAAATAAATACGGTTCTCTTTGGACGTAAGTTCCATTTTCTAGTTCTTCCGATAAGGCAGCTAGATTTTTAATCGAATGTAACACAAAATTTGCTGTGCTATCTTTCCACAATACACCAAGTTTGCATTTCTGCATTGATTTATAAAGAGATTCATAAGTTATCGCTTCTTTGTATTCTAAAATTTTTGTCATAGTGTTTATAAGCTCATATACATAGATACGAACTATCACTAATCTATTGTTCGCCGTATAGGCTTGGAATACATCTCCTTGCTTAAATATATGTGTGCGTAGTAAATCCTACAGAAAAACCCTATAGCACGGTTTTTAACCAATCAGGGAGGCAGCGATTACCGTTGTACGCGTTCGTGTTGTTGCAGTTGCCGGACGTATTGACATTGTGGACATTATACGCATTACCCAAGTTAGCCGACCTCATTCAGATGTATTCCAATGGAAAGCTATTTCTTCTTTGCTTTATTTAATTCTCTTATGTCGGAAGCTTTCCAATTTTGGATTAGTGTTTTTAATCCTTTCTTAGTTTTTCCGCTTTTTTCCGTATATCCGTTGAGCATTTTGTTGACATTTAAAATTTTCTTTGTTGGAAAATGATTTAACTGCTGGCTTAAATCCAACAAAGCTAGCAGAACATTACATTCTGCATTTGCTTTTGTCTGATATTGTCTACGCATTTCAATATTTTTCTCGTTTCTGTAAATTTCATTTGCAGTATAGAGATATGTATAGATGCGCTCTGTACAGTGAATTATGTCAGTTGTTAATGCCTGATACACTGGTTTAAATGTTTTCTCGTTTCTTGTAATTGTTAATATATAGTTCATAAGGTTTTTCGCAGAAATTAGAACTTCTAATTTCTGCGTACCTCTTTTACTTTCTAATACACTTATTTTTCTTCTCTCCTTTTTAGTAGTGCCGCTTACACGGCACGATTGTTATTTTGCGATTAAGCAAGCAGGGAGGCAGCGATAACCGTTGCACGCGTGCGTGTTGCCGCAGCTGCCGGACGGATTGACATAGTGGACAGTATACGCAAGACCCAAGTGAGCCGACCTCGAAAATACATATTGAGCTGTAGTGATAGCATTAATAGCGTATCTAATCAGAATAGGATATACATTCCGTACTTTAAACATTTTTTGTGCATTCAAGTTGTCAACGCCTTCGGCTAACTTTTTGTAATATTCCCATCTCTCCCCCTCATTGTCGAACTGTGAAGAATAATCAGTAGTTATATTGCTCTGATTAAAGCTGTGAAGAAATACTCTGTCATATGTTACGAATTTTTGATTCGGATATTTTAAGTTGCTGCCGATTGTGGTGTGCTTTGCAAATTTAATATGACTCTTTAATTCTTCATCCAGTCCGGTTAAATATCCCTGTATTCTTGTTGCGATATTCGGTTTTCTGTTATACCTTGTCTGTTTCGCCCACCAGTCAGCCCCTTCCGCATTTAACCATTGTCTTAAATCAGATGTAGCCCATGTGTTATCTCCGTAATAACAACTCTCAGGATAGTTTAATTTACCATAGCCGACATCTTCGCCCCAAGTTTCGCCAAGGAACGTGTAACCTTCTATTGTTGAGTCTGTTGATTCTGTAACTATTACTTCCTCGATTTTTGCATCAGATTCATTGATTCCTGCGTTCGTTATAACGTGCATAGCTATCGCAGTTTCTGAGGTTCCGTTCCAATCCGAAACAGTCAGTCTCATAATACCGCCGGATGGAATATCTTTTGCGAGCGTAAAGTTTGCATACTTTCCATCCCATTTCGTCTTGAAAGCCGAACCACCATTTTTAGCTACCATCTTGATTGAATAATTACCTGCAGCTAATCCATCTGGCGTTCCCTCTGTTCCATCAAAGCACTGTAATGCCTGTTGAATGCAAAAAGCAAAACCGTCAGGGATTGTTTTATCCCATTCTAAATACATTACGTTTGCATTTCTCTCTTCTGCTTCCTCAGAGTCTTTGATGGCGGTATTGCCGTAATGTACAATATTCAGCTCTGGGCGATACGCCGTCTTATTGCCGCTTGCATCAATTCTATTCCAATCTGTTATAATCTGTGTTCCGACTGGATATTTTGTTGCTGCCAAGCCGGACTCAACATCAAGGAGAATGTTGTCGAGTCGGTCTTCATCCATGTTGATGTTTGCCATCTGCTTTTCAACTACTGACACACGAGTTTCCAGATTTTCAACATGTGCATGATCTCCTTCAAATTCTTTTGCGATTGCCTGAATTTTTTCAATTTCCGTTTTTGCAGTATCTTCTACTGCTTTTTTTTGCGTTGAACCAACCGCATTAATTGTATCGATCTGTGTTGTAGCTGCTGAATTAACCACAGCGACTTGCTGTCTCCCTTCATTTGATACATTCTGTACAGCTGCGTCTTGTTGCGTTGTAACTTCATTTACTGCATCTTGCCCGGCATCCTGAATTGATTTAAGTCTTTCCTTCCCAGAAGTATCTATTAAATTCGCATAATTTGTTCCGTTCTCCTTAATAGATTTTATCTGTTTAGTCCCCTCATCTGTTACAGACTGTACAACTTTTGATTGCTGTGTTTTTACGGTATCAACCGCCGTTGAACCAGCTGTAGAGATTGCCTCAATCTGATTTCCTCCCGCTTTATTTACAGCTGATACCTGCGCTGTTCCAGCATTTTCAACAGATTTTATCTGTTTGTTTGTTTCCTCTTCAATTTTAATTACAGACGTCTTCTGCGAATCTGACACTGCATCAACAGCACTCTGCTTCGTATTATTGATTTCTTTCTCAGCTTCAGAAATCTTTTCATTAACATGTGAGTCAAATGTAGTTGCTAAAGCATTCATATAATCATCAATCTGCTTTTTGCCTTCTTTGACTTGCCCGGGCACTTCTTTCGCTGAATTTCTAGCCTGCTCTGCATAATATGCAGCGTTATCTTTCTGCCGATCAGGATAGTCCGTATGGCCATGCGCCCAGGATTCTGCTGTCTTTGCGCTATCAATTACTGTTTGCTTTGTCTCGTCAAATGCTGTCATCAACTGTTCATACAGAGTCTCAGATGGTTCCGGGATATCCCCTGTTCGATATCCTGACTCGTATAGTTTGATTGTTACTACGTTTGCAGTAATAAGATCACCTGCGATGATTGAAACACTGAAAGATGTTCCTACAAGGACCTCTGCCGGGACAAGACAGGTATTTGTTTCTCCGAGTAGAATCGGAATAGGGTCATTATCTCCACTACGGAATAATATCGTTTTGCTCTTGCCATCCCAGTCACTTGTCTGGAACTCAAACTCCGCATGCAAATAATTCTTACTGCTTCGTACCGGCACAAACGTATCTGTCCGCTCGATAATCTGATTATTTATATCAAAATGCAACACTGGCCACATCTTATCCCTCCTCACTCTCTGTAATTTGTAAGCCATCGTTCTTAGGCAACATTAACTGTGTGCATCCAGAAGACTATTAAGTTTTTCTTTCAGTTCGCTTACTTCGATAGCAAGATTATTAATCTGCCCCTGCATTGTTTTTTCATAATATTTACAAATAAAAACATTCAAAAAGATTTCTGTATCATATGATTCTATATAAAGTTCTAACTTCGTGCAGCCTTCTGGAATTGTAAAATCCTGTACAGTATAATTGCAAAATACTGTATCAATCGTTTCACCACTTTTGTCGAGAAATTTAACCTTAACATCAGATGTAACTCCAAATATGATATATTTACTTCCTACAATCAGTTTTTCGCTGTCTGTATAATACTGTGACTGCTCATAGACTGCTAAACTTGCAAGAGTTTGCCCAAACTGTATTTTTGCTGATACATTTTTTATAAATATCTTATTGTGTTCTGATGAAGATTGATAGATAACGAAGCCATCTGAACTTGATAATTTATTTATCAATGCGAGGTTTGGAGCGCCGAGAAGATATTCTGATACATCATTAGTCAATTCTCTACTGAATTCTTTTAAGTTTGCAAATTGTGCTCTGACCGCTTCGCCAGCCGTATCGTATACGGTGTTATCTGCCCCCACTCTTAGATCTGCAACTTCTGTCGTTACGCTATCGTAATCCGGAATCTTAAATTTATCTTCCCAGTCAATCGCATATACAAGAACGTCTCCAAGCTGTAAGCTTACCGTTGCCGCTTCAATTGGTGCGATACGAAAATCCACCGTATCATTTGCACTTAACCAAAGTGGCAATGCTATGACCCAAGTTAATGTAAAATCACCGGCGGTATTATATGATGATGCAAGTGCTGCATTACGATTACCATTCACAAATGGCGCAAGTTCCACTCGTTTATTGGCCGTAAGAGAGTTTACATGGATTCTTAATTCAAATAAGTACAGTCCACTCTTCTTTACTGCAATCTGATAATTTGATTTCTTTGTATATAAAGAAGATAATGGACCGCCTGCATCTATTACAAATGCCGGGACGTTCGTATAGTTTCCAGAGGTTGTTCCGCACTTAACTGCAGTGTTATCGTAACTATGTAAGACTAAATTGCTCTGCTGGTATTCTCCTGTGGTTGACGGAAGTTCTTTAATCAGGTTATCGATTCTCTTACGTTCTATATCTACCTCATCCTTACGTTCTGTGGTTTCTTTTGATAGATTTGCAGATACCTTTCCGATTTCTTGTGCGCAAACCGTATTACTTTGCAATAAATTATCTACTCTTTTTCTATCTTCGTCCGCATTATTCGCTAATTCTTGTGTCTTCTTGTCGATAATATCTGCATTATTATTGAAATCCTCTATGTCGTAATAATCCAGAGAATCAGGCTTTTTTAAATTTAAAAATTTCGTCTTACTGGACATTCTTTTCACCCCCCGTTTCCACGATTTATGCCAGAAACAAACACTTTTTCTCGTAGCATTTTTTGCGTGTATTGTCCTAATTTTTTGTGTGTATAATTTGACAGAAGCTTATAGCAATTAAACTCTATTTCAAATTTGATTCTTGAATTCAGCGGAACTATTTCTTCCAATAATTCCAAGATATTGTCGGAATAAATCCGTTCATTTAATGCTAGAAGCATTTCAAGATTTAAATTTTCGTAGTCAATTGTTAATGCGTAATTTTCCTTTCCCACTAAATTCTCAATCTTCCTTCGTAATGATGCTTCGGTGTATGGAAAAGAATCAGTCCATTTTAAAAGCACTTGAAATCGCCTTTCTTCGATATTTTCTGTGTCCTGCGGTTTTATTCCTAATATGTTTTCTCTGTGTGATATACCGTTTTCTGTTGCTGTTATTATTGATGTGTCTGCGTCTAAATCTTCTATGTCCTTTTCTAACTTTACTCCTGTTTTTTCTTCGTTATCATATACAGATTTTATCTCATCAATATCCAAAATAACGTCAGGATATTCTAACTGCATATTACTTCACCCCGAATCGGTACTTCTGACTCTTGCAATGTTATATTCTCTGTCGCATTGTCTAAAAGGACATTCTTAACGTCCTGAACTCCTTCAAGAATATATATTGCATTCTCAACCCCGGCTCTCCTTACTATAATCCCCGACTTTTCTTCGCTCCATTTTTTTCTAAGCGATAAAAAATATTCTTCTACTGCATTTTCTATTTGAGATTGCAAGCCTTCAATTGTGTAGCCACTCTCACAAGTTATTTCTGCTTTTACATTAATCACAATAGATAATACTCCTGTCACTTCAACATAATGTCCGATTGGAGCTATTCCATCTCCATTTCCGCTAACTGGGTCAATCTGCTCCTGTACTTTCTCAACCAATTCTGTAGAAGGAACACTATAATCATCCGCTATGATAATTACATCTATAGCACCTCCTGCATTTTTGCGATATATCTTTGCTCCACCTACTCCATCAATAACGTTGATTTCTTGCTTATAATAAGCACGATTTCCTGCAAACGGCTGTATCTCGAAGGACTCTAAGAGTCTCATCCTATAAGATTCCTCGTCTTCTTCATCTTTTCCTTCTACAAGAAGCTTAGTTAATACTGCCGTATCAAGGTCTTCAATGTCATCAAGACACATTAATTCTCCCAGCCATCCATTCGGCTCTGAACCGTCCTCTTCGCACTCTACGCGATATCTATGTTCTGCGTTGTCAATTAGTTCTGTGACAATGTAGTTGTAATCATCTCCAGAGAATTCTGTTCCTATTTCAACCGCTACATTGAACCGCGCTTCGAATATAGCTGCTGTGGCATCTTCTATATATACTCCTCGTTCCTGCCCAAAGAGGATTAGATGCTCCAGATCAGCAGTGTCGGGATACATATTATCGTTCAGTCGGGACAGTTCTGTATATGTTTCTTCTAACCTGGCCGCGCATTTAGCGCAGGCATGATAAATTAAGCTACCTTCTGATGTGTCTAATCCATCCGGCATATCTTCCATCATGGTTGACATGATGTTTTCAAACGTCATTTCTTCAAACATCAGTTTCCAAGTCCTCCTCTCCGTAATCAGTGATAATTTTAAAAGTAATATGCAATGAAGTTTTTGTTTGTGTAATCTCTAAATTTTCAATATCTGTGATATAAGGATTCACAGTGAGGCAATCCTTTATCATTCTTTTGATTTCAGATTGTAAAAACTCCTGTGAATATCTATATCCAATCAGGTCTTTCAGTTCACAACCATAGTCCTCAGAATATGTATAAAATTCTCCGCGGTTAATCTGTAAGGCTAAGTAAGCCCATGTTGCTAATGCTTTAGAACCGGATACCTTTCTTCCAGTTAGTTTCCCTGTTGAAAAATCAATTTCATATTCCTCTGGATAGTATTCTTCCTCATCTTCCTCAATTTCATTTTCAAGTTCTTCCTCAAACGGAAACATCAGGCATTCACCACCTTACATATGATTATGAATTGTGCATCACTTATCTGATAAACTAAAAGGACATCCCCCTCAGTTATTTTTAGTCCATCCGCAATCAAATAATCTTCTGCATCTAAAGTTTGATTCTCAACCTTCACTTTACTATTTTCGCATCGCCCTAGCTGCAGCAGGGACGAGGGGCTATCTTTCCTTCCTTGCTGTCGCATTATCTCTAACAATTTTTCATAAGAATTCAAAGTATCCTCCTTCCTTGCATCCAGTGCTGTACATAATACGTTTTATTCAGGCTGCTTATTTTTACCCCACCGGAACTGGAGCAATGAATAAATTTTGAATCACCTATGTAAATTCCAACATGAGATACTCCAGGGCGATATGTCCCCTGAAAAAGAACTAAATCCCCTTTCTGTAGGTCTTTTTTAGAAACTTTTCTGCCTTTCGTTGCCTGAATCGAGGTTGTGCGCCCAATTTCTTTTCCTACCGCTTTACGGAAAACGTGTGAGGTAAAACCGCTGCAATCAGATACACCACTATCCGGCGAAGATGAACCCATGTTATAGCGAACCTTGCCGATATAACTTTTTGCTTTTGTAATAACCTTATCTGCTTTGCTATTGCCTTTAGATGATGAACTGCTTACTTGTTTGTAGCCTGTACCGTTTCCGATTATTGCATAGCCATATCGTTTTCCAAACTTATTACACTGTGCGGCCGAACTCATAAGTAAATCAAAATGATAACGTCCATTCACAATATTAATTGCGCCACCGACATCATTTACTGTATGCACTTTTTTGTCTCTACTTGTTTTTGTTCCTAACACTTGTATCTGTGTTCCATATTTCAAACTTTTTGGACCGGCACAGGTATATTTTGATGGGTCTAACTTCTTTCCTCTGCAATCTGTGAAACCGCCTTCCATCTTGCTACCAGAGGGGTAATACGCTGTAAATAACGCAGGTACTTTTTTCCCGTTAAGAATCCCGGATGAAGTAGTTGTTCCACTGCTAGATGAAGAACTCTTGCTCTCGCTGTCCCCTGATGCAGTTTCCATTGCATTCTTGAAAGCCAGCTCAAGAGTCATCATATGAACACCATTTTCAAATGTATGTGTATCATTTTCAATCCAAAATGTACCACTCAGTTCAGTGTCAGTATCATGTATTTTCAAACCGTATCCGGCCAGACATCGCAAATCTCCAATCGCTGTAATAGAGGCAGTTTTGTCTATCCCGGCCAATGTGTTTTTTGCCTGTTTTTTTCCATTTCCTTTATCAACAGAAATAGATTCCTGCATCGCTCCATATGCTTTTACCCAGTTTTTATTCGACACGGTTCCTATCTTTTTATTCTTCGAATTGTAAATAGCAACTTTATTCACCATTGATTCAAGGCTTTCTTCATAGCTACTTTCTGTGATTCCTTCATTCTGATAGATTTCTAAATCTAGCAATGTTCCTTTTTTAATTACACTAAAATACTGTCCTTGCATAACAGGTTGATATTTTATCCCGTTTTTCTTTTTCGCTTTTGTGTATGCTGCAAGAATTATATTGTAGTATTCACGATTCTGAAAAAATATTTTCGGGATTATTACATTCGTTTTGGCAATGTTTTTTGTTTTTATTTTCAAGTCTTTGCAGATTAATCGTACAATCTGCTCCGGCTTTTTCTTTTTAAACTTATATGTCCCTTTATTTTTTAAGAGATACCAGAGCAAGTCATAAGCTAAAAAAGAAGCCGTTCCAGCTTCTCCAGTTCGGCTTCTTCTTATTAATTTTCCATAGAAAAGTAACTTACTATCATCATATAATTTTATTACATCACCCAGGGACGGCGTAGGAATAGAAAAATGATTATCCCCAGCTGGATTAAGCAATGTAAACTCAACTGATCTGGCTGCCGAATAGGCACTTCCCGACCATGTAATCGTTGAGACTATATCTGTAATATCATTATCATTCCATTTTAATTTTATGCTCATTTCGGAATCACCAACTTCGTTCCTGCGTACAGGTACTTACCCTTATTGCTCGACTTTCTTTTATGTTTTTTGGCAGCCTTTTCAATTATTTTTTTGTTTAAATTATAGATTTTTGTCCAATTTGAAGATTTTCCTGTTTTCTTTTTCGCGATTTTCAAAAGTGTGTCCCCTTTTTTTACCGTGTAAATGGTGCCGCCTTTTTTCAGTTTATTCAAAACTGATCTTGACGTAGTGGCCGCCTTTTTATTTACCTTTTTCCCGGTTTTTGTATTCGTCTTTTTCGTAGGCTTCGAATACTTTACAACGATATACTCTTTAAGACTTATCGTGAAATTGACATCCCCGGTGGCATCATCTTCTCCATATTTAAAACTTTCTATTGATACCTCCATGTTTATGTCAGCATCCCCGGTTATAATTAACCTGGGAGTGACATTGGAATCTTTCCACTTTTCTATCTTTTTCACATAGAAATATGACTTTTCGAAACCATGGTACTGGCAGAAGGGGTAATCATGATTTGGGAAAAAGGAACTAATCTCAATTGTTTTTAAGTTCCTTTTTCCAAGCAGATTTACTTCACCTTTTTGATGCACATTTTCAGAAGTGTTCTGCTGCGAGGACTCAATTTCGAAAGATGATGGCAGTATTGGTAACCTGATTTTATCGTTTCCATTATTCAACCACATTTCCATTTTCCATCCTCCTTACGCTGGGATTGTTTCCAGTTTATCCACAATCTTATCCACAATTGCATCGATGTCTTCATCTTTTCTTACGATGACTGTATCTGCAATTTTCTCAAAACGATATACCTTTGTACCCTCTGACCTTGCCATGCGTACTGACTGATCGTGAGGATATACTCTCGTGCCGCGTGGTAAATCTACAATTTCTCCACCCTTTTCATTAATCTGTACGATACCGCCTTTCCAGTTTTGCGTACCTTTTGCTAAATGTGGAATCAATGGAATGTCAAACCCGCCAAATCCTTTTCCACCAAGTCCAGGTACCCAATCTGGCACAGTAAAGTTCAGTTTGTTAATTCCTGATGTCGCAAGATTCACAAGTGAAATAACCGAATTCAATGGTGCTTTTATAATTCCAGGAAGTGCCTCGAATACTCCAGAAAATATTTTTTTCATGCCTTCCCATGCTTTTTTCCAATTTCCAGTACATGTACCAGAAATAAATTCTATTAACCCTTCAAAAATTAATGTTATTCCATGTACCTTATCAATTATTATCTGCGCCCAAGTTCCTATTGTTGCAATCGTTGCTTTTAATCCAACAATAAATGCTGTTTTTAGTAACCATAAAACTAATTTCCCAACTGGTCGCAAAATGGTTGCAAAATCCAAAATAACCTGTTTAATAATCTTAAATCCAGAAGAAGCAAATACGCGTACTTCGTTGATTTTCTTTCCCCATTTTTCTACATCGATTCCAGCATCTTGCATCGTCTGTTTGATGAATTTTCCCATTTTCTTTGCAACTGTAATAATCTTATCCCAGTTTTTATAAACTAGAATTCCCGCCGCGACAATCGCAAGCAAGGCAACTACTACAATCGTACCAGGGCTTGCAAGCCATTTCATAACGCTTCCTGCTTTCTTTATACCTGTACTAATTCCATTTATCCTTTTAATAAATGCCCCTACGCTTTGAGTTGCTTTCCCAAGCACAATCAGTACTGGTCCTACAGCCGCCGCAAGCAACATCATCTTAACTATCTGCTCTTTTTGTTTCGGGTCTAACTTCGAGAATTTTTCCGCTAACTCCTGTACTTTTTCTGCCACCTTTGTAGCTGGCGGAACTACTACCTGCAGCACACTTTCTCCGAAGATTGTCATTGTATTTTTTGCAATATTAATGACTTTTCGAATTTTCGTCATTGAGGTCTGCATATTTTTCAAAGCTTCGTCCGTGGAGCCTGTTGATTTTTCCATCTTTTTCGTTTTTTGAACGAAAGTATCATACTGGGAACCAGTCAGTGCAAGTACTGCAGTTAAGGCTCTCGAATTGCTAAATAACTGTCCCATCTTATCAGATTGTCCACCAGTCTCTTTTTTGAGGATTTTTAATACACCGGCCATGCCTTCTGCCTTTATCATGGCTTCTCCGTTTTTATATCCGTATTTCTCCATTAATTTGCTCATGGCATCTGTTGGCTTCATTAATCCAGTAAATACACCTTTCATCTGTGTAGTTACTTCTGCAGTATTACCGGTTACTCCGGTAAGGGTAGCCATCGAACCGAATAACTCCTCATAAGAGACATTTAAAGCATTTCCTAATGGGAATAGTGGCTGCATACTTGCGGCCAGCTCTTTATATGTAGTAACACCTAATTTCTGCGTCTGAAAAGCCATATCAGAGATTTTTTGAGCAGTCTCATTATTAATGCTGTTATATCCTTTCATTGCTGAGGATATCAAAGAGACGGATTCTGACACTTCCGCTCCTCCGGCTTTTGCTGCCTTTGCAGATGTATTAAAGATTTTCTCTGTTGTCTTTCCAGAATCTCCAATTGAGGAAATCATCTGATAAACACCTTGTGTAACCGTATCAAGATTCAATCCAGTTTCATTTGATGTTTTTAACGCAGCGTTTTTATAGCTTTCCAAATGGCTGTGGTCATCCAAAAGGGTATTAACCTGACCCAGATTCTGTTCAAAAGTATCTGCCATTTTCCCAGATGCGGTCATAACAGATACAATTGGTACAGTTACACCTTTTGTCAGGCTTTTTCCTACTCCCTCTACGCTTTTTCCAGCCTTTTTAATATCATTAGATATCTTATTTATCTTTCGTGACTGCTGCTGCATATTTTGTACAGCTTTACTAAGAGGTGAGGAGAACTTATCAAATAATCGCAACGTAGCATCTACAAACTTACTCATTATTCCTCACTCTCCTTTTTTATGTCTTCAATCTCCTGCTTCATAAATGCAGTCATTATTTGCCGTTCGTACTCGCCCATCTCGCAAAAAGTACGGGGAAAAATATTATGCAGACGGAAAAGCAAATACATTGTATTAACTTCACTGTCCGCATAAATTAGTTTTTTACAACTTCCTCAACGTTTTCTTTTTTCCCTACCTCTTCAATCGCATCTGCAATCTCATCAATTTCTCCGTTAAAAAGCAGCTCTGCTAATCCCAGCGGGTCACCTGCTCCAAAGTGTTCAATCAAACTCTGGTCTTTTAATGATGGCTCCACGATACCTTCTACTAATGTCATAAGCTTGGAATCAAATAACTGTCCGTTGTATTTTCCCTGGTTAAAATCAACGCACATGGACTGAATATCTGTTTTCTTTCTATCCCGGATTCTTCGGATAGTGATAGTTCCATCACCAGTCCACTTTTTCATGTTGCGACTCTCATATTTTTCTGTGATTTCTTCTGTTAATGTTGTTCTGTCTACGCTTAATAACTTTTCAACTAAATTCATATAGTACTCCCTTCTAATTCTTAATCTGAAATCGCGTCAATAAGTTCTGCATCCTCGAAAGTAAACGCATAACTTTCTTCTCCAAGCTTTCCAGCTTCCCAGTCCGCTAATGTTAATTCATCAAATGTTACACCTGTTAATTTGATTCTTTCGTTGCCACTTACTGTCGGGTCATCAAGATCTGAGATAATTGTAATAGCAGGGCTTTTTCCCTGTTTAATATCAGAAAGTAATTTTGAAATAAAATAAGAGGATGTCTTGTTCAGTTTTAATGTGCCAGTACCCTCTATTCCTGTGATTTTCTGACCTTTTGCAAGCGTACCTGTCTGTGTTACGTCTGTCTTTGTTAACTTAAATTTAGCCTGGAGTGCTGTCGCCTGTGCCATATAGTCAGAATCAAGCCACACTCTTCCCCATGTCCCGTTTAATACCATATCTGGCTTAAAAGTCTTACTCATATTTTCCTTGCTCCTTTATTAAACTGTAAATTCAATTTTAAAGTCTTCCATTGATTCAAGCATTTTCCCTGTAATTGCTAAAAAAACAAAGCGATTTGTAGGGGCTTTTTTCAATTCTTCTTCACTCATGATTGATGTATCAATTCCCTTTTCTTCCAAGAATTTTTTATTAGCTGCTATGTTTAATTCAATCGTTGCCGATTCATAAACTTCTTTTTTTACTAATTCATCGAGATATTCCTGACAGGCAGCAATAAGGAGACATTTATTATTGTAAGTATTTTTGTATTGTCCAACCCAGTTATCCTTTATTGTCTGCACGAGGTCTGTTGACGTTTTATCCATCGTTTGTACAAGTTCAATTGCGGAATAAATTTCGCTTTTGTCCTCAGTTACACTTGTAAACGAATTTACAGCTCGACCTAACCGAATTGTGTTTCCATCTTTGAAAATAATCAATTCTCCTGCATTTACTTTCTGATCCATTTCTTCTTTTGAATATTTTGTACATTCATCCACATCCGAAAGAACTGTATATGTTGCAGACTGAGTAATCGGAGTGCCTGCGAGAATACCTGCGATTCTTGAACAAAATAATTCCGGCTTATATGCTGTTCCTTCAACCGTTACGCTATCTGTTGTATAATTGATGATTCCTTCTGTATCACCCTGTACTTTTGGAAGTACTGCTTTAATTTTTTTCCCATTTTTCCTAACAGTATCTACCCACGTTTTAACATCCTCTGCCTTTTCCGTTATTTCTGAACCAAACGCAAGGTAATCAAAATCTATTGATTCTAATTTATCCAGTGCTGACTCTAAATCTTCATATTCTTTCTTGCAAAATACACAAACTACTTTCTGCGGTTTTTCTCTGCCTCCGGCAAGTGCAAAATTAATCTGTGTCTGTGCCGCTTCATCGATGTCCTCGCCAATCTCATCTCCTGGACAATACTCTTTTGTTTCAAGTGCTTTCGCATTCTCTAAAACAAGCGCAACAATTCCATTATCTGTTCTTTTTTCAATTGTTTTTGCAAGTTCTCGAAAAACTACATTGATGCTCGGCATTCCCATTCCTGTAGCCATTTTTATTCCTCCTTCTTATTCTTAAACTCAATTTCTACTTCTTCCATCAGTTCGCCTGCTTCTGGCTCATATAGAGAATCATAAAAATCAAGATTAAATAAAAAGCGAGGGATATTCCCCCGCTCTCCAGTATAATCGGTGTCAAAGTCTGACACCGGAAGTAACCGCTGCTCTGTTTTTAGATGTGTCAAAAATGCCTGTCTCATTTTCCCCATATCTTTTAACACAACAGCTTCTGTTCCTTTTTCGTTCTTTTCATGCATCATCACAATTTCTACGGTATAATCCTGATGATATACATTTCTTGTCTCAATTTCTCCTTTTCCCCACACTCTCGCAAACAGGCAAGGGAGCTTCATTCCCTCCACTACTCCAAACTCATAAACAGGATACTCAAAATTTTTTCGGAGGGTGTCAACTACCGCTTTTTTAATATCAAATTCCGAAATCACAACTTGCCATCCTCCTTCATTTTTTTGAGTGTTTGTTCTACTCGTTTCCCGTGTTCCTTATTCCAATCTTTTAATACCGGTCTTAAAATCTGTCTTCCTGGAACAAATCCTGTAACTCGTCCACCATCTGCCCGTGGCTTTCCATTTCTTTTATACGGTATTTTCATCTCATGGCCTTTTTCAACTAAATGCCAATGCGGATTTTTCTTTCCTTCTGCCATGAAATCAATCGTATAGCATCCAGCAATGTTTTGCACAGGACCCAGCCGGAATCCTTTCGTCAGATTTCCTGTATGCTCTTCTACGGCTGATTTAGCTTCCTTTTTTACTGCTTTTACAAAATCCTGTCCTTCCTTTTTTAACATCTTTTCAACATAATCTGGACAGCTTTTTGAAACATCTTCAAGGGCTTGCATTAACTCTTTATAGGCATTTTCATCAAAGTCCATTTCAATTGACATTTATATCACCTTCTTCAAGTGCTTTCGCATGAAGGATAAGAAACTTATCTGCCTCATTCTCATTTTCTACATAGTCAATACAATACAGCTCTCCTCGATATCGGATTTTCATTGTTTTATCGATTCCTTTCCGATATCGGATTTCGAACTGCATCTCGTGACTGCCTTCATTCTTATAATTTTTTGTATTTTCCGAAGACTGCATCAGTCTGACTTTCGCCCAAACTTTTGCCACCACAACTTCTTTTCGAATTTCCTGATCTAATTCATCCCTCGTAAAATCCATTGCGATTATTTCAATTTTCTTGTTCATCTGTCCCGGATTTCTCATGATTCTTCACTCCAGTTCTCTAATTGCAACTGTAAGATAATCGTTCTCACGATATTAGACATTTTCTCACCATTCCTGCTTTCTAAGAGGGTTCGGTTATCATAAATATTTTGCATAAGTAAAAACAGTGCAAGTTTAGTTCTTGCACTGTTGTCTATATCAATATTTCCTACCGCATTTTCAAGCGTTTCCGTTGCCGCATCAAGGATTATCCCTAGTGAGGAATCATCCTCTTCAACCTTTAAGAAGTCTGCTGCTTCTGATAAAATTCTGATTCGCTGCTGAGGATTCATCCTTTATCATCCTTTCTGTGCCTTTAAGAACTCTTCGATGATTTCCTCTTTTGTTTTCTTCGTAATCGAATAACTCTTTTCGGTTGCAATCTTTTTGATTTCTTCAACACTTAACGCTTCAAGCTGGGAACGTCTGTATTTCCTTGCTGGTTCGCTAATTGCCGATGTTGGGACTTCTGCTTTAATCACAGCGCAGTCGTCAATAATCTGGCAGTCTAAACGCTCTCTGACCTTAATTCCGGTCTGGTCTTTGCTCCATAAATCTCCGGCTTCTGCAGAAATATCAATCGTCATATTTTCGCGGTCGAACAGAACAATTGCTTCTTTCAAGTTACCACAATACAGAGGGACTTTCCCGGCAGAACTATTTTTAATTGTTCTGTTTGAAACAACCCTTACCGGATAAGAACCAAACAAGAGGCGTCTTGTTGGCTGTGTTGGGTCTTTCTGTAAAATATAATTGCCGTCTTTGTCTTTGAGCTTATCAAGCCAGTTAAAACCACTCTGGTTTGTAACAATTTTTGAGCCTGCTGCCAAAGCCGGGTCAAGTTCTACATTAAAGATATTTTTCAATCCATCTACATCCGTTACCTCAACTTCGAATCCAGCGGTCATTTCATCGAGTTTTTTTAAGATAAGGCCGTTTCTTGTCGCACGGCATTTTTTCGCCGCCCAGTTCGTAAGAAATGCAATAATATTTGTGTCAGAATCTTTCAAAAGTTCATATGTAACCTTTAAGATACCGCCAAATTTCTTGACTGCATACTCAATCTTCTTTAGGACCGGAGTATCAACGTCCGGGAAAACACTCTCTTCGTCAACAGTATCAAACGGTACACTGTCTGCGTTCACTTCGTAAACCCTGCTTCCTTTAATATTCGATGTGTTCTCAACGGTTACCTCATTCTCAAGTGCATCTTCTGACCGTCTCAGCTCCCTGATCTGTGTGGAAATATCCACTGGAACAGTGAGACCACCATCTTCACCGCTACCTTCTCTCATGGAATTAAGAATCTCCATATCTTCTTTTGACACGGGTTCTTTTTTTATTCCGGCACGAATTGCATTCACAAACGCATTTACAATCGTATTCTTTTTACCAAAGTCTCCGGCTTTTCCTGCCGCTACCTGCGCTTTCATTTCCTCCAACTCATCTTTATCTAACGCATCGAGCAAATCATATTTTTTCTGTAAATCTTTCAGTTCTTTTTCCGCTTCGGTCGCTTCTGCCAGCTTGTCCGCTGCTACAAGATTACGAATTTCTGCTTTCTTTTCATTAATTTTTGCTGCTAATTCTCTTTTTTTATCCATTTTTAATTCCTTTCTCCGTATCGATCTAAGCTGGCTAACAGCTCTTTTTTCTTGTTCTCACGGTTCAGACCGTCTCTTATGCCATTCTCTACCGCTTTCGCAATTGCTTTTTCAATCTCTTCCCAGCTTGCTGTCCTTTCTGTTTTCTTTTCGGAAACATTCCAAGGAGTATTCTTGTATGAATCGGTAAAAAAACTTCCGGCATAAGCCGCTGCAGAATTATTTTCTTCCACTTCTACGTCAAACAGCTCTGCAATCTCGTCACCTACAAGCCAGGATTCCTCATTTACCTTCTGATTGATT
The DNA here is from genome assembly GCA_963600375.1 of bacterium. Taxonomy (GTDB): domain Bacteria; phylum Bacillota; class Clostridia; order Lachnospirales; family Lachnospiraceae; genus Anaerobutyricum. Next base: position 37,530 of record CAVCBH010000077.1, on the reverse strand, counting down.
TCTTCTTCACTGACTTTTGATTTCGTCATGTAAGTCTGAATGATTGCTTTCTGGCATCTGTCAAGCGTGTCGGCATCTTTGCGAAGTTCATCTGCATTTTTACTTGTAAAAAAGTAACTGTTTGACGGCTTATGAATCATCATTGTTGCATTCGCTGGAACAATGATTTTATCGCCTACCATCGCGATAACAGAAGCGATTGACGCTGCAATGCCATCAATGTAGACTGTTTTCTGTGCGGAATTTCTTTTAAGCATGTTGTAGATAGCAATCCCACCGAAGACGCTACCGCCCCCGGAATTGATATGGATATTGATAGAAGATGTCCCATCCAGGCTATCTAAAAAATCTTTTACGTCACCCGGTGCCATGTCGTCCTCGTACCAACTGGATTGCCAAGTCTCGCTGGCAATATCGCCATAAAAAAATAAATCAGCGGAATCTTCCGTCTGATTTTTGATTTCCATAAAGCCACATTCACATCTTTTGCCGTTGCGGTCTTTATTCATAAATTTAATTTTCTTCATTTCCGCTTTTTCCTCCTTTCTCATACTGTTGCCCTGCCTGTTCAACAGGAATGAAGTTACCATTCATAAGAAGTCGGTCACCGCCTTCTTTATGTTCTTTGTCAAGAAATTCTCTGCCTTCATTTATCGTATACAACCCATTCTGGATTGCAGAAGCAAGTTGTCTCATCTGACTCTCAGAATCTGTTCTTAGAATCGCTTTTTCATTGAATTTACAAATCTTACCCGTACCTGCATACAGTTTATATGTAAATTCTTCTTCATATTGCTTTAACGGGAACAACATCGTGTCTATTAAAAAAGATAACTGCTGCATCTCAGAATTTGCATAAGATGACTTCTCATAATTGTTAATCTGATTTGGTTTTACTCCAAACGCTCCGGCGATTTGCAGCGCACTGTATTTTTTCAGTTCGAAAAACTGTGCATCTGTTAATTTATAATTAAGAGGCTGTAACTGAAATCCTACTGGAACAGGAACAATCTTTCCGGCATTGCTTGGTCCAGACAGATATTTATCATATTTATTTCGAAGTTTTTTCAAATGACCTTCATCCAAATCTCCAACGTATTGCAGTGCCATTGCCGCAGTTAAGCCACCTTTATAAAGATTGCTCATATAATCCTGGCTATCTTTTGCTCCATAGATTGTTTCTCCAATCATATCTCTGACTGGAATCCCTGTATACCCATCTAATGACATAGATGTTTTTACATGAATTATATCGTCTTCGGGAAATAAATAGTATTCTCCGTCAAGAGGGTCTGTATATTGATAATATATCTTGCCAATTTTTCCGAATATTCCGCGATTATCATAAATTGGGGTTACATAATTTGATTGCATCAACCAAATTCCATGTGTCTTTATCCCTGCTTTTGAAATGTTCCGCTGGATCCACGCATAACCATTTCCATAATGGTTGCGATTGTTTTCTAATGTTGTCATAAAAATAGCCGGGGTAATATGAGAATTTGGTCTAACTGTCAACAAACGAGATACATCGTCCGGTTCTGCTCTTACCCGTCCTCTCCCTGGCATATCTTCATAAACTTTTATGGGCAGCTTTCCCATTGTTTCGCAGAGAACCTTCATGCAAGTGTAATATGTCACCTCACGCAGTTCGCTTTTGTTCCTATAGCCAATTCCCAGCCACTCCGCGAAATCTTCCTCACTCATTCCTTTCGGAGAACCTCTTCTCCAGTTTGTAATTGCGTCTTTTATATTATTAAAAACTCCCATTTTACCAATCTTCCTCTAAAAATTTATCAAGATATTCCTGCTGTGTGTTTCCAAATTCGTGATACAGTGCAAGTTTAAATCCACACAAGGTCGCGTCTACAGGATCAATCTTTTTCTTTGTTGCATCCTTATCTATCTTAATCAGTCCATTATTTTGCCGAATGACAGCATTGCTCATAGCAAAATTTAAAACCGGATTATATAGATAATAGACTGCTTGCATATACACACATTCGCGGAAGCCCTGTGTAGACTCATTTAAGGACTTATGACTCTGATATACTTCCTCAACGTCATAGCCCTCATTTGACATATCAAGCATGATTTTTCCGGCATTTGCGGGGTCAAAGCAAAGACATTCGATTGCCAAGCGATTTTCTCTGCAAAAATTAAGAACGTAGTCTATAACTACGTTCTGGTCCACAACTTCTGTATTTGTAATCGTAATAAAGCCTTCCTTTTCCCATGCATCGTATGGAACTTTGTCAATAAATACTCGTTCCATCAACTTTTCTCTGTTTGGGATAAAAGAGTGGGTAATAACTATGTATTCTGTCATTTCCCGGCCGCTTGCATCCAGTCTCCTATTTTGAAATGGAATAACAAAGGCGACTGATGTAAGGTCAATCTTGGAAGACATATCAAATCCAACATAAACAGACTTTCCAGCTATATCAATCGGAAATTCCTTTCTTTCGCAAGCTTTCCATTTTGCCATGTTCATGTAGCCGTTTTCTTTTTGTTGTACCCAAATGTTTAGCATTTTCGTTAAAAATGCAATCATTTTCTCCGGCACAATCTTAGCAATCTCATAATCGCCTCTGATTTTTTCACGACCTTCTTTGTATGTCATTCGAATGGGATTTGCTTTATACCAGTTTTTTTCATTGTTGATATCATCTTCTGCATCTAGCTCCATGATGTCTACTAAATATTCATCATTGCTTATATCTACATCAGGATTCAATATCTTTCCGCAATAATCATATTCCTGCGTGTAACATGGATATGTTAAATCCATCCCGGCTGTCGTAATAATCATCAATAACGGCTCTTTTGTATTAGATCCAAGCGCAAGGTCAAGAAATTCTGTTGTTTTATGCTGATGATATTCATCAATAATCAGACCAGCCGGATTACTTCCGTCTCCTTCTTTTCCGTCCTGTTTTGATAATGTTTTAATAAAACTACCTGTTTTTATATGAGTAATGGCTACATTTGTGATTTTAAATTTTTTCTTTAGCGGAGAATTATTAAGCATTAATTTCGCTTCATCAAAAACAACCTTTGACTGGTCTCGCTTTACTCCTGCTGTATAATATTCATAAACTTCTCCATTCTTGGTAGCCTGAACTGAGATTTCATACAGTGCCACTCCTGCTTCTTCCTGGGACTTTGCATTCTTTCTTGCCACTTCAATAAAACTCTTTTTAAACCTTTTATAGTCGTTTTCTTTTCTTCTCCAGCCATAGAGCTGGCAAAGATGAAACTGTTGCCAGGCTGTAAGTTCTATCGGTTTTCCTGCAAGAATTCCTTTTGAATGTCTTAAACACCGAAACCACTTTATTATTTTCTGTGCTTCTTCTTCATCCCAGTAGAAAAAGCAATCCTCTTTTTCTGAACGTTCAACGTCTCGAAGAAATCTCATACACGCCCATATATGCTTTTTCCCTGAGATTATTTTGCCGCTGATACAATCCCTTGCATATCTAATCAGGCGGGTCTTTACCGTCAAATGTCACCGAACTCCTCTTTAATGTCATTATCAATTCCCTCTCTGGCAATCGTTGCGGCTTTTAGCCTTGAGTCAATTGTTAATCCACACATTGCAGCGAATTTTCTCATCTCTTCTGAATACTGTTTTTGCACATCTAAGAGTGGATTTTTTATCAAAAAACTTCCCCTTTCGGTATGTTTTTCAATAACTTTATCCGCTTTTTTCAACTCTTTTGTCGCAGAAATGTAGGACGAAAAGGCATTACAATAGCATCCAAGATTGTTAACATCCAGATTTCCAATCACGTCAATTTGCATTTTTTCAAACTCAGAAACGAGTCTCTTAAATTCATTTTTTGCTTTTGCATCAATCAGCCAGGATGGCGGTTTTTCCAGCATTTCCTTGCCAGTCGTTACCATCGCCTCTTCCTGTTTTTTGTTCTCTTGCTGCTCAACTGTCAAGTTTCCTCTTTGCATCGCAAGTGGTTTTCTATTTTTTGCCATTTTCTCCCTCCTTCCTGCATTTGAAATTTTTATTTAGATTTTTGTGAGAAGATGTCTAGGGCATGCGGTCTGTAGGGATTTGTAAAACTTTTACATATCCCCCACCCCATTCACATTCCATTTCCTCTCAAATTCTTTCAGGCACATATGAAGCTCTCTTTTTATCAAATTCTCATCCTCTTTCTTCATCCTGGCATGTATCTCTGCATGGCTTTTGTTTGACAAAGGGATAAGGTTAGACACATCAAGCCTTTTGTGCCAGTCCTGGCTGACTGGCACAATGTGATGAACCATATCAGATGGTGTTACGCGTCCCGTTCTACAGAAAGCATAGACATCAATGTACATATACTTTGCTCGAACAGTATTGCTCGTCATCTGCCAGTCTTTTGAGCGATAGAACGCTGCATTCTTTTTATTTCTTCTGTACTTATCATAGTCCTTGTTGCGCTCTTTTTCCTGTGCCTTACGGTGCTGTACTAAGCAGGGACATGTTGTCCCTTCTGGAATTCTTTTGTGGCAACGTGGACACCTTTTATAAATTGGCATTGATCTCTCCTTTTCTGGCAAAAGAAAAAACCATATCGATATAATACCGATATGGTTCTCTCTAGCTACACTTTCAACTTTCAACAAAAGGAGGCATCCACCTATGGAATCTACAAGGCATCATCTACCTTGCTCGATTATAACTATAATCTATTTTTTTGTGACAATGTGGACAAAACGGACATTTTTATATTTTTTTGAGGAATCTTTCAAATTCTTTCCTGACACCTTCTTCTGTTGTGTTATGTAGCTTTAAGGATATCTGTCTCCAAGTCAAGCCTTCTAAGTATTTATATCTGATTATTCGCTGCATTCGTGGGGTTGCACGATTAATGATTACTTGCACCTGCTGTTTGATTTCCTCTGCTTTTCTTTTTCTTTCTTCCAAGACTGCATATTCAGAATTGATTTTCTTTTCAATTGCTGTTTCATCTTGTACTCCTGTTATAGCAAAACTTTGTTCTGTGTAAGGGAACTCTCTCATGCTTCCCTTTACTTTATCACATACAACTGTACTCTTTTCTATCTCTAATCTTCTTATGTCCTGCTCTGTTTCTTTTATCAATTCACAAGCATCTGTATATTCACTCAGCAGTTGTTTCGCGTTCATATTTCATCGCCCCTTTTTTGTCATAAACCGTTATTTTGTATGACTTTATTATATCAGATACTCTTCTTTTTCTCTATGTGTTTTCTCATCTTGTACAGATATCGTCTCTTTTTGTACAAGATTGTTTCTGCCTGATCACAGAAGCTATCCTCTTGTACTCTTTCCGCCCGCTTTGTGCAGAATCCATTTTGAAAACGATGATTACAATCTTTGCAATAGCACTGTGCGACTGGTGGTTTGTCAAAGCGATGCTTGCATTTATATCTTAGTATCAGATTCTGAATGCCAATATAGGTGATATAGATTGTATTGCCTACAACTCCTATAATCAATATCCAAAATACGCACTCTCCAATCATTTCATATAACATTTCATACTCCTTTTTCAGTTTGACATATCTGCTATTTTGTCAACTACTTTTAAAATTGTTTCTTCCTATATATAGTTACCTTTTATTTGTACTTCACTTTTACATACCCTTTTTATGTCAAAGTCAATACATAATATCAAACGCAGCCATGGTATCATCTATATAATCCTGCTCTATTCCGATATATCTTAAAGTTATGTGGATATCCGAATGGTTATATATCTTCATCAGCATGGCTGCATCTTTTGTTTTTTGATAAACATGATACCCGAACGTCTTACGCATTGTATGAGTTCCAACATGTTCTACTCCGAACTTTCCTGCTGCTTCTCTTATGATGTTATAAGCCTGTTGCCTAGATATCGGTTTATTTTCTCCCTGCCTTGATTTAAAAAGATATTCGTAATCTGGTTTATCCTGGATATAATGTTCTATTGCTCTGTATAGCCTTTTATTTATAATGAATTTTCTTTCATTTCCCGTTTTCTTTTCCCTTAGTTTGATGCTCCTTTTGTTTTTTACATCTCTGACGCGGAATCTTAAAATATCGCTAATCCTAAAAGCTGTATAAACGCCAAACATCCACATTAGATAATCTCGTTCATTTTTCGCTTTTAGATAATCTGCAATATCCTGTACAGTTCCTGCGTCTCTAATCGGTTCAACGGTATTCATTATTCAATTCCTTTCGGTGTCAGAGTCTGACACATCATTTTTCTAGCTGTCTTTGAATGTTTTCAGCAAACATTGTGCAATATCCCTTTCCATTAATTTCTATATCATTCCAACTGCATTTCTCACATTCTGGAAAATCATCATCTAAAGTCATTGCTTTTTTTGAAAGCTCCTGGCATACTTTAAAATCTTCTTCCATTTTCTTAGATACATGCAATCTAAGTTCTACATGAGCCGCTGGCCATATCTTAATTACTTTTGCTTTCTTCACCGTATCTCATTCTCCCATTCTATTCTCTGTCCACATCGTGGGCAATAATCATATTTATCGACATCAACCTCATAACTTGCTCTGCATCCAGGGCATAACCATGTATCCCATACAAACGTTCCGTCTGGTGCATATCCATCGCCTTCAAACATAGGCTGTTCCGGTGTTGCTTTTCCCCTGTATATCTTTAATTCTTCAAGCCAGCCTGCCAATTGTTCATGTTCTTTAGCGCATTCAACACAATTATTACATTTTTCATTGTCCGAATTTGAACGATGCATCGTAGCTTCGTTATATTTTAACTTCGCTGTGACCTTTGCATGTCTGATTGCTTCTTCTATTGTCATTTTCCTGCTCCTTTCATGAAATCATTTAACACTTTATCTCTCCAATATGTTTGCACCTCAGCATCCTTTTTTTCCTGTCTCTTTGCTAAAATTACGGCAACACATATTGTTGCAATAATCCCAATTACTATGCCAATCATAAGCATTAACAAGATCCATCTAATTAAGTAAGTAGTCATATAAATTTGTTCTCCTCTCTTTTTTCTTTTTCTTAGGTTTATGCTGAGAAAACCAAAATTCTTTTCCGTTCCAACCAAACGTACAATTTAATGCTTTTGCTATTTTTGTGATATTTTTTAACGTTGGAATCGTTTTCCCCATTTCATATTTACAAATAGTCGAGACATTAATTCCGGCTTTCTCTGAAAGCGCCTTTTGTGAATATCCTCTCACCAATCTTGCATCTCTCAAATTATCAGCAAAATTGCTTTCTTGTTGGTCTGATACTCCTTCCCAGAGAGGATAAAAGAAAAAATCTTTTTTATCCCATCCAAACCCACATTCCAGTGCATCCGCTAATGCAGCAGCCTTTTTCACCGTGATATTCGCCTTTCCTTCTTCATATTTTTTTATAATATCTGAACTTATTCCTGCTTTTCTTGCAAGATCTTTCCTTGCACATCCTGTTAGCTCTCTCATCTCTTGCAAGGCTTTTTCAAATGTGATTCCCATGTTCCTCCTTTCCCCTCCGGAATAGTCCGGAGGAATCAATGGCATATAGCTCCATGTTCGCACTCTGGAACCGTTAGTAAGTTACTGTGTAAGTATAAAAATCCTCTAAAGAGGCGTGTCCAACTTATTTCAAGATAACATTATCTATATTTCCGATAACAATCGTTGACTTACCTGTTACGTCAGTCTTAATTTCAAAATTAGCTCGTTTATTATACGTTTCCATTGGAATTGAAATTTCAATCCCATTATCAGTTATCAAAATCTGTTTTTTCTAACTTCTTTACGGTATTCTCATTGACAACGGTAAAATTATCATATTGCAAGTCATACTGTTCTACCTTTGCATCGAATTCTACTTTCTTTTCTGGACTTTTTCCAAAGAGTATATTACCAATCTCCTCGACATTAAAAGCTTTACGCTCTATGTACTCCTTTTGTAATGCGCTTCTCGTATCCATCTTTGTTCTCAAATCTCCACCATCATATTTGTTTGAAATATTATTGATGATATGTGTCAAAATATTCAATTTCTTTTTTGGTGAAAAACTCGTATGACAAACAAGAAAATTTTCGGACAAATAATAAACTTTCTCACCATTTATCTCATATCTTTTTTCTAACAGCTTTATGCTGTAGTCGGACAAGTTAATAATTGCCGCTTCTGGCACCCGTGAAGTTGCCGAAATGAGTGAGCGACCTCTCAAGAGTCCCACATATGTATAATCACCTTTGCGAATGCTATCATGATTATAATTTCTTTTGTAATTCATCTTTAACAATGCAAGGTAAATAGTCCCTTCTGTTTGGAAAGTTACGAATAATAAATCCGCTGCCGGAATATTAAGTCCTTCTCCCATAGCAGCATAAAGTTTATTTGCAATCGTCTGACTTGTTTCAATAAAAGACGCATCGTTTGATTCGTCCCAAACTTCCAGAATGGAGCGAATCGGAGAAAATTCCGAATCAAATACACAATTCTTCGTATCATCACTGGAAACAATCTTGTAAATGTGATTGCGAATAAAATCATGCATCTCTGGACCTGGATTCAATAACGCACTTGAAAGAATGCAATCTCCACGGTCAGTATCTAAGATATGTAAAATAGCTTTTCTTATCACGATATCATCTCTTGTTATCATAAGCTCTCCTTTCTGATAACCGGCATCAAACACGACGGTCAGTAAGTCTTTGCTCTAATTCTGCAAAATCATAATCTCTCTGCTCAAAATTATGAAAACTATTATTACTGTTACTGCTTGGTGCGGCTCGCTGCTTCTGATTTTGTCTATTTTTAATCTCCCACGTTCTCACACAAGCTTTCCAGTCTTTCATTTTGTTTTTACCAACCATCCAGTTCTTGCTTTGATAAAAGTTAACAAAGTATTCTGCATCGATATCATTATTTCTTTCAAGACAATATTCTCTAACTTCCTGTACGCTTGGTGGTCTGAATATCTTGCGCGGCTTTTTGTCAACGCTCTCGGGTAATTTTTGCGTGTGTGTCACACACACTATATTATCTTTTATATTATTATCTATATTATTTATATTATGGGGTGTCATTTTGACACCGGTTTTGGTATCATTTTGACACCTCCCCCCTGTCATTTTGATACCACCCCCATCGCATTTTGAACCCCCCGGTGTCATTTTGACACCCCCTGTTTCATTTTGGGATTCTTCATATTCCTCTGGCATCACTGCCGTATAATTGTTAAGTGTCATTCCGTTTATGATGACAACTCTTTTTTTAATTACTCCCATGTCAGTCAACTTCTTTAAAATTCTCATAGTAGTTGACTTTGATGTGTTCAGCCATTCGGAAATATAACTGATAGAGCCTTTAAACTCTGATTCACCGTCTTGCGAAAACCCATAAATCAAGGCATATGCAAGAAGTTCATTCCCTTTAAGGTTAAAATCTTTTACCATCCAGTCTTGTATTGTAATAAATGCCATCTTAATACCTCCTGTTGTTGCCCTATTCTCGCAAAACTTAATTAGATGTGTTCATGAGGCTGAAATGCTTCAGCATACATCTCAGCCTCTTTTGCAATGAGTTCATTGTATCGTTCAATATATTCGTCTGGAGTAATAGCGTTTTCCATCAGCTCGTCTTCTAACTTATCAAGTTCTGCACAGATATACTCTCTGAACTCCTGACGACTTATTTTGCCTTCTGTAAATTTCTTATGTAATATTCTGAGTTCGTGATTCATTATTCATCCGCTCTTTCGTTCGCTGCATAACTCTTTTCGTATGTTCCGCAATCTCCTTGCACTTTACTTTATATCTGCCATAAGCATCTTTTTTCTTACAAGGCTGCCCTCCGGCACAACGATCTCTTTCCATGCAAATTTCACAAGGGTCTCTCATCTTTAAACCTCCTATATCTCATACTCCGGCATCTGCATCCATGCGACAATCTTTTTACCGCCTGTTGCAGTATCTTCACCATCTCTCCACTTATTATTAACAGCAACTCTCCAGGTGTTATCTGGTCTTCTGAACCCCTCATGTACCTTGATACTATTATTAAGAATATCTGTTGCTACCAACACAGGTACAAATGGAAAAGGAACAATATTGCCCGAAAGCTTGTACCATTGCCCTGGTATACCATCAAATTCTGCCAAAGAACTTATTTCAGAATTTTCAGAACTATCTACATCTTCCATTGTCTTTTCTTCTAACTTTTCTCTTTGTTCTTTCTGTTTCTGAATTGGTTCTTCCTGCTTAATCCCCTCTGGCTCCCGAACTCCCCACGCATATTCCTTTTTCGTAGAAAATGCAGTATCAGTTTTTTCTTTTATGTTATCAACCTCAGTTTTGACACTATCAACAGATTCTTTAATATCATTCATCTGTTCTTCTGGCTGCATCATCGTAAAAGTAGGCATCTGCACCGCTGCCTTTTCCTGCTGATCTGGTGCTGGAGTATCCATCTCAAGTTGTCCAGGGATGTTTTTCTCCTCATATTGCTGCTTAATTTCTTTAATATCTTTTAGGCCCACTTTTCCATTCTCATAATATCTTCGGACTACTTTAACCTGCAGCTCAGACTTTAACCCTGCAGCTTCATATGCAACAGAAAACGGTATCTTGTCCTGCTTTAAGAGCGACTTTAACCGTTCCAAAAGATTATTATTTATGCACTCAATCTGTGCCACTTTCGTTCTTGACAGGCCTAAGAAGCTTGCAACAATGTCTCTGATTCTTCCAGATTGCAAATCGTATCCAGCTACATTCTCCCCCCTCTCTTTCAAATTTTTAAACGCTACTGTAGCTTCCTTAACTTCCATCAGCAAATCTTCATTATTCTTCTCACGATAAGAATTTGTTGCCATCAGTTCCAACCGCTCCATGTCTTCATCCTGCGGACAGCTAACTTTGCAGGTTACTATTTCATATTCTTTATAACCCTCATCCACTAACATATTTAAGGCAAGCCAGCGTCTTTCCCCGGACAAAATTCTGTAATCTCCCTCTTCACAAGGGGCGTATATCACTTCAAGATTCTGACGAAGCCCTACCGTTTTAATATTAGATTTAAGGCTTTCTATATTATCTAAGTTGTAATGATTTTCTTTGTTGCGGTACATTCGCTTAATTGAAATGTCTTCTGTTCGGAAGTGAGCAGATGGGATCTGCATTGCTTCCGCTTTTGTCTTTGCATTAAGCATGTCTGCTATAGAAAAGCTTCCCATCTAACTCACCCTACCTCTCTTATAATCTCTTCAACAACTTTTCTATAACTGGCTGTTACATCGGCTTTTTTTGCGTGCTCTGGCAAAGGTATTCTCTTTAGTGCCGCCTGCTCTACTACTGTAGACTGTTTGATATTTGTAGAAAAGTAGCCAAGCCCGCTCTTTTGTTTTACCCATGTCTCCATGCCTCGAAAAGCAAGCGTATTACGAGCCATATTAAGAAGAATTTTGACTTCAATATTTCGATTAAATACTCTGATTTCTGCAAGCTGCATATTCAGATTTTCAATTGCGCTTACTTCAAAACCTCCTGCTTTCACGGGTGTTACGACCATATCAGCAACGACAAGGATATTCAAAATTACCATATCTAATAAACGTCCACAATCACATATACAATAATCATAATCCCCGCTTACTTCTTCTAATGCATTCTTAAAACGAAATATCTGCTCTGTATCACTAAGATTAGAAAGGGCAATTGCTGTACCCATTAGATATCCACCTGCAGGTACAATATCAATATTCGAATATCTTGTATAATAAATAATATCTCTGGTAGAATATCTCCCTCCCACTGTAATATGATTCTCTAAAAGATTTGTAAGTCCCTGGTCATCCTCAATTCCGAAGCTGTTTGAAGAATCCCCCTGCGGATCTGCATCAACCAACAGGACTTTCGCTCCCATCTCCTGCCCTAAGATATAAGCAATCGTGTTAGCTGTTGTCGTTTTACCCACGCCGCCTTTAGGAGTCATCACTGCTACAGTTTTCATTAGCACTTCACCTCCTTCACTAATTGCTTATCGTCAAACCACTTAATTTCTCTTTCGTTCCAGCACACCGCTGGCATCAGAACAGTTGATTTGCTCGTCTCTAAAACTTCTTTTCCTTCCGTATCAGTGCGGACTGCAAAATCCGCACGGCATCTTAAAACATGTGTCATTACTTTCTCCTCCAGTTTCTTTTCTTTTTCTTGCCGAAAATTGCTTCGTATTCAGTTAATCGCTTACCATCCCGAAGAATAAATACCTGATAAAAATATTTATCTCCTTCAGAATCTGGCGATGGTGAAACATATAATTTGTAAAGCCTGTCCCCTCTCTGAATCTCGCCCACATAAGATATATTTTTATGCAGCGTATCATCGAGAGAATGGGCTTTCATCAATTTTTCTGTTAAATCTTTTTTCACAATCATCACCCCAAAACACTTGCAATTTTCCTTTTTATAAGATAGAATGAAAGTGTCATTTATTTTGGGATGATGATTATCTTGAGAGACGGTTGTTTTGAGATTTGCCTAAACCGTCTCTTTCATTTTGCTCAGATATTCAAGACATTCCTTATATTTCTTCTCGCTTCTTTTCTCGTTAAAACCTCGATAGAAATTAAAAGTTCTATCCCATTTTTTCCCTTCTTTAATTTCTCCACGCATAACACATACATCAATAAAAAAATTAGCGTATGAGATATGGACATAATTTCCAGCCGCCTGAACTTCTAAAACTTCTTTAAGTAAATTCATCATTTGTTCATCATTCATTTGTTCTCTCCCATTCTGTGTAAATTTCTTATTTCACGAACCAAAGCAATCAGATCTTCTTCTGGCATTTCTGCCGTTAAATTATTTCCCACGTTTTACCTCCTGTAGTTCCATATCTAACTTCATTTAGTTTCATTTTTTCTTCTTTCTTCTGCTTCCAAATTCCTTGTCATCTTGAGTTTACATTCATGCTGATCTTCAAGAAGTGCATGTAACAAACTATAAACTTTGTTTGTAAACTTTTCTGGACTGGAATCTCCCCAATCCATCCAAGTTGTTCCATCTGGATTTGTATGTAGCTCCAAGTAGCTCACCCCCTTCTTTAAAGTATTCCGAATTGCTCGTTCGAGTTTCATTCTGTAACCTTCCAAATTTATTTATCAACTTGTTTCATCTACCTTTACTTGCTATAATCTCCTTAATAAAAATAAAAGGAGAAAAATATTATGAAATTAAGTATTGATTGTGTAAAAGACATCCTTGCTGCTGTTGAAAATAAGGCTTTCGGGGAAACTTTTACGATTTCTAGCTTAGCAAGCCAAGTTCACTATTCTGAAAGCCAACTCGAATACACTTGCTTAAAACTCTATGAAGCTGGATATCTTGACATTACCACTGTGACCGTTCCAAGAAAAACTGTCCCCGGCATTTATTCCATAAATGAACTTACATACAATGGACATGAATTTTTAGGTACAATATCCTCAAATAAAGTTTTAGAAACTACGAAAAAAATCTGTGCTGAAATTGGTGTATCCTCTCTCAAAGGAATCTCCCAAGTAGCATTTGGTGTTCTTAGTAACTTTATTAAATCTCACTGTACTTTCTAATTAATTCTTAAGATTTCTTATTGAAATATCTTCTTGCCTAACTCCAATATGCAGGAAGATATTTCTTCGTCTGAGGGTATCATCTGATTCTTCTTAATCCATATACCAAGGACTTTAAATGCCATACGACTTAAAGCTTTCTCAATCAGTAGGGCTATCACCGCTGTCGTTAAAGCTTTTATTAACAAGTCTTTTTCTCCCATCTGAGCCGAAACAATACTTGTAGTTACCGCAAGCAATGATACAGCTGATGGCAGAACCGAAAGACCTTTCGTAATCTTTCCAAATAAATTTTTATGTTGTTTTCTCATCTCTGTCTCCTCGTCCTGCTTCCTCAATAATCTTCTTAAATCTATCCGACTCCCACTTAACCAAATCGCATAAGTAAGTGGGGTCGGTATCTATTTCTGCAAGAAGATTTCCTTCTGTATCCCAGTATTGAACTATTTCTCGTACTGGGGCGCCTTCTATTCCCAAACCTTTTTTTGCTGTTACTTTAATGACTTGCATCATCTCTACGCTAGTAGGGCCTTTTAAACGAATCATTGTATCTTTACGCCTCCCATCCTTTTAAATTTAATTGAAGATTTTTTTCATGTTATGATAAAATTCTTTCACATCATATAAAGAATGATTAATACTAATTCGTTAAAACTCATCCCCTTGCGGTTCGCTTCCCTCTGGATTCGTTCTTTTAATTCCAGAGGAAGGCGGACCGTGGTCTGTTCTTTTGGATTATTTTCTTTTTTCATATGTATATCTACCTCCTATCCTGTTTTCTCAATCACCTCTGCTCCATTCTTCGTTTCTTCAGAAATCAGCATACCGTTGATTACTCCAATCACAAACATTTGCTTATCATTTGGTAAATTGTTGATTCTTTTCACCATGTTGCGATAACGCTCTCTTTTTAACTGTTTCATATTCTCACCTCACTTTGTTCATCTGATGTACATATACTAGCATACTAAATGTACATTGTCAATATGTTTTTGTTGACTAAATGTACATTTAATGTTATCTTTATTTTAGAAGGGAGGAACATTAACATGACTTTGTCTGAAAGAATTAAAGAAGTTCGTACAAGTTCTGGAGACACACAAACAAAATTTGCAGAGAAACTTTCTATTTCTCGCTCTGCTGTGTCCAAGATTGAAAGCGGTGAAAATACACCATCTAGCCAGACCATTGCATTAATTTGCAAAATTTATAATATAAATTACCAATGGCTTGTAAATGGTAATGGAGAAATGTTTAAAGAAAATGATATTGATGCACAAGCGGCAGTTGATGAATTAATGACTGGAGATAATGAATTTGCAAAAAATATTCTCGTAAAGCTCGCCAAACTCAGCGATGAACGATGGAAACAAATAGAAGAAATTTTAGATGAATTAGAACTAAAATAGGAGGATTTACTTGGAAATACAATACTCAAAACAGGCAATCAAATTTTTGAAAAAGCAAAGCACTGTTACTCGAAAACGTATCGTCAATGCAATCAATCTTCTTCCTGCCGGAGACGTAAAAGCACTGCAGGGCAGAAATGATTATCGCTTACGTGTCGGAAGCTATCGAATCATTTTTGATATAGACGGGAATATTATTTTAATTGAAAACATTGGCAACCGTGGCCAAATCTATAAAGGAGTGTGAATATTATGACCGCAACAAAAGAACGTATTATCGGAGCTGTATATCTTATGAATGATAAAGATGCAGAATTTTTCTGGAAGTTAATTCAGAACCGTTATACTGTTTCTCCTAAAACATGGGACGATATTGAAGAAGTTGAACCAGATAAGGTTGATTTAGCCATGTTAAAAGAAATAGAAGAAAACTCCGATTGTCATGAGTTTGTTTCTCAAGAAGAAGCCATGAAAGAATTGGGATTATAGCTTAAAATATTTAAATAACTTATAGCATTAAAGCGGGGGATTAATCCCCTGCTTCTTCTTTGAGATATAAACGTTCTATTAGCTTATACACTCTTTTATCTGACTCTTTAGATTTAATCTTTCTCAGAAGCCTAATACCCTCTTCTTTATAGTTTATTTCTCTTCTCTCTTCATCCTCTTTTCTCATTATGTACGCTCCTTTCTCACGAAAGTATGTTCGGTTTCCTCTCTATTATATAACCTGAAAAAACTTTCGTCAACTTGTAAATACTGGAAATAAATTTCTTATTACTAATAAATAGTATGATAGAATCATTGCGCAAATAATTCTCTGCGCCCTTAGTCCCTCCTTTCGAACTCAATATATCAAACAAAAATAAATAAAAATTTTTGTAAGAAAAGTTCAAAATACACCCCAGTCACCACCCGGCTCACTGTTTTGTTACAAAAAAGTGTGTGTTTTCAAATGTGGTATACTGATTTATTTTGAATATTCTAATATTAGTATGCATAGATTTTTCTGGAATGTCCCCCTCGATTTAAAAAAATCTATATAATAAAAATGATAGATTCTTAAACCAAATAATTTTTCTGTAGAAGTTTTTTGTGTGTCAGAGTCTGACACACAAAATCGTTTATTTAACGGACTCTAAGCAATGTTGAGGAGAATATTTTTATCATTTTTGATTCAAAACACTCTATTTTGAATCAAAAAACTTACTTTTGGATTGACTTTTGTATTTTACTATGATATCATTTAGCCACTAAGAAGAATATTTTTTTCCGATTAGATATATAATATTATGGAACGTACTCCGGTGTCCTTCGGGCCCGGGGTCTTTTAATATAAGGAGATATTATGAATGATAAGCCTTTTAAAAGTCACGATGAATTATTAGAATTATTAGAATCTCGCGGCATTGACTTTTCCGAACCGGGTAGTAAGAGTTTTGCAAAGAAAAAGTTACAGCGCATTGGTTATTATAATCTCATAAACGGTTATGGTTCTTTATTTCTGGAAGAAAAGGATAAATTTAAATCTGGCACTATGGTTAACGAAATATATAACCTTTATCTTTTCGACCAAAAACTCCGCGAAATTTTCCTGCACAATATTCTTCCTTTCGAAGCAAATATAAAAAGTTTAATTGCTTATCATTTTCCGCAAGAACACCCGGAGACTCATTATCTTACATACGAGAACTTCGACACTACTCGAAGGGATTCTAGCAAAAACATTACAGCTTTAATTGCTGAAATCCAACGGCAGATATCTAGTCGCGTTTCTGACCCCAGTATAGAACATTATCTAAATACTTATGGGTATCTTCCATTGTGGGTTTTAAACAACATTCTTACACTGGGAACTATCAGTAAATTTTATAGCCTAATGAAACAAAATGAACGTCAGACCATTTCTAAGATTTTTCGTTTATCAGATAATGAATTGGAGAGCATTTTAACTTACGTTTCTTCTGTTAGAAATTTTAGTGCGCATGGTAACCGATTATTTTGTTATAGAAGCAAGCGTCCACTTTGCAACACCCGACTTCATTCACAGATGGGTATTGAGAGAAATCTAAGTGGTGAATATATATGTGGAAAACGAGATTTATTTGCTGTCATGATTTGTTTAAAACTCACTCTTTCGAAGAAAGAGTTTAGGAGATTAGTTAAGGATATTGATATTGCTATAAGAAATTTATCTTCTAGAAAAAATGTATTATCTCCTGACGAGTTACTTTCCACTCTTGGCTTTCCTGTTGATTGGAAAGATAAACTTCTTATGAATAATTGAACAATATTTGTATACATATCAAAGTGTGCTTGAATCATCTATCTCAGTATGATATATTGATTTCAGAACAGAATATGCTGTGCAAAGTGTACACAATATAACTCCCCTCAACGGTATTGAGGGGAGTTTTTATTTTTAAAATTGGTGTCAGACTCTGACACATTAATTCTCTTTTTTTCGATATATCTATTTCTTTTTATTGTCGAACTCTGTATAATATAATAAAAAGTTTAAGGAGGATATGAAAAATGGGACTACGATTCAGAAAAAGCTTCAAAGTCGCACCTGGTGTAAAAGTGAATCTGAATAAGAAAAGCACAAGTGTTACCTTTGGAGGTAAAGGAGTACATCATACTGTAAGTTCTTCTGGAAAGAAAACAACTACAGTGGGTATTCCAGGAACAGGAATCTCTTATTCAGAAACATCAGGAACCACAAAGAATAGCAAAAGCACTAAACAAACTGAACAGCCAAAGACAGTAAAAGCTAAGAAGAAACTATTTGAGAAAGATGCTTACTATGTCGAGACTGCTCATGGAAAAGAAAAAGTCTATATGGATGAACGCTATCATCATAATAACGAAGAATCTCCTGATGCCCCCAACAGAAATAAAAAAGACTGGCGTAAAATCGCTTTTATAGTTCTTTTAGCTTTAACACTATTAAGTTGGATTGGTTCCTTCTTCTCTGATCCAACAGTTTCATCTATCACTCTTAATAGTAAAGATATTGTGATGGACATAAATAGTTCGGAAAAACTGAATTTTAAATTTGCTCCAGATGATGGTACATCTGACGATATGGAAGTGGTCATCTCAAAAGATAAGATTCTATCTACAGACGATGAAATCAGCACTTCAAAAAACAGCTTTACTATTCACAGTGGTAAAAAAACCGGTACCGTCACTTTGTATCTTAAAGATAATAGGAGCGATGTATCTAGCAATAAAATAAAAGTTAAAGTTGAAGATAAGGCCGCTATTAAGAAAGCTAAAGAAGAAGCGAAACGCAAAGCCGCAGAAGAAAAAAAGAAAAAAGAAGAAGCTGCTAAAAAGAAAGCGGAAGCTGAAGCCGCCAAAAAGAAGGCAGAGGAAGAGGCGCAACGTAAAGCAGAAGAAGAGGCTGCAGCTACAGAATCACAAGAGGAAATGGTCTGGGTTCCAAATACTGGTTCCAAATATCACTCTAATCCAAACTGCAGCAATATGCGTGATCCAAGAGAGGTAACTATCAGTGAGGCTAAATCAGAAGGATTTACCCCATGTAAAAAATGTTATTAACAAAGGAGGATTTATTATGTCAGCAGAACAATTATCAGCAACTTTAACCTGGACTTTCAACTCACCATGTGAAGTTCCAGCCGATGTCTCAGAAACTCTTATTGACGGCGAAAAAGCATTACACGCATTTAAAACCATCCGTGATGTAGCTGTCTTTACAAACAAAAGAATTATCGTAAGAGACGCGCAGGGAATTACGGGTAAAAAAGTAGAAACCTACTCTCTCCCATATTCATCTATTAAAATGTATTCTACAGAAAACGCCGGAAAAATTCTTGATTTCAACTCTGAGGTTGAACTTTGGACCGTTATTGGACATGTAAAGATTCTTCTTGGAAAGAAAATAAATATCAGAGAATTTGATAAAATTATTTCTGAAGCAATTCTTTAACAATACTTAATATTCAATGCTTGTCTTTGACTTAAGACCATATCATTAGATGTGGTCTTTATTTTTTTATATTAATATTCTTTTTCGTTGACATAGGGTATACCCTATGATATAATATACTTGTAAGGAGGTGAGAGAACAGATGGGAAAACACGAAAGAAAAAAGTTCGATATCGACTACAAAAGCTTGGCGGCTGAATCGATAGCGAACTTAATCATCGGAATCATCTTATTGATTCTGGACAAGCTATTTAAGTAATCACTCAATAGCTTACGGGAAGGGCGAAAGCCCTTCTTAATAAAAATATAGCACACACACCCATCTGTGTAAAGCATGTTATTTAAGTTAGGAATCTTTTTTATAACAATAGGTATTCTTAAAGCTATTTTAGCTTTGATACTGAAATGGAGGAATAAGTAATGTCAGCAAACGCTCAAACAAAAGCAACAGAAAAATATCAACAGAAAGTCGGTCTTATCTCTAAGTCTTATAAACTCAAAAGAGAGATTGTAGACGCTTACGCTACCGCCTGTAAAAAGGCGGGTGTAAGCTGTGCCGGGCAACTTACAACAATGATGCAGGACTTTATTCAGACGGTGTCAGAGTCTGACACAAAGGAGGAATAATGCATGAAGAAAAAAATCAGATGTGCAATATACGACCGTGTATCACATGATTTGCAAGTAGAAAAAGGACATTCTCTCGAAGCCCAGAAGGAACTCTTAACACAATATGCTATCAACCAGGGATATGAAATTGTAGGGTATTATGAAGATGAAGGAATTTCTGCTCGTAAGAAGATGCAAAACCGCAAGGATTTACTTCGTCTTCTCGAAGATGTAAAAAAAGATAAGATAGATATCATCCTGGTTACTAAACTTGACCGCTGGTTTAGATCCGTAAAGGATTATCACAACACACAAGCAATCCTCGAAGAACATCATTGCTCCTGGAAAACAATTCTTGAAGACTATGATTCTTCAACTGCGGATGGGCAGCTTAAAATTAATATTATGCTCTCTGTGTCGCAGAATGAAGCAGACCGTACCAGTGAACGTATTAAAACGGTATTTGAATATAAAAAGCGTCATAAAAAAGCAATCTCTGGCTCTGTACCATTTGGCTATATGATTGATGATGAGAAAAATGTAATTAAAGACCCGGATAAAATTGAAATAGTAAATGCTGCATTTAAAAAATATCTTACATCCTGGAGCAAGTGGGGAACACTTGATTATTTAAGAGATGTCTACGGAGATGATGCACCCACGGAAAACCAGCTCCTTGTCATGTTTGAACACCCAGCATACGTTGGAACCCTTTTCGGAATTGAAGGCTTCTGTGAGCCGTACATTAGCGCAGAACAGCGTGAAAAAATTATGGAGGTAAAATCACAAAGAAAACAAGTAATGACTGGAACAATATACTTATTTTCTTCTATGATTATCTGTCCGTGGTGTGGCAAAAAACTATCTGGACACTCTAATAAATATCATAGACAAGACGGAGGTGTGACTATACATCCGGCATATCGCTGTTCTAAATATTATTATACTGGTAAAGATACTCATCCCCGTCCTTCATTGTCTGAGAGAAAAATAGAGGATTATTTACGAACAAATCTCTTTAGGCTTATTCGTGAACAAATTTATAATCTGGAACAGGAATCAAAAGACGCACCAAGGCAGAGAAAAAACCGTCTTAAAAACATCCAATTAGAAATGCAGCGTTTAAACTTTCTTTTCCAAAAAGGCAGGATTGGAATGGATTATTATGATAAAAACTATTCTGCTCTCGAAGAAGAAGTAAAAGTGCTACAGCAAGAATCTAAGGTTGTTCAGATAGACCAACTCAGAAAAGTAGTTGACATTGGAGAATCTAACTGGTTAGAAATGTATGATGCCCTTGACCGAAAACATAAAAAAGCATTTTGGAAGGGCATCATTAAAGAGATATACATTGATAAAGAAAAACATATTACCAATGTTATATTTTTATAGAATTTTGTCTGTATATTTTGGCATTATCCTGATGGTGAAACAGGTGCGGCAATGCGCTACCTTTCCCAACGCTTTGCCATGCCGTACCGACCGGTAATGGGAGTGCTCACCGATGTAGGTACAGAAGCATCAACGGATGAGGGGATTTGCCGCAGGCAGGCGAAGCACAGCCTCCAAAGAGAGAAGCTCCCCTATATTTGTGACTCTATCGCTGTGGGTTGAATGCCACAAATATAGGGAAGCTTCTCTCTTTGGGAGCGTTTGCCTGTCTACTTTGCCTGCGGCAGACTATTTATTCAAACGCAATTACTGCACCATCATATTTTTCATCGATGAATTTCTTAATATCATCAGATTTAAGAACTTTTACTAATGCTTTGATTGCATCGCTATCCTCATTGCCTTTCTTTACTGCAATAATATTTACATATGTTTTTGCAGCTTCAGAATCAGATGCTTCGTATGCAAGTGCATCTTTCTTTACAGAATATCCAGCCTGAAGTGCGTAGTTACCGTTTAATACAACGAATGCTGTCTCGCCTGTTACACGAGCTACCTGTGCAGCTTCTAACTCAACGATTTTGATATTGTGTGGGTTCTCAGCAATGTCATTTACTGTTGCTGTAAGTCCGGCACCATCTTTTAATTTGATGAGTCCGTTGTCCTGAAGAAGAAGTAATGCTCTTGCTTCGTTTGTTGTATCATTTGGTACAGCAATTTCGTCACCGTCTGCGATTTCGTCAAGGCTCTTCTTTGTTCCAGGGTAAATTCCGAATGGTTCGTAGTGGATGTCACCAGCGTCTACTAAGTCTGTTCCTTTTTCTTTGTTGAACTGTTCCATGTAAGGAGCGTGCTGGAAGTAGTTCGCATCGAAATCTCCGCTTTCTACAACTTCGTTTGGCTGTACATAATCATCAAATACAGTTACCTGTAAGTCGTATCCTTCTTTTGCAAGGAGTGGCTTTGCCTCCTCTAAGATTTCTGCATGTGGTGTAGCAGACGCAGCAACTTTAATTACTTTAGTATCTGCGCTTCCTGTTGAACTTTCTGCTTTCTTTCCTGTGCTTCCGCAGCCTGTTAAAGCTCCGATTGCAAGTACTCCTGCTAATAAAAATGCTCCAATTTTTTTCATTTTTGTTTCCTCTCTTTCTTTTTTCATTAAATGATATATTTATTTTCTCTTATCGAGCTTGGCTGCAAGGAACATACCAATGCTCTGGAAAATCTGTACAAGTATGACAAGCAGCACAACAGTTACGATCATAATGCTTGTCTGATAGCGGTAATATCCATAGCGGATAGCGATATCACCCAGTCCGCCACCACCAACACAACCTGCCATTGCGGAATATCCAAGAATGGTTCCGATTGCGATAGTTGCTCCAGTGAGTAAGGAAGTTCTCGCTTCTACTAAAAGAACCTTCATGACAATTTGTATGTTGCTTGCTCCCATAGAGCGGGCCGCCTCGATAACACCCGGGTCTACTTCTTTAATAGAAGATTCTACCATTCGACCGATAAATGGAATCGCTGCGATAACAAGCGGAACGATTGTTGCAGTGGAACCATAACTCTGTCCAACAAGAAGTCTCGTAAATGGAATCAGTAAAATAAGAAGAATCAGGAATGGAATGCTTCGCACGATATTTGCGATTACATCTAATATCTTATATACGACTGCGTTTGGTGTTAATCCCTCTTTATCTGTGATTGCCAGAAGAACTCCCATCGGAAGACCAAATACATATCCTAAAACGGTGGAAGCTACTGTCATATACAAGGTCGCCCATACACCATTAACAATCATATCTGTGATTTCTTTAGTCCACATGCTCATTCACCTCCTCGATTTCTAATCCTCTATCTAAAAGATACTGTTTCATTTCTTTATTCTTTGTACAGTCTGGAGCAAATTCAAGAATCATCTCACCCTTTGCCACACCGCCGACATTCTTTGTGTCTGCCTTTAAAATATTTACCGGCTCATTAAAGTTAAGAATCAGGTTTGCGATAACCGGTTCAAATGCAGAGTTCTCAGAAAAGACAATTCGAATCTTCTCACCACTCTTAATAATCTCCCTGCCGCCTGCTGTCGTTCCTCTCTTTTTCTCACCGTCATCCCCGACATCATTTTTAAGAAGTTCTCTTGCCACAGCAGTCTTTGGATGTGTGAAAATGTCTTCCACTGTTCCCTGTTCTGCGACCTCACCACCTTTTACAATCGCTACGTGGGAACAAATCTCACGAACAACGGACATCTGATGGGTGATAATTACAATCGTGATATTGAATCGTTCATTGATATCTTTCAGCAACTCTAAAATCGAAGAAGTTGTCTGTGGGTCAAGTGCACTGGTTGCTTCATCACAAAGTAAAATCTTTGGATCAGAAGCTAATGCTCTTGCAATCGCAACTCTCTGTTTCTGCCCGCCGGACAACTGTGCCGGAAATGCTCCCGTTCTGTCACCAAGACCAACGATATCTAAAAGCTCTTTCGCTCTCTTTCTCGCATCCTTTTTGGATTTACCCTGAATATACAGTGGAAAACAGACATTTTCCAGAACATTTTTCTGCATGAGCAGGTTAAAATGCTGGAAGATCATTCCGATATCTTCTCTCTGCTTTCTTAACTCTCTTGAAGTGTCATCTCCCAAAGACTTTCCATTAATAAGAACTCGTCCCTTCGTCGGCACTTCAAGGAAATTGATACATCGCACCAGTGTACTTTTACCAGCACCGGACATACCGATAATTCCGTAAATATCACCAGATTCAATGCTTAAATTGACATTTTTAAGAGCTTCTACTGTTCCATCTTTTGTTTCAAAAGACTTATACAGATTCTCTATTACAATCTCTGACATTGCCTTTCCTCCCTTTCCCTAAATGTACTCGAGTACATTAAAACTTAATATTAATTATTATAAGGTCATATCGAAGCGTTTGTAAACGTAAAGTTCTCGATAATTAAATTACCGGATATTTCTGCTCAATTTCCTAAAGAAAAAAGCAGGTATCACTACCTGCTTAAAACTCATCTTTTATGTCGTGTAAATGTAATCCTTATTCAGGCGGGAATCTTTCTTACTTCTTAAATTCCCTTACCCCCAAAAAATTCCATCTATAATCTATGAACACGCATTCTGATAATTATGTGCAGGCAAGCCAGTCTTCTTCTCAGAAGACATATACATCTGCGAAGCTTCGCAGATACAAATTATGCAATTCATTGGCATGACACACATCATCATCATAATCTTGCTCCTCAATTCCCATTTTTATACTAGGATTTATCATATATTACTCTTTTTCATTTGTCAAGAGGGATTTTATTAAACAGGGGTTACCGCAGGCAAGGAGATTGCCTGCGGCAATCACTATTTCCCCTGTACGCATGCCGCTAAGAGGGAGCAGATTGGCACTGTAAGGATGACTCCCATACTTGAGGCTACTCCCTGTATGATTTCGATACCGATATCAAACATATTAATCATCTGCAAATACTCATAATTGTATGCGTAAATAAATACGAGTGTGTTGATGGAGCCGCCTGCAAAGGCAAGGATTAATGTATTTGACATGGTTCCCATCATATCTTTTCCTACACGCATTCCTGAAAAAAACAGACCTTTTATTCCTAATTCTGGATTCTGATGGGATATCTCTTCTATTGTTGAGGAAATGGACATTGCCACATCCATAACTGCTCCTAATGATGCAATTAAGATTCCTGCAAATAAAAGTTGTCCTACATCTATTCCTGTCTGGTCTCTTACATAAATGAGACTTTCGATTGATGATACATTATAACCGCTGATATCCGTCATTTTACAAAACAGGAATGCAAAAAGAGCCGATATCAATACTCCGGAAATTGTTCCGACAATTGCCACCGCAGTTTTACCGGAGACTCCACCGACTAAATACATTGTCACGATTGTCGTTAGTGCGACGACAAGTACCGCGGAAAGGATTGGAGAATGTCCTTTATAAATCATTGGTAAAAATAAGAACAAAATACATATCGCGGTAAATGCCAGTCCAAGCACTGATGCAAGCCCCTGTTTTCCTCCGATAATAATTAAGGTTAACAGGAAAATCGCAATAATCAGATAGACCTGCATCTCTCTGTCTACACTGTAAACTGAAGCAGAAAATGAGCCATTTGCCTCACTTACTAATGCGATAACTTTGCTGCCTTTTTTGCAGTGTGCTCCGTATAAATATGCAGAAGAGCTATCTGCCTCCATCGTTTTTCCCTTCCATTTTCCAGAAGTGATTTTTAATTTTACAAGCTGTCTTCCTATGTAAATTCCGTCTTTTGTTTCATTGTCCTGTAAGACATTCATTACAGTAGCTCTGGCAAATGTCCGCCCCTCTGTATCATACAAAGATTCTTTTTTTATCTGATTGTACCGACATAAAAAAATGAGAAACAGGATGCCCGCTACAATCAGGCATCCCCTTCCTGCAATCTTTTTTATGTCAGTGTTCTTTAGTTGTTCTGACATAAGATTTTCATTCCTTCTGCAATCTGCATTTACTACTTACTTCTTTGCCGTTACTTTTTTCACTGCGCTGTAATTTCCGTAAATCTTCTTGTTACCCACTTTCTTGAAAGCACGTACTTTTACGAAATATTTCTTGCCAGCTTTCAATTTTTTCACTGTTACTACATTTTTCTTTGTTGTTACTTTCTTCGCATTTTTAAAGTTTTTCTTTGTTGATAAAGTAACTTCATATCCGCTTATCTGCTCAGAAGATTTTTTCACTGTTACTTTGATTTTCTTTTTGCCAAGAGCTTTTACTTTTTTAACAACTGCCTTCTTTGGCGCAACTGGTTTTGTTGTATTTTCCTTTGCTGTTTCTGGCTGTTTTTTGTTATCTGTCTGATTGTTATTATCAGATTCATTTACTTTTGCAATGCTGAAAGTTTCATCAATTTTTTCTTCTGTATCTGTACGGTAAGTATTAATTGTAAATGTAGTGTCTGTAATGTCGATTACGGAGTAAGTAGGCACATCCTGCTGCCAACGGTTTGCGATATAGCTCTGCTGTCTTGGAACTAAGTCATAGTATTTACTTCCTGAGGAAGATCCTGCTGTCATGTAAAGAATTCCTGTAGGATTGAATACGGTTGTTCCTTTCTTTGTAACCTGCTGGATGGCATCTTTGTCCATTACTTCATTTAAATAATTAAGATATGCCTTTTCAGATGCATCTGTTGTATCTGATTTGATATTTTCCTTTGCAGTATAAACGCTGTCTGGATTCGCCCCGGCATCCATATCTGTGCTTAACATAGATTTGAAATCTTTATTAGAATATTCTGTTGTCTTATGTCCACCCTTTAAAATCTGTGTGCGGGAGTAAGCATGGTCATGTCCGGTAAGAACAACATCCACCTTATTATCTTCAAAAATTGGTGCAAGCTGATATCTTAAATTTGTGATTTCCGGCTCATTGGAATGTTCAGCAGAACCATAAATATCCTGATGGAGTGTAACGATTCTCCACTTGCAGTCTTTATTTGCTGCCACGGTCTGTTCGATAAACTGTTTATGTTCTGCCACGTTTGTATCCTGTGTATTTAACATGATAAATAATGCATTACCATGTTTAAACCAGTAGTCTCCACCAACTGTTCCATTTGAACCAAGATCACTTGCATTTGTAATATTAAAATGATAAAGATAATTTTCATTATCTGCATCATGGTTACCTACTGTTGTCGCTACCGGCAGATTCTTCAATACATCCGGACTTAAATATCCACTGTACTCAATCTCACTTCCCCATGCTGCTTTTTTAGGAGATTTCTTCTTTGTACTCTGAATCTGGTCACCGGAAGAAAGAACAAAACTTGCTTTATTATTTGTTTTTTCCATTGCCTGACTTAAAGTTGTATTCCAGTTAAATGCATCATTTGCCACTGCCTCGGACTGTGCGTTATAAAATGTATCAGAATCCGTTCCTTTTTCAGGATTAGAAGAACCAATCTGAGGGTCGCCTACAAAAATAAAACTGAATTTACTTCCATTATCTGTTGTATATTCTTCTGGTGCAGTCCACTGACCATCCTTCTGATAGCTGTAATAATAGGTTGTGTTAGTCTTTAAATCTGTTGCTGTTACTTTGTTCGATACATATTCTGTCTCATCTTTATCGGTAACTGCCTCTGTCTGCTTTGCCTCATATACCTTTGCATTTGTCAGTCTTTCATTTTCCGCAATCTTTAACTTCTGAGCGCCGGCAGATTTTTTTGTATACCATGCAAAATTCACAGAACTGTTGTCGCTTCCTGGAGAAAGAGAAATCTGTTCTCTGTCTTTGCTGATTGTACTGTTCCATTTTGTCATCCAATTGCTGTAGGCTCCACCGTAGGCTTCTACGGTATCCTGTGCATTCGTATGTCCATCTGGTGGTGCAGCAGCCTGAAGAACCGTTGCACTCGTTGCTAAAATCGTTGCAGTCATTGCTGCAGCCGCAGCCTTTTTCCACATAAACTTTCTCATAATAACCTCTTTTCTTTTACCTTCGGTCTGTTCCTTACTGAAATTTAAAATCTACGTTATATAAAATAGCAAGGTTTTGTGAGGTCTGCTATCAAGAGAAGGTGGAATTTCGGTAAAATTATAGTAAACTTTGTGTTACCACAGGCAAGGGCGACAAATTTTTAAATATCTAATGCCACATGGTATCCTTCATAGACTGCATTCGTAATCGTAGAAACCTTCCCCGCATCTCCAATCACTGCCACATACGGCGCACTGTCTCTCAATGAATCCACAACGTTTTGACGGGAACGTTGTCCAAGTGCACAGATTACACTGTCTCCTTCAACAAGTATCTGTTTTCCGTCTTTATCTTCACAAAGGACTCCGTCTTTTCTGACCTCTAATCCTTTATATCCAGTATGTACGGTTACGTATTTATCAATTTCTTTTAACAGGAGTGGTCTGTGTCTGATATTAGCATCTGGGGCAAGTTCATCTCTCATTTCTATGATATGAACTTCTTTTCCTTCCATTCCAAGATGGATGGCACATTCACACCCTGCAAGGCCGCCGCCAAATACGACAACTTTATCTCCCACTTTTTCTTTTTCTAAATAGTAGTTATTTACAAGGACGACATTTTCACCGGTAAGACCTTTAATTGGTGGAACTAATGGGCTGGAACCGACTGCTATGATTAATGCATCTGGATTTTCCTGTTCTGCATATTCTGGTGTTACTTCTGTGTTTGTTCTGATTTCCACACCAGCATTTTCAGCGAGTTTTTTATAGGTATTTGCAAGTTCATACATCTCATGTTTAAAAGGAATTGCCTGCTCGCTTTTCAGGATTCCTCCGATTTCAGATTCTTTTTCACATAAAATGACCTGATGTCCTCTTCTTACTGCTGTGTAAGCTGCATACAAGCCACCAGGACCGCCACCTGCTACCAATACCTTTTTCTTTTCCGGTGCTGGATAAACTTCGCAGCCTTCTATCTCGCGGCCGATAAGTGGATTTACGGTACATCTTCTTGTAGAAGTCATTGCTCGCTCTGCCATGCAGGTAAAACAGCGAAGACATTTTACAACCTGGTCTTCTTTATTTTCCATAACTTTTCTTGGAAGAAATGGGTCTGCCAACAAGGCTCTTGCCATATATACGATGTCTGCCTTGCCTGATGCGATAATCTCTTCCATCTGCTCAGGATCATTCAACCCTCCAATTGTTGCAACCGGAACATCCACGTGCTTTTTGATTTCTGCTGCCAGATATACATTGCAGCCATGTTCTTTAAACATAGATGGGTGAGTATCACCAAATCCTCTCTGATAGGTTCCTGCTGATACGTGAATGATGTCTACGTATGACTCGATCATCTGTGCAATACGCACACCTTCTGCAAGATCATACCCTCCATCAAATAATTCAGAACCACTCATACGAAATTCAATCGGAAATCCTTCTCCAACCGCCTCTCTTACTGATTTTAAAATTTCAATCGCAAGACGGCAGCGATTCTCAATATTTCCGCCATACGCATCTTCTCTATGGTTAAAATATGGCGATAAAAACTGATTAATCAGCCAGCCATGTCCACCATGAATCATTAGCATTTCAAATCCTGCTCTTTTTGCCAGTGCTGCTGTCTGACCGTAAGCTTCAACAATTTCTTTAATCATATCTTCTGTTAAAGCTTTTACTTTCACACCATCTGCTCTTACGGTATCATCCGGTCCCCACTGATTCATTAACTTTTGCTTGCTCTTATCTGTCATATACGTTCCTGCATACATTCCAGAATGAGATAACTCCAGACTGGCAATCGCTCCATGTCTGCGAATCGCATCTGCTGTATAAGTTGCAGATGCCAGAGAATTCAAAATGGTTGTATCCAAATGATACGCATGAGAACCATCTGTCTTTGGATGTACCATACATTCGCTGACAGTAACCGCTCCTGCCCCACCTTTTCCTCTCAACTCATAAAATGCAGTGGATTTCGGTCCAATACATCCATCATTTGTAATATCTGTTCCCCCCATCGGTGCGGAAAACATACGATTTCTAAATGTTACCCTTCCAACTGTGATCGGACTGCATAAATGCGGAAATTTTCTTTTCATTTGTTTCATCCTTTCTGCTTGCTTTCGTTATATCTACATTTACAATAGCAGAAAAAATGACTTCCTTCCATCAAGCAAATAACAGTACCCATCAACAAATTGTTGATATCCTTGTCAGCCTTTTTAACTTTTCGATTACACTTTCCTTTTTCATTCTTTCCTTGTATACGAGAGAAATCTTCCACGGAATGGCATCTTTGATCAGGATTTTGTGCAACGGCTCCAGCAATTTAGAATCATGATGGATATCTGCATCGATACCAATTCCCATTTTCTCCTTACAAAAACGATAAATCAAAGAACTTTCCATCGTGTGAACCACAATACTCGGTGAAAATCCAAAATCCTGACACCTCTGATTTAAACTATGGTAAATAAAATATTTTTCATTGAGACTAATCAATCTCTGATTTTCCAAATCTCTCATACTGATTTCATCCCAATTATAATATGGGTGTCCCGGATAAACCAACGCCGTCATTTTCCCATTGTATACCGTTTCACATAAAAAGCCTTCCTGCATCGTTGCTCCAATCACAAAAGCAGCATCCAGCACACCATTTTTTAACTGACGAAGTGTTTCCTTATTCTCAAATTCATCCCATTCAAATATTACGTCTGGAAATTCATCACTTAATCTCTGAAACTGTTCCAATGGAAAAATATTTAAAACTCCACAGGAAAATCCGATGTGAAATGTTTTCTCTTTTTGATTCATTTTTTTAATCTGAAGTTTCAGTTCATCCAGTCGATACAGGATTTCGATGCTGTGTTCATAAAAGTAATGCCCGTTTTCAGTTGGAATCATACCGGTTGGGGTTCTGTCAAATAGTTGGGTCTGAAGTTCTCCTTCTAATTTTTTGATAACACGGCTTAAACCCTGTGAAGTGATAAATAATTGTTTGGCTGCCTGATTGATACTTCGCTCTTCGTAGACTTGACGGAAGTATCGAATGTCTTTTGTATCCATAGTGAAAGGCTCCTTCATTTTAAAATATATTTTGTGTTTCTCGCTTTACCTTGTTTCAATAAATCATCCTGATAAAAATATTTCTCTTGTAAGACCAACTAACTTGTTATTATCCCATACGGTCAGTACTGTGGACGAATTCATAATGGCCTTGTATAAACGCTCTGGATAATTCCCGGAAATCCAGTTGAAAGATAAAAATAATTGTTGTGTCTGTTCCTGTGTAAATATTTTTTCTTCTGTATACTTAAACATTATTTTTCCTTAACGCATTTTTTCAAATACAGTCTAATGTACTGTCTCATTGACTTTCAATCAAATAACGCAGAATGTTTTTTTCATCAATAAGGCCGGGTAAACGATGTAATGCAGTTCAATGAGAAAACAGACAAGTTATTTAACGAAATATCAATGAGACAGTAAGCTACCTACGGTAATCGCATTTCTGGCATTGCACCATCTCATTTTCGCCTTCTTCTTTGTAAAATATATCAGACCACTGACAGATACTCTGCAAAATAGGCACAACTGATTTTCCTTTTTCTGTTAAGGAATATTCTACTCTTGGTGGTATTTCATCATAAGATTTCCTTACGACAATTCCATCTTCTACCAGTTCTTTTAAAGTTGCTGCTAACACAGCATCCGTAATATTGTACATTTCTTTTCGAAGCTGACTGTAGCGCAATTTCTCATTTGCCGCCAGGACACATATAATGCGTGACTTCCATTTGCCACCAAATATCGCTAACCCATATTCGAGAGGACAACGTATATCATCTTCTAATTTTTTCTTGTATTTTGCCATAAAAATCACCTTCAAACTGTTCATTTTTCTTTCATTATAGCTTGAAGGTGATTATTTTTGAAGTAACTATGAAATTTATTAGTAGGGCATTTTATTCTTTTTTGATCGTGTTTATGAAATCCTTTCCAAAAAATACACGTTACAATTTATAAAAAATTTCATCTGAAAGAGTTAACTACGTCAACTGAATGAAAACAAAATATATCACAAATTGGAGCGCGCAGATTACACAAATGATTTTTCAAACACGTTCTAATTAAATTGTCCTTTTTAAAATCATGCAATATATCATTTTAACTTTCGATAATAATTCCAGAACATCGGAGCTGTTGTACAAATCGCAATAGTGTCCGCAATCGGTTCTGCCAGAAAAATGCCCATTGCTGAACCCGATAATATTTGCGGTAGAATAAAAATCAACGGTATCAACAAAATAATCTTTCGCCATATAGTAAGAAAGATTGCCTTTTTTGCCTGATCTAAGGCAACAAAGCTATACTGACATGCAATCTGAATTCCATATATGAGAAGCATTGCGAGATAGATTCGCATACTTTTTTCAGTGTAAGCAATTAAAGCCGTATCGTCCGTAAAAATAGAGGCTACATTTCCTGGCATAATCATGCACGCAAGCCAGATAAGAAATGAACCACTTATACAGCATACAAGTAATAAGCGGAATGTTTTCTTTACTCGTGGAATATTTTTTGCTCCAAGGTTATAACTAAGTAGTGGCTGTGCTCCCTGTACCATACCTGGCAAAAGTAACATGACAAACTGCATAATGCTGGTCAGAATACTCATCGATGCTACCGCCATGTCACCTCCATATTTTTGTAAAGATGTATTAAAACTGATTGCTACCATATTTTCAGTTAACTGCATCAATGCCGGTGAAGTGCCAAGTAAAATACATGGTAAAAGAAGCTGTCTTTCAAAACGAATATTCTTTAACCGAAGCTTTAACTGACTTTTAGGATTTACAAGATAATGGATAACGAAGCATGTTGATACTCCCTGTGCGATAACGGTTGCCAGCGCCGCACCTTTTACTCCCATGCCAACACCATTAATTAGTATGGCATCAAGTATGATATTCGTTACAGCACCAACCGCAACATTACACATACTGATTAATGTTTTTCCCTGCGCTGTAATAAAAGCATTCAATCCCAATGTAAGCTGGGTAAATAATGTACCAAGACAGTAAATATTCATATAGTCCGTTGCATAACTAATGGTATCATCACTTGCACCAAACAGCCTCAAAATCATTTTCCCAAAAATCAGCATAAATGCTGTTAATACGATAGATAATATAATAAGCATCCATGTACAACTTCCCATAACTTTTTCTGCCTGCTCGTTGTCACCTTTTCCCATAAAAATAGATGCTTTTGGCGCACCACCCATACTCACAAGAGCCGCAAAAGCTGAAATCGCCAGAATAACAGGAGCTGTCACACCAACGCCTGCCAAAGCCTGCTGCCCGACTCCCGGAATGTGCCCAATAAACATCTTGTCTACTAAATTATATAAAATGTTAATAAGCTGTGCTGCCACTGCTGGAAGTGCCAACTTTATAAAAGCCTTTGGTACAGGCATCGTAGCCAGCAATTCATTATCCTTTTCCATCTGTCATGTTCCCCCTCCGTCGCATATGTTGTATGCAAAATTATCTTCAAACTATTAATTTGCCTTTATTATAGCTTGAAGATAATTGTTTTTGAACTTACTATGAAATTTATTAGTATCCTAAATTTCTTTCTTATTATCTGCTCCCGGTGTTGTAACAATTACTTTAGATGGAGTAATGATAAGTGCTCCCTTTGCAGTTGCTGCTCCTTTAAACATTCCCTCTACCGCAGTTTTAAATGCTGTCACGACATCTCCCTTCGTTACATACTCCGCAATTCCTTTAATCTGATATCCCTCAAGGCTCTTTGCATCGTATACAGAAATTGCGATTTTTCCAGCATTGGCTTTTATATTATTTAATGTTGTCTCAAGAAAAACATCGCCTACTACCAGCTTTCCATCTTCTGTAACATCTTTAAACGCAACTGGAACTACATTTGGCTCTCCATTTGCACAAGTTGCAAGATCCCACATACCATTTTTTAATACTTTGATTACTGATTCGTTTAACATTGTATAACCTCCTGTTTATCTGTGATAAATCTCTTGTCACACTCATGTTAACGAATTTGCTTGCATTTTGGAAGACATCAGCAAATTTATAAGTAACTAATAAATTTAATAGTAATCCTCAAACAGCAGATATCCGGACAGGCTCCTGCTGATTATCTTTGTTCTTCTTTACTTTCGTTTTTGTTTTTCCTCAAAAATTCTTTCCGCTTTCTCAAATACTTCTCTCGAAATAATCGGTTCATGATGATTTTTAATAATCACAAACTTCTCCTCGCCCCGGTTATACTTTTTCTCATGCGAAAGGTAATCTGGTGTAAATGTCTTCTTCTGCACCAGATCTCCACAATATTTTTCATTCTGCAAAATTCTCAAAATAACCGTATTTCTCCACTTTTTACTCCGCATCGGGTAAATTCCTTCCTCTAACAGCTCCCTTGCAATCGTATGTGTACTTTTCCTCTCCTCAACAAACTTATAAAAAATTCTCCTAACAACCCTGGCCCCTTCTTCATTTACATACATTTTCCCATTTCTCACATCATAACCAAGCATACTCCTGCCAAAAACAATTCCCTCTTCCATCCGGCGTTTCTGCCCCCATTTCACCCGTTCCGATGTTTTCCGGCTCTCCTCCTGTGCAATTGACGCCATAATTGAAAGGCGCAGTTCCGCATCTCCCTCCAGTGTGTTAATCCCATCATTTAAAAACAATACCCCCACTCCAACCTTCCGAAGCTCTCTTGTGTAATAAATACTATCAAGTGTATTTCTCGCAAAACGGGAAATTTCTTTGGTAATAAGCAAATCAAACTTCCCCTGCCTTGCTTCCGCAATCATCTGATTAAACTGCTCTCGCTTCTTCGTACTCGTTCCCGAAATCCCCTCATCCGCAAAAACCTTGTAAAACTCCCAGTCTTTTCTCTGCTTAATATAACATCGAAAAAAATCGCACTGGCTCTCAAAAGACTGTGCCTGCTCCTCCTTCTCTGTCGAAACACGACAATAAGCCGCAACTCGTTTCTTACCCGAAAGTGAGTTTGTCCTGCTATATTTCTTTTGCTGGTTTAAACGCTCATATTTATTCATATTCATAAAGATGAATGCTCCTGAAGATTGTGCTTTACCAAATATATGAAGATGACCCTGGGTTGTATTCTTATAATCCGGGAGACGAAAATTCCATCTTACTCCTCTTTTCTCTTCACTCTTTGATGCTTCTGTAGGTACCGAAGAATTAAATCATATTGAAATGGTTTGTACTATCGTTCACCAGCTTACCCGTAACCTGACGGTGCAACAGATTAAGGAACAGGGATTTGCAGATTATTATGTTGACCATACAACTGGTATCTACCCAGTTGCAACAAGTGGCACTCCGTGGAGTGCCGATACGATGCAGTCTACCGGCGATCCAATTACTGACCTTATGGAAAATATGGCTGCAGAACAGAAAGCCCGTACCACTTATGATAATATCCTCCGGCTTGTAAAAGATGACCCGGATGTTTACGATGCAATCAAATTCCTGCGTGCGAGAGAAATTGTGCATTTTCAGAGATTTGGTGATGCACTGAGTAGTTATACAGACAAAAATCCTCTTAGAAAATAGATTTATATATTCCATTTAATTTCGATTACGTCCTCATCAATTTCAATTCGGTCAATAAGAATATCTGCGATACGCTGTTTATCTTCCAGGTTTAAATCATCCCACTTATCAACGTAATCTGTAATCTTATCTAACTTTGTAGATATTTTATTACTATTCTTCTCAACTAGCTTTTCCTGTAAAGAACGCTTTTCATTATCCAGTGATTCAATACGCTGATTGATATAGTTCATCAAAGATTCATTTGCATCAGATACCTTTGCAACTAACGAATCTATCTCCTTATCAATCTCCGCAATTCGAACTTTGCTGGAATTATCTTCTGCCGGAAGTACTTCATCCAGCTCATTTGATAAATATTCAAATTTAGAAAGCTGATTCTTCATTTCATTTAGAATATAATCCTCAAACACATCTAAATAAATAGTATGTCCTGCACCTTTACACATTATGGAATACCTTGCACCTGAACACTGAAAATATTTCCTGGCTTTAGACTTAGTAACAACATATGCATATCCGCACTTCTTACATTTTACTTTACCTGCAAGCCATGTTCTCTTAGCCTTTCTCAATTGAGCTAACTGCCTGTTTTTCATAATCTTCAACCGACATTTTAGCCACACATCCGAGCTAATCACACCCTCATGTGGTGCAATTACAACGTCTCGTCCGACTAAGTCATACTGTTTTTTCTTCGTCTTATCTGCATTCATTCCATTATAGAGAAAGATACCATTCGTACCTATAAAATCAGATGCAGGATTTATGATATTAGACCCCTGACTTTCAAAGAAATTATATACATCTATATCTGCCTTTACATAAACAGGATTCCTTATAATCTCACTCAATCTGGCAGTACACCAAGCCGCTCCTCGCTTCTCTTTAAAACCCGATGCAAGCAAAGCTCTCATAACCGCTCCTAATGTCATTCCCGGCTGAGAATACAATTCATAAATCATCTTAATAACTGCTATTTCCTCTGGCTCTGGTATAAATACAGATGCATGAATACCGTTCTGAATCGTTTCTTTTAATTGAAATCCATATGGTACTCTACCACCCATATAATATCCCTTATGGCTCTTACTATAATAAGCATCTGTAACACGCTTTTGAATTGTTTCTCTTTCCAACTGCGCAAATACAATCGAAATATTCAGCATGGCATTTCCTATCGGTGTGGAAGTGTCGAACTTTTCCGTAGAGGAAACAAACTCTACACCATACTTTTGAAAAGTATCCATCATTGTAGAGAAATCAAGAATGGAACGACTTATACGGTCAAGTTTATATACAATCACCCTTTTTATCTTTCCATCCTTAATATCCTCCATCATCTTTGTAAATGCAGGTCTGTTTGTGTTCTTTCCACTAAAGCCCTTATCAACATACTTTTCATACTCCGCTCCATGAGTTTCATATTCACAGAACTCCAACTGGCTTTCTATTGAAATACTATCTTTTTTATCTAGCGACTGCCTTGCATACAGGGCATCAATCGGATACATTTTATATACCTCCTTTACCATGTGAAAAGCAGTCACTCTCCATACAAATAGTATAACACAAAGCAACCGCCCTGCATCCATTTTATGTATACTTTTTAAACACCGTATACAAATCTTTTCTCATGCTTCTACTTATCTGGCTTTTTACATTCTTCGCATATTCTGGATGTCTGCTTACTACACGGAAATTCATCTTATTTACATGAATCTCTTTTAATTCTTCAATTCTCTCTGTTATTTGATTCATACAAAAACCTCCTATACATCGTATTGAAATCATAAGTTGTCTTATGACACATCATTAGTTATCTGAAAGTCCGTCAGCACTTTGATTATTTATGTAAATACACCTCTTATTAGCTTCTGGTCTTTCATAAGAATACTGTATAAATAAATATAGAAGTCCTACTATACAGATTATCTTACCGCTTTCCAGTAATGCATTCATACAGTGCGTTTAATGGGTCTATATATATACAATACACTCTTCTCTCTTTATATTTCGTCATATAGGTTCCAGCATCATGTTTCAAAAGGTCTTCTTCATCTAAAATGCGGGCAACTTTTTTCATATTTACTTTCATATTGAGATGCTTTTCCAAACCATATTTCAAAGCTGCTTTTGTCAATATACACGCTCTATCCCTAAAGGTAATTTCTGTCTTAGTAAATTCATCGCACATATCCATAAATCTTTTCCATGATTCTTTTCCTTTCTGTATCACAAAAAACGACCGTTAGATTTGACACTCATTTTTATATGACTTATCAAACCTAACGGTCTACTTTTGACACTATTCAGTTATAGGTTTCTTTTGATACTGCTGCCCTATTCTATTTCTTACAGAAAAACGTCAGCAATTTCTTTTTCGTCAGATTATCTTCATTCTTTGCTCACAACCTGTTCACAAATT
>CAVCBH010000076.1:0-4926 GCA_963600375.1 bacterium | reverse complement strand
ACGCCAGCCGGACTGACTGGAAATTGTCACACCAACGCCACCGTGCGCAATCGCCTTTCCGACTTCCTCCAACAGCACTGCTGTGCCATAGAGGTCAACCTTCAAAATTGCCTCAATCGGTGCCTGGCTGGAAGATACGCCTGCGCCGTTGACCAGCATCTTGATTTCGCCGTATTCCTGCGCCCTTGCAATCAGCATTTTGATGGATTCTCTTGATGACAGATCCATCTCCACGGGTTCGACATCAAAACCTACTCTGCACATAATCGCAGCGATTGCTTTCGCATTTTCAATTTTCTTATCACCCATGACGATTTTTCTGCCTGCTCCAACACGTCTTGCAATCGCCATGGAAATCTGACCAGCACCGGTCACGATCATATTCGGATATGTTATCTACCGTATCAGACAACTCCGGTCTGGCTTTCTCTTCCTGCTCTTTTTTTGCAGCCTCTGTCTCCTTAGTTGCTGATGTGATAGCATTCGTTTGTTCAATTTCAGCTACATCCGTTTTAGCACAGGCTGTCAGGATCGAAAATACCACTAAAGCAGGGACGAATTTCTTAATTCCCCTCATTCTGCTTTTTCTTCTCAAATTTATCTTCATCCAACATTCTTATGACTTTAGCCGGATTCCCGACTGCCACGGCATAGTCCGGCACATCCTTTGTAACCACAGAAGCAGCGCCTACAATCGCATGTTTTCCGACACACACACCGGGAAGGATGGATGCACCGGCTCCGATCCATGCTCCTTTTTTTATCAGCACCGGCTTGCATGTAAGAACCTGCCTGTCATATGCATCATGGTTGTTGGATATCAACTGAACATTTGCTGCAATCTGTACATCATCTTCGATGGTGATGCCACCCCTTGCCATCGCAAGCAAATTGGAATTAATAAATACATGATTTCCGATTTTCATGCTACTGACGCAGGCTCCACTTATGGGTGCTGCTACAAAGCTATCTTTTCCCAGATTGTCACCGAACAATTCCTTCAGGAGACTGTTATAGTCGTCTGTAAAAGGCATCGCATGATTCAGCTTGAACATTACCTGGCTTGCCCGTATTGCTTCCTTTGACCCTTCCGGTTTCGGAATACGTATATCTACTCTGATTTCTTCACATTCCATTCAACATCCCTCCTGAATCCATTTTTTCAGTGCAGCTTCCGCATCATCTACATTGCTTCCATAGATTGCAATCCCCTTCTTTACATCAGCACCTTTTGCTGCCTTCGCAATATCCCGCTCTGTACCAGAAAGACCGCTGCCTTCATGGGTGCAGAATGGATGAATTTTCTTTCCGAAAAAGTTGTAACTTTCCAGAAAAGTATAAACCGCCATCGGCATGCTTCCCCAATAGTTCGGATAGCCCAGATAAATCTCGTCGTAATCGTCCAGATCCTCAGGAAAAGAAACCAACTCCGGTCTTGCATTTTCCTGCTTATCTTTCTTCGCCTGTGCTATGCAGGTATCATAATCTGCCGCATAGGGAATCTTTTGCTCGATCTTAAAAAGATCTGCTCCTGTAAGCTCTGCAATCATATTTGCAGCTTTTTCTGTGTTACCCACTTTGATGTATTTCTTAGAGCCGCCAAAGTAGTTTTCATCTGCTCTTGAATAAAAAGCTATAAGTTTTGCCATATTCAGTCCTGTCCTTTCTTCGGCCATGTCAGCACACCGGTTTTCATGGCTTCTTCGTATCTTGATATTTTGTAGGAAAGACGATCCATTGTCTCTTCAATCTGGGCTTTTTGCCTTTGCAATATTTCCATCTGACCATTCAACAGTTCCAGCCTTGCCGGTATGGTGGAGTCTCCTGCCTGGAACAATTTCTGATACTCAATCAGTCTTTCAATGGGAAGCCCTGCGCTGCGCATACATACTGCCAGCTTCACCCATCTCAAATCTTCTTCCTGATAATCCCGGATTCCGCCGGATGTTCTTGTAACCGCCGGAATAACATTTACACGTTCATAGTAGCGTAGCGTATCCTGAGAAATTCCGTATTTTTCTGATACTTCCTTAATCGTCATTTACAGCCTCCGTATCTTTAGAGAACGCATTTCACGTTCTGTATCCATTGCTCAATTTGCTCCATCGGTGTCACGAGATTGCTTCCTCCTTCAGAATCAAATTGAATCTGCATCTCACAGGCAATGTCCGCGCCCTTGCAGGCAGCTTTCATATCTCTGATGACATGTCCCGGCCAGCCGCCGTTCGTCATGAATGGAATCACCATCTTGCCGTCGAAGTTATTCCCATGCAGGAACGTGCGAACCGCTGGTGCCATGGTATACCACCATGTAGGCGTTCCCACAGCAATGACATCGTATTCAGAAATATCGAAGCCAATGGGCTTTATCGCCGGTTCATATCCGCGCTGCACTTCCTCCTGCCCCTGGTTAACCACGTCATCGTAGTTGCCCTCATAGGGCGCAACCGTATCGATTCTGACAATGTCGCCGCCGATTTTCTCGTGGAGCATTTTTGCAATTCTTTCTGTATTCCCGTTTGACCATGAATAATAAACGGTTAGTATTTTCTTCATATTGATCACCTCACTGAATGCAGTATAATCCTTTGAGTTAACTCCAAGTCAAGTTCTTTTTAAGATTTTATAAAAAGCCCCTGCCGCCGTTTTTCCGCAAGAGCTTAAAAGAAATGAATATGCTTACAGCTTGCCTCCAAATACCGGGAAGAAACCAAATTCGCCATAGTCCTTGATTTTTCCCAGATGTTTAAGAGTTTCCATGTCCTCATCTGTGATTACAAAATCAACAGCCACATTGGTTTTCATATGCTCCGGATTTGCAGTCTTTGGCAGAACAATCATGCCAAGCTAAATATCAAAGCGTATGCACAGCTGCGGAATTGTGACGTCATATTTTTCAGCCATAGCAGCGATTGCCTTATTTTTAAGTGCCTCACCGTGGGCAACCGGAGAATATGCTTCCATCACGATGCCCTTCTTCTGGCAACCATCGATCAGCTCCAAAGGTGAGTTGGAAATATGGCAAAGCACCTGATTGACCATTGGCTTGATTTCAGCCGCATCCCACAGATTTTCAATATCTTTCTGAAGGAAATTGGATACACCGATTGCACGAAGCTTTCCGGCCTTGTAAGCATCCTTGTTTTCAAATTTCATTGTGCTGCCTCCTTGATTTCATATCTTGAAGCACATCATTACATATGCTATACTTACGGTAGTCCATAAACCTAACTTTAGGTCAAGATATTTTTTGAAATTTTAATCTTTATGGAATGGTGCACGGAAGGTTCGACCACTTATTCCAATCGTTTTGAGCTTATTCACAAGCAAAAGGAACGCGTTGAAGCAGAAATCCAGCAGTTACACAAAACGTTAGATATGCTTAAGTTTAAATGCTGGTACTACACACAGGCCATGGAAGATGGCAATGAAGACAAAGCAAAAGCTCTGTTATGAAGTGACTTTTGTCAAGAGGTAAAAGAGAAAAAATTCACTTTCTTTTTTGTCCGACATTGCTCACATTTTATCTGACAGTATCTGGAAAAGGCTCGGTTTAACAGTTCACGGCATTTAACCATTCTGTTATTCGCGGATTGGTTACCGACAGGCTAATGGTTCGCCAGAGAGTCCTGCTATCTAAGAGGGTGGTTCACGATCTTTCGTGCACACATAGAGCGAACGCAGATGACTCAAACCTTTTAGGGACCACAGCCTCTTCCGGATACTGTCATATTTTTTTGTGGCAGAAACGGCAGTCTTGCTGCTTGTTTCTGTGTAGCTGTTTTATCACATCGCTGTCGGCTGCCTGTCAAGTGCTCTTGCCGCGTAGCGGTGCCTTTTGGCACACTTGACTGGCAGCTGGCAGTGATGTACTTCCTGTTTGATACTGTCTTAAATACTTATATTATCGGTCATCATTCCCCATACAAAACATGCAAGTTCTCTTGCTACGGCTACGACTGCTACATTTCTCTTTTTTCCTCCCCGGATCATCTTATAATACTTCTTTCTCAACCTTACATTTCCCTTATCCGCGTATGCTATGACTTCTGCGGTATTTCCCGCCTGCCTTGTGCGCAGCACCTTTGATTTGTACCCGACCCTTCCTTTGCAGATACCTTGCGATGCTTCGATAAGAAGTTTTCGTAAATGGTTATTTCCTGCTTTTGATATGCCTGTCCTTCTTACTTTGTCTCCACTGGAGTTTTCGCCTGGAGCCATTCCCAGATAAGCAGCATAAGTATTTCCCTTTGCAAATCTGTGGAAATCCCCGGTCTCTACAATCAGGCTGAGGGCAGTATGGGTCTGTATTCCCAAAAGGCATCCCAGACGTTTTACTTTTTCCTGATATTGTTCCTGGGCAGCAAGTTCTTCAATCCTGGCATCAAATCGTTCTACTTTTGAAGTAGCTTCTTCGTATGTAGCCATATATTCATCAAGGGTCTCTCTGTTTAAGGAATCCAATTTCAGGTTTCTGAGCCATTGTAAATGTTTCTGGCTCCAGTTTGTCCCATCATATTTTAACGCCTTTCGCATACAGAATGCACCGATCCGCTGTTTCATCTGTTTGATACTGTCTTTATGTACTTTTCTCATGCGGATATATTCTTTTACAGCATCGTCTTCAGGTGTAGGAACATAAACGGGATGATAGGTGCCATAAGATAAACACTGGGCAATGACGTGTGCGTCCCTTTTATCCGTCTTAATCCGTTTTCCCTGCTGGGTTAACATAGTAGATGGGGCGAGAATCACACAATTTACGCCATTCTCTGTAAGCTGGTTATATAAAGAATAACCAAGACAACCAGCCTCATAGCCACACTGGATATCATAAGTATCCTGAGAACCAAGTTTTACTTTGAGATCTTCGATGAAGAGAAGGACATTTTTATAATCGGCATCTACCTGAATATTCGCCAGAAT
>CAVCBH010000075.1:0-2585 GCA_963600375.1 bacterium | reverse complement strand
CCCGCAAATTGTGATGCACATCTTGCAGAAAGCATTTTTCAAACAGGCTCTAGAAAAAAGCGAAGATATTTATAAATAATATGATGATAACTGAATGATCTCGCACAATTCAAAGGAGGAATATCATGAGGCTGAATCCAAAAGAACAGGAAAAATTGATGCTTCATATGGCAGGAAATCTTGCCAAAGAGAGAAAGGAAAGAGGTCTGAAACTGAATTACGTGGAGGCACTTGCGTATATCAGTTCTGAACTTATCGAACTTGCAAGAGATGGAAAAACAGTTGTGGAGCTGATGCAGCTTGGAACAAAGATTCTTACGAAGGATGACGTGATGGATGGTGTGACGGATATGATCAGTGAAGTCCAGGTGGAAGCGACATTCCCGGATGGAACAAAGCTTGTAACAGTACACAATCCAATTCAGTAAGGAGGGAAATGGGCGTGAAAATCGGTGAAATTATGGCATTGAATCGTGAGATTACACTTAATGAAGGAAAGAAAACTGTATCAATTACAGTAGCAAATAAAGGTGACAGACCTGTTCAGGTCGGTTCTCATTTTCATTTTTTTGAAGTGAATAAATGTCTTTTTTTTGACAGAGAAAAAGCGTATGGCTACCATTTGGATATTCCATCAGGCACATCGGTAAGATTTGAGCCGGGGGAAGAAAAAGAGGTGCAGCTTACAGAAATGGGAGGCAGACAGAGAGTGTTTGGATTAAATGATCTTACCTGCGCACAGGCAACAGAGGATACTC
The DNA here is from genome assembly GCA_963600375.1 of bacterium. GTDB lineage: Bacteria > Bacillota > Clostridia > Lachnospirales > Lachnospiraceae > Anaerobutyricum. Next base: position 1,827 of record CAVCBH010000075.1, on the reverse strand, counting down.
GTGCAGCCTCTATGGAAACTGCAAGATTAAAAGGATTTCTGTAAGGAGGGACGATAATGAGTACAAAAATTTCAGGAAGCAAATACGCAGCAATGTATGGTCCGACTACAGGAGATAAAGTACGTCTGGCAGATACAAGTCTCGTAATAGAGGTAGAGAAAGATTATACAACATATGGAGATGAAGTAAAATTTGGCGGTGGCAAGACGATTCGTGATGGTATGGGTCAGTCTGTAAAGAGCTGCAGTAAAGATGGAGACCTGGATCTGGTAATTACAAATACTTTGATTGTAGATTCTACAGGAATATTTAAAGCAGACATCGGTATCAAAGATGGTAAAATTGCAGGAATTGGTAAAGCAGGAAATCCAGATATTATGGACGGAGTAACTCCGGGAATGACGGTTGGCGCATCAACGGAAGCGCTTGCAGGAGAAGGAATGATTATAACTGCTGGTGGAATTGATACGCATATTCATTTCATCAGTCCACAGCAGATTGACTGTGCGTTGTACAGTGGAGTAACTACGATGATCGGTGGAGGTACAGGACCAGCAGATGGTACAAATGCTACAACCTGTACACCTGGACCATGGAATTTACGAATGATGTTAAAGGCAGCAGAAGAATATCCAATGAACCTTGGTTTTCTTGGAAAGGGAAACTGTTCAGATGAAGCTCCGCTGATTGAGCAGGTAAAAGCAGGAGCAATGGGATTGAAGATTCATGAAGACTGGGGCGCTACCCCGGCGGTTATTCATCATTGTCTGAATGTGGCCGATGAATACGATGTGCAGGTTGCAATCCATACAGATACCTTAAATGAAGGCGGCTGTGTAGAGGATACACTGGCAGCGATTGGAGGAAGAACCATTCATACATACCATACAGAGGGTGCCGGCGGTGGACATGCACCGGACATCATCCGTGCGGCAGCAGCTCCAAATGTACTGCCATCTTCTACAAATCCAACGATGCCATATACGGTAAATACGCTGGATGAACATCTGGATATGCTGATGGTCTGCCATCATCTTGATAAGAGAATTCCAGAAGATGTTGCCTTTGCAGATTCCAGAATTCGCCCAGAGACAATTGCAGCAGAGGATGTTTTACATGATATGGGTATTTTTAGCATGATGAGTTCGGATTCACAGGCCATGGGCCGTGTGGGAGAAGTTATCACACGTACCTGGCAGACAGCAAGTAAAATGAAAGAGGAAAGAGGAGCGCTTCCAGAAGATGAGGGACATGAGAATGATAACTTCCGTGTAAAGCGTTATATTTCCAAATATACGATTAATCCGGCAATCACCCATGGTATTTCGCAGTATGTTGGCTCTGTGGAAGAGGGAAAATTTGCAGATCTTGTTCTGTGGAATCCGGCATTCTTTGGCGTAAAGCCAGACATTATTATTAAAGGTGGTATGATCATTGCTTCAAAGATGGGAGATGCCAATGCATCGATTCCAACAACACAGCCTGTTCTTTATCAGCCAATGTTTGCAGCTCATGGAAAAGCAAAAAATGAAGCATGTCTGACCTTTGTATCTCAGGCAGCCATGGATGAACATGTAAAAGAAAAATATAGTCTTGAGAAGACAGTAGTACCAGTAAAAGGCTGTAGAAATATTGGCAAAAAAGATATGGTATTCAATGATAGGACACCGGAACTTACTGTGGATCCGGAGACATATAAAGTTACAGTGGATGGAGAAGAAATTACTTCAAAACCAGCAGAAAAACTTCCATTGACACAGCTTTACAATTTGTTCTAAATGAAAAGTCTAATCCCCCAGCTATGCTGGGGAGAATAGAGTAAGTGGA
>CAVCBH010000074.1:0-4311 GCA_963600375.1 bacterium | reverse complement strand
ATATACCGTAAATTGGGGTGTGCAGATTGCTGGAATGATTTTTCAAACAGGCTCTGGCATAAAGGATTATAACACTTTTTTACTTCTTTCATAAGAGAAAAAAGAAAAAAATTTTTTTGAGCTGTTTGTTGGCTGTTGAAGCAAATTCAGAATTCGTGGATGGTAGATTTGAGGATTCTTCGAAAGTTTGTAATTGGGAGATTTGAGTCATCTAATAAAGGATATATGTAGCGGCTGATCGTTCAAACCCGCTCTAAATTCTATAAAATAATTTAAAGATTTTGGAATAAAGAGAGAAGAGTCCCTATATTTGTGGCCTTAAAGCGAGGATTGAATGCGAACCTTGCGGCGAACATTCAACCCTCAGCGATAGAGTCACAAGTATAGAGGCTCTTCTCTCTTTGGGAACGTCTTTATCATCTAAAGCAAATCAGATTTTATAAAAATCCCTTCTGCTCTAATGTGAATACAATATTACGTCCTTCAAATGTACCATCAATGATACGTCTAGCTCTTACGCTGTCACCAATGTTCTCAACGCGTACATTTGTACCTGCGTAAGCTTTAGATACTTCTTCGTAAACCTTGTTCTGAGCTCTCATACCAAGACATACAAATCCGTGGTCAAATGGAAGTTCGTAAACTTCGCCTTCTGGGCTCTTAACTACGAAGCAGTCTTCTTTTACTTCCTGAAGAGCTGTGCTTGTAAGCTGGTTTACGTTGTATTTTTCCATCATGCACTTTGTATCGTTCTTTGTTACAGGATCAAGGTCACGTCCGATTGCTGGCATCATTTCAACGATAGATACTTCTGCACCTCTTGGAGCGAAGAATTCTACTACGTCAAGACCTACAGCACCACCACCGATTACAACTACCTTCTGACCTGTCATATCTTCTGGGTAGTCTGGTACGTGTTTGATCATGCTTAAGATAGACTCAACTTTTCCACCTTCTTTATCGATGTTCTCATGAAGACCAGCGATAGGTGGAAGAAGCGGAGCAGAACCTGTAGCACATACGATAATGTGTGGGTTGAACTTCTCGATTATTTCAAGAGTAGCTTCTGTATTCTTGAAGATATAAAGGTTATCAAGAGTAGCAGCACGTCTCTGAAGATATACAGGGAAATCATTTAAACGATTCTTTGCAGGAATCTTGGAAATCTCTGTAGCAAGTCCACCAAGAACGTCTTTTTTCTCAAGAAGGAATGTTGTACATCCAACTTCTGCAGCAGAACAAGCTGCCTCAAGACCAGCAGTACCACCACCGATTACAACTACGTTACAATTTTTATTAACTTTACGTCCAAGATGTGTGTCACCTTCAAGAACGGATGGGTTAACTGTACAACGGATAGGTCTGTTTCCACCAATACGGTTTCCAGCACATCCGATGTTACAGGAGATACATTTTCTAAGTAAGCATTCCTGATCGTTAGCTACTTTATGAACCCAGTTAGGCTCAGCGATAAGTCCACGTCCCATACCGATTAAGTCACAGTCACCTCTTGCAAGAGTATCTTCTACAACCTGTGGATCACGGTAGTTACCCATGGAAATAACTGGTTTTCCGAATTTCTCTTTTACAGCTTTAGCCATGTAAGATCTCCAGCCATCTTTCATGTAGTTCGCATCAATCTGGTACTGGATAGAATCGTTAAGACCACAGGATACGTCAAAGATATCTACTTCATCATTTAAATATTCAAGATATGTTAATGTATCTTCTAATGTGTTTCCACCTTTAACAAACTCATCAGCAGAAAGTCTTAACATGATTGGCATATGAGGTCCGATCTGGCTTCTTACTTCATCAATGATCATACGGCAGAAACGAGTTCTGTTCTCGATGCTTCCACCAAATTCATCTGTTCTGTCGTTATATACAGGGGAGAGGAACTGGCTGATTAAGTAAGAATGTCCAGCATGAATTTCTACTGCGTCAAATCCAGCAGTCTGTGCACGCTTAGCAGCTTCTCCGTATTTCTTTACGATGGCAAGAATTTCGTCTTTTGTTAATGGACGAGGAACAGCTCCACCTGTCTTGGAAGGAATGTTAGATGCGGATACTGGCTGAAGTCCACCGATACGGGAAGACATTGCAGAAGCACCTGCATGGTTAATCTGAATAGAAACCTTTGTTCCGTAACGATGCATATCTTCGCAGAACTTGTAAAGACGTGGAAGATAGTTATCATGATCGATACGAAGCTGTGTTGTACCGTTAGAACCCTGTGGGAAATCAACGTTTGCGTTCTCAACGATTAAGAGACCTGTGCCGCCCTTTGCACGCTGTCTGTAATAATCAATGTGAAGAAAACTCATTTCACCATTCTGCTCACCATAGTTTGTTCCCATTGGCATCATGCAGATTCTATTTTTGATTGTCATTGTACGAACTGTTAATGGCTCAAAAATGTGTGTATACTTGTCTTTCATTATGAAACCCTCCTAAAAAATTATTGTCATTCGTAGTACTAAAAATTAAGTAAAAAATGCTAGTTAAACATACTATTTTTAACAGTGTTCAATACTACTATTATACTTACTATTGAGGAGGATTATCAATCGAGAACACCCTGTTGATTGATAGAAATTTTCTATTGAATTTCCGGCCGGGATGATGTTCCATCGAGACGCTCACTCAGCCACCCCTCTTCATCCCAAACATTCTGATTCGATTCATCAAAGCCAGTCACTGACAGAAATCAGGGAACAAAATAATCTATATTTGCAGTGATGAAAGTCACAAATATAGATTATTTTGTTCTCTGATTTCGTCAACTTATCCTCAATAAATTAAATCAAAAAACAGGAGTAAACTTCCCCAAAATGTGGTATTATAAGGAACAGGTATCTCTCAGAAATTTACAGTTAAATTTTTATACAAATTTAATTTTTACAGGAGGAACATTTTATGGCGATTATAAATGTTACAAAAGAGAATTTCAAACAGGAGATTTTAGAAGCAGACAAGCCAGTTATTATCGATTTCTGGGCTCCATGGTGTACGTATTGCAGAAGAATTGCACCGGCTTTTGATAAGATTGCTGCCCAACAGGAAAACAAGCTGATTTTTGCTAAGATCAATATTGATGAAACGCCGGAAATCGCAGAGGAATATGGTATTGATACGATTCCTGCTCTTCTTTTATTTAAGCATGGCGAGGTAGCTGGTACAATTGTTGCTCCTGATTCTAAGTCAAAGATTGAGTCATTTATCACAGAGACTCTTTAAACACGCTCTGGAGTATGCAGGTTGCAGGTTTAATTCATATTAAGAAAAACATAAAAAACCAAAAGATATATTTACAGAAAGGAACCAATATAATGGAAAAGATATATGATGTTATAATTATCGGTGGAGGGCCGGGGGGATATACCGCTGCTCTTTATTGTGCAAGAGCCGGACTCTCTACTGTGATTCTTGAAAGGCTGTCTGCCGGAGGGCAGATGGCGCTTACTTCCCAGATTGATAATTATCCAGGATTTGAGGAAGGTATTGACGGTTTCAGCCTCGCTGAGAAAATGGAGCAGGGTGCGGAGCGTTTTGGTGCAGAAACAGAACTTGCTGAGGTATTAAGTGTTGATTTTTCTAATGATATTAAAATAGTAGAAAGTAGTGAGGGAACTTTTAAGGCAAAAACGGTGATTATCGCAACGGGTGCCGTTCCAAGAGAACTTTCTGTTCCTGGCGAAAAGGAATTAGTTGGACGTGGTGTTAGCTACTGTGCAACCTGTGATGGAATGTTTTACCGCAATAAAACGGTTATGGTTGTCGGTGGGGGCAATACGGCAGCAGCAGATGCAATAACTTTGTCAAGAATCTGCTCTAAGGTTATTCTTGTTCACAGAAGAGATTCTCTTCGTGCTACCAAGGTATACCATAAGCAGTTGGAAGAGACAGAGAATATCGAATTTTACTGGGATACAACGGTCAGTGAATTCTTATATGACAAGAAGCTTACCGGTGCGAAACTTCACAATATAAAGACCGGAGAGGATACAGAAATCTCTGTTGACGGTGCATTTATCAGTATCGGAAGAAAGCCAGCTTCTGAGCTTTTTGAGGGAATTCTTACTATGGATGAAGCCGGATATATTATGGCAGATGAATCTACACGGACAAATGTGCCGGGAGTATTTGCCATTGGTGATGTCCGCACAAAAGCACTTCGACAGGTAGTGACTGCTGTAGCAGATGGTGCAACAGCATCTCATTATATAGAAGAATACCTTGCACACCAGAGCGTGTTGCAAGATGTGCATCACAATTTGCGGGAGATTTCGCCTGAATGAGGGCGGCGTA
>CAVCBH010000073.1:0-7800 GCA_963600375.1 bacterium | reverse complement strand
CGCAAATTGTGATGCACATCTTGCAGAAAGCATTTTTCAGACACGCTCTAAGCCACAAATATAGGGTATCTTCTCTCTTTGGACGCAGTGAAACGAAGCATTTTTTATAGTACAGGCTTCACTGGATCGTCTGTTTATTCATTCCCCCTGACAAATTATCAGCTACTGTTTTGAAAGCCTATCCAGAGCTAAAGCATACTCCACATTAGTATAATCCAGCTTTAAGACATCTTCCTTGCTATATCCAAGTTCAATCATTTTACAGATTTTTGAAACAGCAATTTCGCTGCGGTCTTTTTGTAATTCTTTTTGTAATTCTTTTTGTAATTCTTTTTGAATTTCTCTTTGAAGTCCTTCCTGAACTCCTTTTTTTACTTCTTTTTCTAAAAGTTCCGCTAAAAATCCACTCATTTTTTCAACACCTCTTTCTTCATTTTTTAAATATTTTACTCCCTCAGTAAGATGGGGAAACTTTGGGTTATCTATGGATGCTTCCTTTAAAAGCTGTAAGTATTCTGCGATAGTACTGCCGTCATTAATAGTAGTGTTGGCATATATTTCAAGAGTGCCATCATCAATAGTCTGGTCCGTTTCAACAACAGATTTCCGAATGTGATAAATGGTTTTTCCTTTTTTGAATATATCAAAATCAGAAACATATAGACTATATACAGTTGGTATATTCTCAAAATCAGTACCGGGATCTGTTGTACGTGTAGTTACGCAGGCTTCATTGTAGCGAACACGCTTGAAATGATTAGTATTATTTTCATTCTGAATTTCAATGTTCACAAGTTTGTTGCCCGGAATCTGGCACAGAGCATCTAAACGAACAGAACGTTTTAAAAGATTCCGAATGCTATGCTGTGCATGAATATCTAAAACGATTAAATCTGGACAATCAAGTAAGATGCGAAGCATCTCCTCGCATACGCCGGGCTGCTGTATCAGTACTTCAAAAAAGACATCATCCATAGGACATAATGCCTGAATCTGGTCATGGTATTGTTGTAAATTAAGACTCATAATAATAAAATATTCTCCTTTAATTAAAAAATAAACAACTATAGAATGAGTACTCATTGTTCTTGCAACGCAATCCGGATAAAGGTAACTGCCCTTTTCATATCTTTTGTTATAACCATTGTATCATATCTTTGAAGAAAATCAACTAAAAAATGGAAGAAATAACAATTTTATTCCAAAAAATCAAATTGCTATTTAATTCATTAAATGAAAGAGGGGATTATCGTTTCCTATGCAGAAAATGAAGAAAAATATACGTGGGAGCAGATTCAGAAAGTAGTAACAACGCCGAAAACAATAGGATTTTATTATGAGGAAGAACAGGCAATTATCGTACCAAAACCAGACTTTGGTGATAAATTTGTACCAATCATGACAATGACGGCACAGAAACTTGTACCGGGCAAAGTACATTTCAGATAAATTTATTTTAGATAAATTTTCGGGCAAGGAGTGAATGAAATGTTGCAGGAAAGACGGAGCCGGATATTACAAAAGGTAACCGAAGAGGGAAAAGTGAAAGTTGCAGACCTTAGCAAAGAATTGAACTGTTCGGAGTGACCAATTCTCTTCTTGTGGGAAATGAACTGGCAGACCTGCGTCATGTGGAATTATACATGGTCGGCGGTTATGTCGGCAGACATCTTGCGGCAACAATGGGTGATGTAGCTATCCAGCATATGGAACAGTTTCATGTTGATAAAGCCTTTATCGGAGTATATAGCATCAGCTTTGACGTGGGTTTAACCTCGATTGCAACTCCGCAGATGCAGGTAAAACGGGCGATATTTAAGTCTGCAAGAGAAGTCTATGTTCTCGCAGATAGCAGTAAATTCGGAGCGGGTTATGTTTCGGTCATTTGCCCGGTGAAGGATGCTTATAAGATTATCACAGATTCTAAAATCGAGAAAGAGTATATCAAAAAAGCGGAACAGGAACAGATACCGTTGGTAGTAGCAAAACATAAGTAGTAATATTAAATCTAGTAAATTCTTATTGTATTTTGTTGGAAAAACCTATATAGTAGAAGTAGAAGAATGACAAAAGAATCAAATTTTTGTAATTTTCTGAAATAAATCTGCGAATCCAGATTTGCGAAGTTTATTTTGAATAGTTACAGATTCACAAGAGAAGGAGGCGAGCTTATGTTTTATCGTTGTAAAAGCTGTGGTGGTAACGTAATTTATGACCCGGATAAGAAGAAAATGACATGTGAGAGTTGTGGCAACGCAGAAGAACCGGATTTAATCTCACAGGAGAAGAAGCATATCTGTAACAACTGTGGTGCAGAGATTGAAGCAGATAAAATTGATTTATCATTGAAATGCCCATATTGCGGAACATATGTTATTTTCGAGGATCGAATGGAGAAAGAGTATGAGCCGAATCTGGTTTTACCATTTGCGCTTGATAAACATAAAGCATTGGAGCTTTTGAAAGAAAAGTTTACTAAGCAGATGTTTCTTCCAGGTAATTTCTGTGCGGCTTCTACGATAGAATCAATGCAGGGATTATATGTACCATTTTGGATGTATGATTTACATACTCATGTGCATTTTGAGGGAGAGGCAGATAAGATAAGGACATGGGATGAGGGCGATTACGAGTGTACTGAGACAAGCACGTATCGCATTTTAAGAGATTTTGATGTGGACTATGATAAGATCCCGGTGGATGCTTCGAAAGCCATGCCGGATAAAATGATGGATTTGATGGAGCCATATAAATATGAAGCACTTGGAACTTTCAATGCGAAGTATTTATCAGGTTTTCAGGCAGAGATTTATGATGAGGACAAGGATAGTCTTTTGCCAAGAGCGAAGAAAAAGGCAGATAAGTACAGCCAGAAGTATCTCAGAAGCTACAATGTAGAGTATGATACGGTAAGACCAACAATAAATGATAAGAAAAGTACAGAGAAGGAATCTTTTTATTCATTTCTTCCAGTATGGCGTTACGTGTACCGCTATCAGGGAAAGAATTATGAGTTCTACGTGAATGGTCAGACAGGAAAGATAGTGGGAGAAGCTCCGACAAGTACAGGCAAGATTATCGCATGGTTTATTGCCGTGTTTGGTTCTCTTTTCTTCACTGTAGAAATGTTGCTTTATTTATTGGGGGTGTTGTAAATGGCAAAAACATACCGTGGAATATTAATATTTGTTATTATACTTGGAATTATAATGGGACTGGTTGGCAAGAAGCTTGACGGTGATGTATACACAAATACAGAACCTCGTAATAATACAGAATGTACATTAACACAGAGGGTGTTTGATGATGCAGATGTACTTACTGATGAAGAAGAAGCCAAGCTGGAAGAATTGATCGCAGAAAAAGAAGAACTTATCGGCGGCGATATCATTCTCATGACAACCAATGATGCCAGTCTTGATACAATGGAAAAACTTCGAGACTATGCACAGAATTACTATAAAAAGAACAAGATTGGCTGGGATAAGCCAATCGGAAGCGGTGTGATTTATGTAGATGACTGGGAGACAAGATATACCTGGCTTGCTACCTGCGGCACCGTAAAAGATAAGTTATCCCAGGACAATACCGATTATATTGTGGATAAAACCAATGATATTGTGAATAAAGATCCGTACAAAGCCTACACACGGTTGATAAATCTGTTGGCAGATGAGACACAAAAGAGTCCTCTTTTCCATATAAATATCAGACCGTTATGGATAGTACTTGGTTGCCTTGTTGCGGCAATCGCTTTCATAGTGTTCGAACTTTCCGACTCCGTAGGAAAAGATACCGTGAAGAAGTCTACCTATGTCAAGAAAGACGGTGTAACGTTAAATGATAAGCAGGACATTTTCCTACATTCTCATGTTACAAGAACCAAGAAAGAAACCGAAAGTAGCAGTAGCAGCAGTAGTGGCACTGATAGTTTTGGGGGCAGCGGCGGTAGTCATTAAAATTGGTAAAGGAGACGCTTCCAAAGAGAGCAGCTACCCTATAGTGGCATTAGAGCGTGTCTGAAAAATCATTCCTGCAATCTGCACACCTCAATTTATGGTATATTTTGCCTTCATTCGGTTGCCGTAGCCCGCTACGCCGCCCTCATTCAGGCGAAATCTCCCGCAAATTGTGATGCACATCTTGCAGAAAGCATTTTTCAGACACGCTCTAGAGCGAGGATGGAATGTGACCCGTTAAGCGAACATTCAACCCACAGAGACAGAGTCACAAATATAGGGAAGCTGCTCTCTTTGGAAGCGTCTCCTTTACCTGTAGCCAATCAGAAACCACTTGATTATAGATAATAAATATGATAAATTCAAAAGTTAGAGACAGTTGTAAAAATAATAAGGAGAATAAACATGGCAAATATAATTTCAGACGAAACAATCGAATATGTCGGTATCCTTGCCAAGCTTGAACTTTCCGATGAAGAGAAAGAACAGGCAAAGAAAGATATGGCAAATATGCTTGACTATATTGATACATTGAATGAACTTGATACCAGCGGAGTAGAGCCGATGAGTCACGTATTTCCTGTGAACAACGTATTTAGAGAAGACGTAGTGACCAATGGAGACGACAGAGACGAGATTCTGGCAAATGCGCCGGAAGCAAAAGAGGGAGCTTTCGTAGTTCCCAGGACTTTTGATTAGGAGGAAAGACATGGGGCTTATGGATTGTACAGCCGTTGAGCTGGGTAAGAAAATAAAAGCGGGTGAAGTATCTGTTTTAGAAGCGGCAAATGCGGCTATGGATGCGATTGACGCTTTAGAAGATAAATTTAACTGTTATGTAACGGTACACGAAAGAGCAGCAGTGCAGGCAAAGGCAGAGGAACTTCAGAAGAAAATTGATGATGGAACCCTTACAGGTCCTCTTGCTGGTGTGCCAGTTGCAATTAAAGATAATATGTGTACAAAGGGAACCAGAACAACTTGTAGTTCCAAGATTCTTGAGAATTTTGAGCCAACTTATACAGCAGAGGCAGTTCTGAATCTTGAGAGGGCTGGAGCACTTATTATCGGTAAGACAAACATGGATGAATTTGCTATGGGTAGTACAACAGAGACTTCTCATTACGGAGTGACAAAGAACCCATGGAATGCAGAGCATGTACCAGGTGGTTCATCGGGTGGTTCTGCTGCAGCAGTTGCCGCAGGTGAGTGTAGTTATGCGTTAGGTTCCGATACCGGTGGATCTATCCGTCAGCCAGCTTCTTACTGTGGTATTGTCGGAATGAAACCTACGTATGGCACTGTTTCCCGTTATGGTCTTATTGCTTATGGTTCTTCTCTTGACCAGATTGGTCCAATGGCAAAAGACGTAACAGACTGTGCAACAATTCTTGAGACAATCGCTTCCCACGACCCAAAAGACTCTACTTCTGTAAAGAGAGAAGATTATGATTTTACTTCTGCTTTAACAGATGATGTAAAAGGAATGCGTATCGGTATTCCTGGAGATTATATGGGAGAAGGTCTTGACGAAGAAGTAAAGGCAGCCATTCTTGATGCAGCGAAGAAATTAGAGGAAAAAGGTGCTATAGTAGAAGAATTTGATTTAAGCCTTGTTCAGTATGCGATTCCTGCATACTATGTTATCGCTTCCGCAGAGGCAAGTTCCAATCTTGCCCGTTTTGATGGTGTAAAATATGGCTATCGTACAGACAGCTACGAAGGACTTCACAACATGTATAAAAAGACTCGTTCCGAAGGATTTGGTCCTGAAGTAAAGAGAAGAATTATGCTTGGTTCTTTCGTATTAAGTTCTGGTTACTACGATGCTTACTACTTAAAGGCACTTCGTACAAAAGCATTAATTAAACAGGCATTTGATAAAGCATTTGCAAAATATGATGTCATTTTAGGACCGGCAGCGCCAACAACTGCACCAAAGCTTGGTGACAGCTTAAGCGACCCAATTAAAATGTATCTTGGAGACATTTATACTATTTCCGTAAACCTTGCAGGTCTTCCGGGAATCAGCGTTCCAGGAAGTCTCGACAGCAAAGGCCTTCCAATTGGTATCCAGTTCATCGGTGATTGCTTTAAAGAGAAAAATATCATTCGTGCAGCATATGCATTTGAGCAGAGCCGTGAATTTATAAACTGGAGTCTGAGCGGAAAGGAGGAAAAATAGAATGAGTAAACAATATGAAACCGTCATCGGTCTGGAAGTTCACGTAGAACTTGCCACAAGAACAAAGATTTTCTGTGGATGTAGCACAGCTTTCGGTGGTGCGCCAAATACACATACATGTCCTGTATGTACCGGAATGCCAGGTTCACTCCCTGTACTTAATAAGCAGGTTGTAGAATATGCGGCAGCCGTGGGTCTTGCAACAAACTGTACAATCACACAGTACTGCAAGTTTGACCGTAAAAACTATTTCTATCCGGATAACCCACAGAACTATCAGATTTCCCAGCTCTATCTTCCGATTTGCCGTGATGGACACGTAGAGATTGAGGTGGATGGCAGAAAGAAAAATATTCGAATCCATGAGATTCATATGGAAGAAGATGCAGGAAAGTTAGTACACGACCCATCCACAGGTAACTCCTTAGTAGACTTTAACCGAAGCGGTGTACCGTTAATTGAGATTGTATCCGAGCCAGATATGCGTTCTGCCGAAGAAGTTATCGCATACCTTGAAAAGCTTCGCATGATTATCCAGTATCTTGGAGCATCTGACTGTAAACTTCAGGAAGGTTCCATGCGAGCAGACGTAAACTTATCTGTCCGTGAAGTTGGAGCAGAAGAGTTCGGAACAAGAACAGAAATGAAGAACTTAAACTCTTTCAGCGCAATCGCAAGAGCAATCGAAGGAGAGATGGAACGTCAGATCGACTTAATCGAAGATGGTAAAAAAGTTGTTCAGGAAACAAGAAGATGGGATGATGACAAAGAATACTCCTATCCAATGCGTTCCAAAGAAGACGCACAGGATTATCGTTATTTCCCAGAACCAGACCTTACTCCAATCGTAATTTCTGATGAATGGTTAGACGAAATTCGCAGCCGTCAGCCGGAATTCCGTGATGAAAAACAGGCACGTTACAAAGAACAGTTCGGTCTTCCTGAATATGATATCAATATCATCACAGAAGATAAAACACTTACTGATCTCTTTGAAGCCTGTATCGAACTTGGTGCAGCAGCAAAAGAAGTATCTAACTGGATTATGGGAGATATTATGCGTCTCTTAAAAGAAAAAGAAATGGAAGCTTCCGACATTCATTTCAGCCCTGCAAATCTTGTAAAAATGATTCAGATGATCGAATCTGGAGCTATCAACCGTAAAGTAGCCAAAAAGGTATTCGAGGCAATCTTTGATGAGGACGTAGACCCAGAAGTTTATGTAGAGGAAAATGGATTAAAGACAGTTAATGATGAGGGCGCATTACGAAAAGTAATCGAAGAAATCGTTGCTAATAATCCAAAGTCTGTCGAAGACTATAAAGCCGGCAAGAAAAAAGCTATGGGATTCTTCGTAGGTCAGACGATGAGAGCAATGAAAGGAAAAGCAGATCCAGCGATGGTTAATCAGATTCTCAAGGAGATGTTAGATTAATTCTGGAGTGCCGCAGGCCGAGGAGACGCTCCCAAAGAAAGAAGATACCTTATCTTTGTGACTCTGTCACTGTGGGTTGAATGTTCGCCTCTAAGCTCACATTCAATCCTCGCTCAAAGGCCACAAAGATAAGGTGTTTTCTTTCTTTGGGAACTGTTTTTTTGGGGCTAGAGCGTGTCTGAAAAATCATTCCTGCAATCTGCACACCTCAATTTACGGTA
>CAVCBH010000072.1:0-15799 GCA_963600375.1 bacterium | reverse complement strand
CTGATGATATAAGGCTCTATGAGGTTTTTTCTTTTGTGCAACTGTCAAACTCCCGGGCTGATTTTTTATTATTCTCCATAATAGTGGAAGTAATATATGAATTATGCTATACTCACAAGAGAATACTTTATTGCAGCATATTATGAATAATTATCAGAAAAGGGATATAATATGGGAACATTACAATATGCCATTCTTGGATTATTGAGCCGAAAAGATATGACTGGCTATGATATGTCCAAAGAGTTTGAGACAACACTATCTGGGTTCTGGAATGCAAAGCACAGTCAGATTTACCCTGAATTAAAAACATTAACAGAACAGCAATTAATAGAATACCATTTAGAGATTTCCGGTACTGTTTTAGAGAAAAAAGTATATTCTATTACTGCCGCCGGCAAAGAAAAGCTTACCCAGTGGGAAAACAATTTTAACAAATTAAAACCAGTTGTCAAAGATGAATTTCGCCTGCAGCTTTTTTTCTCTGACTGTATTTCTCCAAAACATCGAATCGAATTGTTGAAGAACCGGCTTTCGCAGCACGAAGAACGATTACAGCAGTTGCGGGAGCGTAAACCAGAATTTCAGAATCTTACTGTTCCTCCGAAAGAAGAAGAGAAATTTAATGATTATCTCGTATATTTAGGTGGAATTATGCGTGAAGAAGAAAAATGTGACTGGTTGAGAAAGTGCATTTTATTATGTGAAAACAGAGAATAAAAAACAAGATATAAAAAGATCAAGTATAGCCCATCTTCCGTTTCTGGCAATATGGATTATCTCTTGATCTTTTTATTATATGCTATATTATTTTAAAAACGAGAACAGGAAACTTGCAATAATCAGTACGATTCCTCCACCAAGACGGGAAGATAACTGTGCATAAGCCATAAGATCCATACGTTTTGATGCACCAAGTACAGCCACATCTCCATTTCCACCGCTGTTTGCCATACAAAGACCAGCGGTGATCGCGGAATCAATTGGATAGAATCCAACTAACCATCCAACGGCTGCCGCTCCTGAAATTGCTCCAAGTACAATAAATAATGCAACAACAACATTGGATACTGTACATGCCTGTACCAGTTCACTTTTGATATCAAAGAAAGCTGACGGATAATCGCTGTTCCAAAAAATGCAGCTAATACACCACCACCGATATAGGAATTCCATAAATGATAAAAAAGAATATCGTTATTAGAAAATGGAATACTTTTTTATGACTTTATTTTCTTTTGAATTTGGAATATCAATTGATTCCCATTATGAAATATGTTATAATGTTTCTTGCAAATAATGGCATTGTACTAAAAACAATGCCATTATTTATATCAAAAGAAAAAGAAAGCGAGTAAGATATTATGAAAGAAAAGAAAAAAATGTCGCTGGCAATGCAGATATTTATTGCTTTAGTTCTTGCAATTGCCGCAGGATTATTACTGCAAAAACATGCACAATTTGCTGAAACGTATATCAAACCATTTGGAACTATCTTCTTGAATTTGCTTAAGTTCATTGTTGTTCCAATCGTACTCTTCTCTATCATGTGCGGAATCATTTCCATGAGTGACATTAAAAAAGTGGGAGCAATCGGTTTAAAAACAGTTATCTATTATTTATGTACTACTGCTTTTGCTATTACAATCGGCCTGATTGGAGGAAATGTCTTTAAAAGATTATTTCCGGTAATTGCAACTACTGATTTGTCTTATAATGTTGGAGAGAAAACTTCTCTTATGGATACTATTGTTAACATTTTTCCATCAAACTTTATCAGTCCGATGGCCGAGGCAAATATGCTTCAGGTTATCGTTATGGCATTATTGATAGGTTTTGCAATCATTCTTGTCGGTGAAGAAAAAAATACCCGTATTATTACGGCTTGTAATGATTTGAACGATGTATTTATGAAGTGCATGGAAATGATTTTAAAATTATCTCCAATTGGTGTATTCTGTTTGCTTTGTCCTGTTGTTGCTGCAAACGGCGCAACAATCATTGGCTCTCTTGCTATGGTACTTTTAGCTGCCTATGTATGTTACATTCTGCACGCTTTAATCGTTTACTCCTTTACAGTAAGAGCAATTGGTGGTCTTAGCCCTGCTACTTTTTTTAAGGAAATGCTTCCAGCAATCATGTTTGCATTCTCGAGTGCTTCATCTGTCGGAACACTTCCTATCAATATGGAATGTACAGAGAAATTAGGAGTTTCCAGAGAGATTTCTTCTTTCGTCCTTCCACTTGGAGCTACTATTAACATGGATGGAACTGCAATCTATCAGGGTGTATGTGCAATTTTCATTGCTTCCTGCTATGGAATCCACCTTACACTGCCACAGATGCTTACGATCATCTTCACTGCTACTTTAGCGTCTATCGGTACAGCCGGTGTTCCTGGAGCGGGAATGGTTATGCTCGCGATGGTACTTACTTCCGTTGGGCTTCCGGTTGATGGAATCGCTTTAGTAGCTGGTGTAGATCGTATCTTTGATATGGGACGTACTACGGTAAATATCACTGGTGATGCTTCTTGCTGCGTTATTGTTTCAAATCTTGAGAAGAAACGCGAAGCGAGAAAGATGACAAAATCAATGTAGGAACTGAAGATAATAGGCTTAACACACAAAAGGCTTAAACAGACGAAAATAAAAAGAAAGCTATATAACAGGATGCTTAGTATCACTGCATTCTTAATGCGCATCCTGTTATATAGCTTTCTTTTTATTTTCGTCTGTTTAAGCCTTTTGTGCTTCTATTATCATTATTTATTTATATTCTTAGAGGACTTTTCTATCTTGATCTTATTTATTAAGGCAGATTATATAATGAAATTGGATACAGATTGCACGGTGTTATAGTTACATTTATTTATCTGTGTTTAAAATACATTTGTTTTTATCTACTTATGGGCTATTTGTATAGTAAAAGCGATATATAGAATACTTTTTGACGTATTTTTTGATTTCAACCTTGTTTTTGGGAATGAAAAGTGGATTTTTCTGCCATATTCTTACTTTTTTATGTTTGCTTCTTGTTATTTATTCCATATATGTAATTAATTACAATATATTAATTAATATTAATTATAAAAATTGTATCTTGCACTTTCTTTTTAGATGTTGTATGCTCTAAAAAGGGTTTTTGAGACATTTTAGAGCATTTTAGGGGTAATATACCATTATCAAAACTTAACAGTATTGAGAACATCTCAAAAACGACGAAAAATAGGGCTGTGAGCCTTATCAAAACTTATTATCAAAAGTGGAGGATTTTAAATGGTTTACGGGTACTGCCGAGTATCAACGAAGGGACAGGCAAAAGATGGAAACAGTATAGAGGCACAGGAGGCGGCAGTAAGGGAAGCAGGCGCAGAAGAAATATACGCAGATGCATTTACAGGGACAAAGAAACACAGACCACAGTTAGACAAGTTGCTAAAAGTGATACAGAGTGGTGACAAGGTCGTAGTAACGAAATTAGACAGAATTGCAAGAAGTGCAACACAGGGGATTGCATTAATAGACACAATGCTTGACAAAGGAGTTACTGTACATATTTTAAATATGGGTATTATGGATAATACACCTACCGGCAAGCTGATTCGGACAATTATGCTTGCCTTTGCTGAGTTTGAACGTGATATGATCGTAGAAAGGACACAAGAAGGAAAGGCAATTGCAAAGCAAAAAGAAGATTTCAAAGAAGGACGGCCACGAATCAGCAAAATCAAGATTGATCACGCCCTCTCCCTTTTAGATGAGGGATATAGTTATAAACAGGTGGAGAGGATGACCGGAATCAGTACCGCTACACTTGCCAGAAGGAAAAGAGAACGACTTTTAGAGGAATAAATATATATTAAAGAATTGGAGGAACTTATTATGGCGAATTTTGCAATCGCAGCCGATGATAATGTCATCGCGCGCGGCAATAAACTAATAGAAGAACTACAGGAACCCGGCGAAAAGAAAGGTGTAACACTGAATCGCCTTTTTGACCTTGTATCAGCACACCTTCAGGAAGATCAGTTGAAAAAAAATGGCTTAGACACAGAAGCATTAGACGCTTCTATTACAAATATTCGAAATCTTTTTACTGCTGCTTTATCTGGAAAAGAAGAAATACGTACAGAGTATGAGCAGCGTATGACAGAACTCCGAGAAAGAAATAACGAATTAGAAAAAAATTATAAAATTCGGCTTGGAAATCTTTCGTCCGAAAAAGAAGATGCTTTACGAAAATATAAGGATTCAAAAGAATTACTGGAAACTGCTGAAACTGCAAGAAAAGCGGCCGAAGAACAGGCTGCTTCTGCTACTAATCTTGCAAAAGAAAAAGATAAGACCAATATCATGTTAATGGAAAAGCTTCGTGCCGCAGAACATAAGGCAGAAAGTTATGATTCTTTAGAAAAAGAAAACGCTTCTTTAAAACAGGAATATGCTGAGTTGCAGTTCAAAATAAAAGATTACGAAAAAAGTGAACTTCTACATATAAAAGAGATTGAACAGCTAAAAAAGGAAAACGAGAACCAGTCTGCCAGTATCGAAAAGTTAAATCATGAAAAACAGGAAACGCAGGAAACCATACAAAAAGAGCAGTCTGAAAAAAACACTCTTTTTGCAAATCAGGAAAAGGAGTTAAATACGCTGCGCCTTCAGCTTGCTGAGCAGGCAAAGGATGCTGAACTAATAAAAGAACGAGCTGTTATTGAAAAAGAACGGGAAATGCTTTCTAAAATAGAAGACCTTCGAAATGCACTTGATACAATAAAAGAAGAAAAATATAATTTACAACTCGAATTAAGCAAATTGAAAAAATAACGTATTTTCCTATTATATTATATATTCCTTTATGATAACTCCAAATACGCTCAGAGAAAGAATTATTGACAATTTTGGTTCATCTGTTTTAATTCCGGAAGCACAGTCAGCAACATCACAAGAAAACATAAACTTCCACCAATGACATTTGATACAGGTTCTGCCATAAACACTCCATTACTTCCCATAAGGAAGAAATACGGAAATATATAGGTCAATGGTACAACAATCACAACTTTACGAAGGATAGAGAAAAAAATGGCCTGTTTTTTCTTATTCA
The DNA here is from genome assembly GCA_963600375.1 of bacterium. Classification (GTDB taxonomy): domain Bacteria; phylum Bacillota; class Clostridia; order Lachnospirales; family Lachnospiraceae; genus Anaerobutyricum. Next base: position 10,693 of record CAVCBH010000072.1, on the reverse strand, counting down.
ACGATTTGAACATAGTCTGTCCGGTATACTGAAAAAGCATAAAAATAAATGCGGCAAAATATAGTTTCATTGCAGGAATCGTATCAATCATCAAACTTTTATCTGAGCTAAAGATTCCAATTAAAAACTTAGGAGCAAATAAAATGGCACTCCAGGCAATCAAAATATAAAGCAAAATAAGAACAGACATAGTAAGCCATGCCTTTATAACCTTTTTGGGTCTTTTTGCTCCGTAGTTGTAACTGATAACCGGAGAAGAACCTTCTGAAATAGACCAAATTGGTGTTTCCACCATCTGACGAATACTTGAAACAATGGTCATAACGGAAATGTAGACATCACCACCAGTTGCAGCAAGTACATTGTTACAACAAATATTTACGAGACTATTTGTAAGCTGCATAATAAATCCTGCTGTTCCGAGACTTACAATATTTTTGGCATCATTTCTACAAGATCGTATTTCTTCCTTATGTAATATTCTAATTTTATACTCTGCTTTTCTGGAAAGAAAATACAACACGAAAGCAGTCGAAAGACATTGCGATAAAACGGTTGCGATCGCGGCACCACGAATTCCCAAATGAAAAGCAAAAATGAAAAGAGGATCCAATAAAATATTTGCAACAGCACCGATTACCACAGAATACATTCCTGTAATGGAATATCCCTGAGCATTAATAAAAGGATTCATTCCTGTTATAATCATAGAAGGAAAAGTTCCAATTAAGTAAATCATGATATAAGGATATGCATATGCAAGGGCATTTTCCGATGAGCCAAATAATATCAGGATTGGACGTGCAAATAAAAAACCAATCCCCATCAGAAGAATCGCACAGACACTAAGCATAAAAAAAGAAGTATTCATAATTTTTTCTGCTCTTTTTTTATCGCCACGTCCCCGCTCAATTGAAAAAAGAGGTGCACCACCACTGCCAAATAAATTACTAAATGCTGTAATAATCACAATAATCGGGAAACATAACCCAACTGCTCCAAGCGCAGTCGTCCCAATATCCGGGATTCTCGCAATGTAGATTCGGTCTACAATATTATAAAGAAGACTCAAAATCTGCGCCACCAACATAGGCAGGGCCGCCTGAAAGATATTGGTAGTAATCTTTCCATTATCAAAATCGATACGTTTCATAAATAAAATCACTTCCTATTAATTTTACATTCTTTTTACTTAAGCGATTATAGCATGAAATAACGCATATGAAAAATACTGTTTTTACTCCAACAACCAAAAAACAGCTTTGTCATTCGACAAAATCAGAATTAATGCCTTTGTTCCTTATTGCTATAAACTTCACAGAACCGTGCCGCAAACGATGGTTCTTCTCCTCCTGCATAAAGATGAGAAACATCCCCTATTTTAGATGCGCGGAAGTATGCAACTCCCTGCTCTCTTTCCTCTGTATGAAGTTCTGTGACAGAACTTGGTGCTAATGCGAAGCTTTGCCACAAAATAAAGGGAGAAACATTCCATAAATGCGAAAGTAATGCACAGATTAGCCCGAAATGGCAGAAAAAAGTTATCGTTTCTGTGCTCTCTTTTTCCACACGGTAATGTCCATTTTCACGAATATAGCCATGTTTTGCAAGGAGCGCATCAAATTCGCTTGTTATTTTATCGTAAACTTCTACCATATTAGAAGATTGTGCTACAACAGACTTTTTCCAGGCATCCTTATCCATATATTCTTCATGTTCTGTAAAATATCCAGGCATCATATCCCATTCGATTCTTGGGAGATATTTTTTTCCTTCTATCTCAGTATCTGGATAAACTGCAACAAGTTCCGGTGCTTTATTTATATCCAATCCAGACGGGAATTCCTGCAGCCATTCTAAAGTTTGCGCTTCACATCCAACGGCTTCTAAGCAGGGTTTTGCTGTGCGCTGTGCTCTTCCAAAAGGAGACATATAACATTCTCCCAAATGAAGGGAAGGCGCTCTTTTAGCCAAAAAATTCGCTTCACGGCATCCTTTGTCGGTTAATGTATCATTTTCATAGTCAGGATCCCCGTGTCTTATTAATAAAATCCGCATAGTATGTAAATTCCTTTCTTTATTAGCTTATTTAGAAATTCTTCCGTGTGGATATAAGATGGCATCTCTTTTTCCACCAAATAATCTTGTGACAAAACCAAGAACAGTTCCGACAAGAACTGCTGCGATAATTGTGCCAATTCCTACAGAGCCAAGTCGTCCAAGTGTAAGAAGACAGGCAATAAGAGAAATTGTAACCATGCTTACATCAAACCCAATTTTTACTTTATTAAAAAGGATATGTGTTTTGATGGATACAGCCTGCATCGCACCCTCTCCAGCTAATGAAATAATATCTGCCGGAAGGTAAAAAAAGATTCCAACGGCGATAAATACCGCACTGCCAAGCATTAATATGAGTCGGATAAAAATATTATGTGATGTTGGTAAAAAAGAAAATAAATAATTAGAAAATGTAGTGAAATATCCAAAGATAATACCAACAACGACCTGTAAGAGATTCTTTATTTTAAAAGCCCTTCCCAGCAAGATAATCTGTAGTATAACCAGTAGAATATGAAATAAAATCGTTGCTTTTCCCATTTCCAACCCAGTAATACAAGTGATGGAATACGGAATAGAACTAACTGGTGATACGCCAAGATCAGACTTTACTGACATAGAAATACCCAATGTCATAATAAATAATCCAAGAATATATACCAAAAAGCGTACCAGATAATTTTCCTCCTTTATCTTTTGTATCATATACATACCTCCAATTTCTTTTTTCATAAATTTCTTATTTATAGTAGCGCCGAAAAGACAAAATGTCAAATCGAAAGTAAATATGCCAAAATTCCTTTATTCATATAATTGCTGAGATGTACTTTCAAAACAAGTAAAAGATATCCGTTTGAAGCCCCCAAATAACGTTAACCTTAATATGGTAATTTATAAACAGCAAAAAAAAGCTCCCAAAGAGAGAATGTATTCTCTCTTTGGGAGCGTCCCCCCTTGCCTACGGCAAATTATGATTTAAAATAATCCTCCGATTTTGAGGAATAATGGCGCAAACACCAAAGAAACAATTGTCATCAATTTAATGAGGATATTAATAGAAGGTCCTGAGGTATCTTTAAATGGATCACCTACCGTATCACCTACTACTGCTGCTCGATGTGCTTCGCTTCCTTTTCCACCATGGTTTCCGTCTTCAATGTATTTCTTTGCGTTATCCCATGCTCCACCGGAGTTTGACATAAAGATAGCAAGCATAACACCTGTTACTAATGCACCACCAAGAAGTCCACCAAGTGCGGCTGGTCCAAGTACAACACCAATCAATACGGGTGCGAGTACTGCCATAACGCCTGGAAGAAGCATTTCTTTTAAAGCTGCCTGTGTGGAAATTGCTACGCAGGATTTATAATCTGGTTTGCCTTTTCCTTCTAAGATTCCAGGAATTGTCTTAAACTGCCTTCTTACTTCTTCAATCATTTTGTATGCTGCTTTGGATACGGAATCCATTGTAAATGCAGAAAAGAGGAATGGAAGCATTCCACCTACAAACATACCAACGATTACTTTATAATCTAATAAGTTAATTCCTTCTTCAAATAATCCAACTGCCTGTGCATAAGACACGAATAATGCTAATGCGGTAAGGGCTGCGGAACCAATCGCAAAACCTTTACCCATGGCTGCTGTTGTGTTACCAACGGCATCTAACTTATCTGTGATGTTACGAACTTCTGATGGAAGACCGGACATCTCTGCGATACCACCTGCATTGTCTGCGATCGGACCGTAAGCATCTACTGCTACGGTAATACCTGTTGTGGAAAGCATACCTACAGCTGCTAAAGCAATTCCGTAAAGACCGCTAAAAGAATATGCTCCGATGATTCCGATAGCAATTAAGATGATTGGAATGGCTGTAGACTGCATACCTACAGCAATACCACTGATAACCGTTGTTGCAGGGCCAGTCTCGGACTGCTGAGCAATTTTTTTAACAAAGCGATAGTCTCCGGATGTATAAATCTCTGTAATCACACCAATTAAAAGACCAACAACAAGACCAAAGATAATGGCGATTGCCTCTTTAAATCCGTTGAAGAACATCTTACTTAAAACTAAAGAACCAATCATAACAACGATGGCAGAGGAATAACTTCCGTATTTCAGTGCTTTGTGAGGGCTGGAATTCTCATCACCTTTTACAAAGAAACATCCGATAACAGATGCTAATACACCAAGTGCTGCAATAACTAATGGGAAAATAGCTCCGCTCTCTTTTGCATAAACAACGCCAAGAGTGATAGCGGATACTAAAGAACCTACGTAAGACTCAAATAAGTCGGCGCCCATTCCGGCAACGTCACCTACGTTATCACCTACATTATCTGCGATAACAGCTGGATTACGAGGATCATCTTCCGGGATACCCGCTTCTACTTTACCTACAAGGTCTGCTCCAACGTCAGCAGCTTTTGTATAAATACCTCCGCCTACACGGGCGAATAAAGCAATAGAAGATGCTCCTAATGAAAATCCAGAAAGAACATCCGGGTTTTTTGTAAGGATGTATACAACACCTGCTCCAAAAAGACCAAAGCCTACCACACACATACCCATAACGGCTCCGCCGGAGAATGCAATAGATAAAGCTTTGTTCATGCCACTGTCTTTTGCAGCTGCAGCTGTTCTTACATTCGCTTTAGTAGCAACATTCATTCCGATATAACCGGATGCAGTAGAAAATAATGCTCCAACAAGGAAACATACTGCAGTTATCCAGTTGCCGATACCAATACCAATCAGTATAAATAATACAGCAACAAAAACAACAAGGATCTTATATTCTGCAGTAAGGAAAGCTCTTGCTCCCTCATGAATAAATGCTGCAATCTCCTTCATTCTGTCTGTTCCTGCGTCCTGTCTTCCTACTTTCTTTGTCAGATAAAAAGCAAAAAGTAATGCACAGATTCCAAGAATCGGCGCCAAGTAAATTAAACGTTCCATACTTATCCTCCTGTAACTTATTTTTCTTTATGAAATGTTAATGATATTATCCGGAAAATGCTTTTGTTTGTAAATGTTTTTTGTTGCTATAAATAGGATTATAGACGGTTTTTCTTGTTTTTTGGTTGTTTTTTTAAAAAATCACCTTTACTTTTCTGTTTTTTATATAATTTTTATCAAAAAACAACTTTTCCTTATATATATACTTGCATTATGTTTTGCGTTTGAAATTAAATCCCTTTTCTTATGTGCAAATATATAAATACAAAAGAAAGAGAGGATTATTATTTCACATAACCCTCTCTTTTTTACTGCCAGAAAACAATTTGAAACTCGACATTTTTATCATCTACTTCCAACCTGCCCTCTGTTTTGGGATTTATTAACAAACTGTATGGCGGATTTTTAAATGCATCTGCCTGACAATACATTATTTTCTCACTTTAATGTGAATTTCTCTAAGCTGCATCTCAGAAACTTCGTTTGGAGCGCCACACATAACATCCTGTGCGTTTCCGTTCATAGGGAAAGGAATAACCTCACGGATATTTTCTTCATTACGAAGAAGCATGATCATACGGTCTACACCAGGAGCCATACCTGCGTGTGGAGGTGCACCATACTGGAACGCATTATATAATGCACCGAACTTCTCTTTTAAGTCTTCCTCGGTATATCCTGCGATTTCAAAAGCCTTTACCATAATATCAAGGTTATGGTTTCTTACTGCTCCAGAAGAAAGCTCTACACCATTACATACAATATCATACTGATAAGCAAGTAACTCTAATGGGTCTTTTGTTGTCAATGCTTCTAAACCACCTTGTGGCATGGAGAACGGGTTGTGAGTGAAAATAATCTTCTTTTGCTCCTCATCATACTCATACATTGGGAAGTCATTGATAAAACAGAAACGATAAGCGTTTTTCTCTAATAAATCAAGACGCTTTCCTAATTCGTTACGAAGCTGTCCTGCATAAAGTGCAGCCTGTTTTTCCTTATCAGCGATGAAGAAAATAGTATCTCCCGCTTTAAGACCAGCGATTTCACGAATCTCTGCCTTCATATCATCAGGGATAAACTTATCGATTGGTCCCTTGTAGCTTAAATCTTCTTTTACTTCTAAGTAACCAAGTCCACCCATTCCGATAGATGTGGCAAACTTAAGGAGCTTCTCATGGAAACCTTTAGACATCTTATTGGAAACCTTGATAGCACGAACGGTCTGTCCGTGGAATGGCTTAAAGGTACATCTCTGGAAAAAGTCTGTTACATCTACAATACGAAGCGGATTTCTTAAGTCTGGCTTATCGGAACCAAACTCAAGCATTGCCTGCTTGTAGCTGATAACCGGGTAAGGTGCTGCTGTCACAACACTTCCCTCTGGTGCAAACTTCTCAAATGTTGCAGTAAGTACTTCTTCACCTACACGGAATACGTCTTCCTGTGTTGCAAAACTCATCTCAAAGTCTAACTGATAGAACTCTCCTGGCGAACGGTCTGCTCTGGCATCTTCATCACGGAAACAAGGTGCAATCTGGAAATATTTATCAAATCCAGATACCATAAGAAGCTGTTTGTACTGCTGTGGCGCCTGTGGAAGCGCGTAGAACTTACCTTTGTACTTTCTGGATGGTACGATATAATCTCTGGCACCTTCTGGAGAAGAAGCACAAAGAATTGGTGTCTGAATCTCTAAGAATCCCATATCTGTCATCTTCCGTCTTAAAAAGCTGATAACTTTAGAACGAAAGATCATGTTATCTTTTACTTTTTTGTTTCTTAAATCAAGATAACGATATTTCAGACGTACATTTTCATGATTTTCTTTAGAAGTCATCACTTCAAATGGGAGCTGTTTATATACCTTTCCAAGCATATCTACTTTATGAGCGTCTAATTCGATTGTTCCTGTAGGAATCTTTGGATTGTATGTCTCCTCGTCACGATGTTCAATCACACCTTCAAGAGAAATACAGTCTTCCTTGTTAATTCCCTCCAGTAAAGTAGTGTCTCTCATTACAACCTGAAGAACACCATACATATCTCTTAAGTCAATAAAAGATACACCCCCATGGTCACGGATATTTTCTACCCATCCTGCCACACGGACAGTTTCGCCAACGTTTTCTTCGCTAAGCATATCAAGAGTTCTGTCTCTGTAAATGTTTGCAATGTTCATTTATCTAAATCTCCCTTCTTATAATACAATTTTTAATCATATTTTTATCAATCAAGTGGGTAACAAACGCAATTCATCTCCCATCTTAAAGACGGAGTCTTCTTGCTAAAAGAGGATAAAGTCATAACTTTATTCCCAAAGAAAATCTATGTTTTTTCTTTAATAACCCACAGGATAAAAATCCTATACAATAAAAAACGCCCTGAACTAAAAACAGTTCAGGACGGATTATTCCGCGGTACCACCTGAATTACCGCCTTATAAAAGCAGTCACTCAAAAACCAACTTCTGTCTAACGCACAGTTACGGCGCACCTACTAAGAATCTGCCTGTGTCCGTATCGGCAGATTTTGTTCAGATTGCGGCTGGTAAAGTGTTATTCACAGGAATTCATTCTGCAAGGTTCTCAGCTATCCTCACTCTCTGGAAGCGATAATTCCTGTTACTTCTCTTCGTCATCGCCTTTACATCAAATCTTAATCAGTCTACCACAGCTAAAAAAAAATGTCCAGAATTTTTTTCGAAACATATAGATGCTGAATATACCAAGTGTCTTCAAAAGTCTTTTTATATTGTTTAAAACATAAAATATATAGTCAAAAAGTTAGAATTGACATATACCATCTCTGAATATTTCTTTTAAATCTATTCTGGAAAGTTTTCGTAACAGCCCTATACCTCAAGAGGATTCTTTATTGCATATTCTAATGCTTCTATAAACGCATTCGTTGCTGCCCGACAGGCAGATTCCGTTCCCGCAAGAACTGCTCCACTTGAATTGGCATGTGACGGTGGATACCAATATCTTGTCACACGGGTATTTCCTGCCTTTAATGCCTTATCTAATGCATAGTTTGTCTCAATCGGTCCACCGACAAGATACGTATAAGATTCTCCAGGCTTAAGATCACACCACTCCTGAAAATACTTACCCGGTCTTGGAATCGTCTGTGCATAAAATGCGGTTCCCTCATCTCCGTCAAAGTTACAAAGTGCGGAATGATTCTCAATAAAATCTCTTATATACCGAAGTCCACTTTTAACATCTTCTACTTTCGGCCCGGAAAACAGTACAAAAATACTGCCACCATACTTGCTCCATGAACAAATCGTCCCTCCATAGTATGTTTCAGCATGAATCAACTTGATATTTGCTTTTTTGCTTGCATCATCCACTGCCAGATAGCCGATATCATCGTTATCCGTGGAGAAAAATCCAACACTCGTATGTCCTTCCGGTATATTATATACTCTCGCAAACTCTGGTGTCACATTTGCAATGACTTTCTGACTGAGCATATGCGTTTCCATCTTTACAATCTTCATAAATAAAATCCTTTCGCTCCGGGCAGAATTTCAATTATCATTCTAAATAATGTATCCTGCCTTTTATATACCATATCACTTTCTTAACCCATTTATATACATATCATGGGTAGTATCCTGCTCAATCACTCAATATCCATTGGGTGAAATGCACAATATTCCACACCCTCTACAAATGCCTGCACTGCAGAACGACACGCCGATTCCGTTCCATATACGATTGCGCCTCCTGTATTAACACGAGAAGGAATCTCTGATAATTCTGCAATCTTTACATCGGCTGCTTTTAACGCTTTATCCAGTCCGTACATACTTTCCACTGGTGCAGATACAAGATACGCAATAGAAGTACCCTCACTAAGCCCTAACGTCTCCTGATAATACTTTCCAATTCGCGGTACGTAATCCACATAATAACCGAGCGTCCCATCTTCATTTAAAGAATAATTTCCAGATTTATTCTCTATGTAATCCTTTGCATAATGAAGTCCACTCTTTACATCGGCAACTTTCTCACCGGAAATAATCGCTGTAATCTCTCCACCATATCTGCTCCACGAATGCTCTACACCGCCGTAAACTGTTTCAATCTGAATGACCTTGATCTTCGCCTTCTTTGTCGCATCATCTACTGCAAGCCACATGACATCTTCACAATCTGCAGAAAAAATTGCCAGACTCTCATGATTTTCCGGGATGTCATAAATCTTTCGATATTCTTCCGTGATTCGCGGAACAAGCTTTTCCATTACTACATGGGCTTCTATCCGTTTTCTCATTTTGCCCTCCTCATACTATTCTCCATTACGATAAAATATCCATCTACCGTTTTTATCTGTATTTTACCACGAAATTAGCTATCTGAACATAAACTATTTTTTGCTCTGACTGTGAATTTCTGTCTTCGCTCTGTACTGTTTTTTATATTTTCTTTTAATTGACAGCTATTTTATTTTTTATTCGCTCTTTTCAGTTCCTCTTTTTTACTATGATTGCTTCTGCTCTGTATTAATTATCTGTCTACTGTTCTGTCTTTACTTTTTACAATATAAATCGTTCAGTATCGCTTCTGCACTCTTTGTCTCATATCCATCTGGATCGCTCATCATTTTCCCTTTTCCTACTTTCCAGCGGAACTGATTAAAATCTGTCAGATAACTCATTCCCTTTCTGCAGGATGGATATTTTTTATACCAGGATGGATAGTATTTTTTCATGTACTTTTTGGCAAGTTGTACTGCTTCACTGTTTGCACGTCCTTTTTTATCTGGCGTTCCTGATAAACGCACACCTGTTGGGCTGGAATGTACCAAAACGACACTTCCATCCGGACAGTTTCCGATAACGATATAAACATGACTGGATGAACTCATGATATCTCCCGCTTTCCAGTCTTTGATATAGGCAGCTTTTTTATAAGTTCCCCAACCATACTTTGCATAAGAAGCAGCAACTTTTGATGACTTTGTTACATAGCCGCCTCCAGACTTTCCATTTTTTGTTTTCTTTATGTTATAAACACTCCAGCCTACAAAACCAGAACAATCGAGTCCTGCCCCAAACTGAAATCGATGATTTCTGTAATTATAAGAGGCTTTCTGCTTATTACAAAAATTGCGCCAGTTTGGATTTAAGCCAATTCTAAGCCCGTCTTTTCCCGCTCCGGTATCTGCCTTATTCCAGCCGCCTCCCCATATGTACATTGTAGAGCCTACGGGTGCAAGCGCAGTTGTCAAAAAATTCTTTATTGTGGAAGTGGAATTCTTTGCCACAGTCGTTTCTACTATCACACTAAATTTTCCATAGTTCTTTTTCTTCTGATATGCTCTTACTTTATATTGATAAACTCTGCCTCTTACTCTCTTCTTTAAAATGACTTTGCAGCTTGTTGTTTCTTTTATTTTAGAAAAACGAATCTCTCCTTCGCTCTTTTCAAATACTTCATATCCTCCTGCGTTTTTCACTGGTTCCCAGGAAATCACTACCTGATTTTCCACGCCATTTGCCATAACTCCAAGAGGCTTTTTCAATGCTTCTTTTGCCATAACACGCTCCCCACCAATCAAAAATACCGCAAATAAAAATAAGAGCAGTATAGAATATTTCTTTTTCACTTTTACTTCCTCCTTTTCACTATTATGCAATAATAAAAAAATCATT
>CAVCBH010000071.1:0-33961 GCA_963600375.1 bacterium | reverse complement strand
ATGGAGCGTTTAGCACAACGGAACAAAATCAATAAATTTTTTAGGGGTTCTTGTTAATAATTCTTCTGGCAATCCGGCTACCACTCTTCTCAGCGGCGTCTACTTTGTCATTCGGCAAGACCAGAATTTACTGAATAAACATCGCATCTCCAAAGGAGAAGAAACGATATCTTTCTTTGACTGCTTCCTCATATGCCGCCATAATATGATTCTTTCCCGCCAATGCCGATACCAGCATCAGCAGTGTAGATTCCGGCAAATGGAAATTTGTGATCAGGCAGTCGATTGCCTTAAATTTATAACCTGGGTAGATGAAAATTTCTGTATTACCACAGCCCGGATGAATGATTCCATTCTCATCTGTCACGGATTCCAGTGTTCTTGTACTTGTCGTACCAACTGCGATGATTCTGCCACCATTTTTCTTAGTGTCGTTAATCATTTTCGCTGCAGTTTCTGTTACATTATAGTATTCCGAATGCATGTGGTGTTCGAGTACATTTTCCACTTTTACCGGACGGAAAGTTCCGAGTCCGACGTGAAGGGTTACACGAGCGATATTTACGCCCATATCTCCAATCTGTTTTAACAGTTCTTTTGTAAAATGAAGTCCGGCTGTCGGTGCGGCTGCAGAGCCTTCATACTTTGCATAAACGGTCTGATAACGGTTTTTGTCCTGTAATTTATGTGTGATATACGGAGGCAAAGGCATCTGACCAAGACGGTCTAATACTTCCTCAAAGATTCCTTCATATTCAAAATGTACAAGACGGTTTCCGTCTTCTAATACGTCAACGATTTCTGCTCTGAGTTCTCCGTTTCCAAAAACAACTCTTGCTCCCGGACGACATTTCTTGCCTGGCTTTACAAGTGTTTCCCAAGTATCATTTTCTTTTCTTTTTAATAGAAGAATTTCAATGTGGGCTCCGGTATCTTCTTTTGTTCCGATAAGACGTGCCGGAATAACTTTTGTATCATTAATAACCAGACAGTCTCCTGGATGAAGATACTCTGTAATATCATGGAAAATACGGTGAGTTATCTCACCGCTTTCCTTATTAAGCACCATCAATCTTGATGAGGAACGGTCCTCCAGTGGATCCTGGGCGATCAGCTCCTGGGGAAGATCAAAATTAAAATCACTTGTTTTCATCATGCTCTTAATTCAACTCCCATTTTCTCAAGTTCTTTCAGAATCTTATCTACAATCTTATTGATTTCAGCAGCTTCTAAGCTTCGTTCTGGAGAACGGAAGACAAGGCTGAATGCAACAGATTTATATCCTTCTTCAATCTGAGAACCTTCGTAAACGTCAAATAACTGGATGCTCTCTAATAACTTGCCGCCTTTTTCTTTCATTACTTTTTCAATGTTTCCTACGAAAACATCTTTCTTCATGACAAGACTTAAGTCTCTGTTTACTGCAGGATATTTTGCTACCCCTTTGTATCTTCTGTCGAAAGTAGCCTTTTCTGTAACGGTTGGAAGGTCGATTCCTGCTACATAAGCTTCACACTTCATATCGTAGTTTTCGCACACTTCAGGATGTACCTGTCCGATAAATCCTGCATAATTTCCATCTACATAAATAAGTGCCTGTCTTCCTGGATGCAAGAAAGGTTTTTCCTGAGATGGCTCAAAGTCAACTTTGCCATCAAGACCAAGTTTTAAGAACATTTCTTCAAGAACACCCTTTAACAGGAAGAAGTCACATTCGCCGTACATACCAAGCGTTAAACGCTTTCTTTCTTCTGGAAGTTCTGTTAATGGCAGAGCCTTTGGAAGATATACGTTACCGATTTCGTAGAGACGTACATTTTTATTTCTGTGGTTATAGTTACCTGCTAAAGAAGTTAAAATACCATTTAACTCAATAGTTCTCATGATACTGTAATCTTCTCCAAGTGGATTTGCGATTACGATTGCCTGACGTAATGGGTCATTGTCTGGAAGAAGTAACTTATCAAATACTTTAGGACTTTCAAAAGAATAGCACATTCCACCGCAGAATCCGTTCTGCTCAGCAATGTTCATAACAACGTCTTCCACTCTTGCTGCAAATGACTTCTTACCGGCAGTTGCCTCACCGTGTGGAAGTGTAGTAGGAATGTTATCATACCCAAAGAATCTTGCTACTTCTTCTGCAATATCTGCAGAACATCTTAAATCCTGACGGAAAGATGGAATAAGTAACATATTGGTTTCTTTATCATATCCAATTTCAAGGCGGTTAAAGTATTCCATCATCTGTTCTTCGGATACATTTGTTCCAAGAAGCTTGTTGTATTTGGCTGGCTCGAAAGGAATCTTTACTTCTTCCACTGGGTTTGGATATACATCTACAACACCGCCAACAACTTCACCAGCACCTAACTCTTCTACTAACTGGCAGGCGCGGTTGATTGCTTCTAACGCATTCTCAGGGTCAAGACCTTTTTCGAACTTACCGGAAGCATCTGTTCTAAGACCAATTCTCTTAGAGGAAAGACGGATATTAGTTCCATCAAATGTAGCTGCCTCAAAAAGCATTGTCTGAATATCATCTGTGACCATGGAGTTTTCGCCACCCATGATACCAGCGATACCAACAGGGCCTTCTGCATCGTTGATCATTAATACATCTTTATCAAGCTTTCTTTCCTGTCCGTCAAGTGTTGTATATACATCACCATCATTTGCACGTTTTACAACGATTTTATGACCTCTGATCTTATCTAAGTCATAAGCATGCATTGGCTGTCCATATTCTTCCATAACGTAGTTTGTAATATCTACGATATTGTTGATTGGGCGAATACCCATAGCAGCAAGTCTTCTCTGCATCCATTCTGGTGATGGAGCTAACTTGATATTCTTTACGATTCTTGCCGTGTATCTTGGACATAAATCTGCAGCTTCTACCTCTACAGAAATATAGTCTTCTGCTTTTTCATCATTTCCAACTTCTTTTACTTCTGGAGCATAGAATGGCTTTTCAAAAGTAGCTGCTGCCTCTCTTGCCATACCGATCATGCTGAAACAGTCTACACGGTTAGAAGTAATTTCAAATTCTACAACCGCATCACGAAGTCCTAATGCTGCAATAGCATCATCCCCTGGCTTTACCTCTTTGCTCTCATCAAAAATATAAATACCATTTTCCGGTGCCTCCGGGTACATGTCACGGCTGCTTCCTAATTCTTCGATAGAACACATCATGCCGTAGGAAGGAACTCCACGAAGTTTTCCTTTTTTTATCTTAATTCCATTTTCAGGATTTGGACTTCCATCATGTCCACCTGCAACACGTCCACCATCTAAAACAACAGGAACCATAGCTCCCTTAAATACATTAGATGCACCTGTTACAATCTGTACTTCCTCGTCACCTACATTTACCTGACAGACAACTAACTTATCTGCATCTGGGTGTTTCTCAATTTTTTCAATTCGTCCAACAACGATTTTCTCCAGATTCTTGTCGAGGTATACTGCATTCTCTACGTGGGAACCAGACAGAGTCATCTTGTCTACATATTCCTGTACAGTACAATCCAAATCTGGAACATATGCTTTAATCCATGAAATTGGTGTATTCATTTTTGTCTCCTTTTATATCTATAAATTTGAATATATTTTTATTTTATCTTGCCGAGATACTCTTTTTCATTATATTCGTCTTTTCGCTTTTCTCGATTAGATTTCCCGGCTTCGCCCTATGAAAATTTACAGTACATATCTTAGAACTGTTTAAGGAATCTGGCATCGTTCTCATATAACAAACGCATATCATCAATCTCATATTTTAAGAGGGTAACTCTCTCAAGACCGATTCCGAATGCAAATCCTGAATATACTTCTGGGTCGATTCCGCAGTCGCTTAATACCTTAGGGTGTACCATTCCACATCCAAGAATCTCAATCCAGCCACTTCCTTTACACATACGGCATCCTTTTCCACCACATTTAAAGCAGGATACATCTACCTCTGCACTTGGCTCTGTGAATGGGAAATGATGTGGACGGAACTTAACCTTTGTATCTGGTCCAAAAAACTCTTCTGCCCACTGCTGTAATGTTCCCTTTAAGTCAGCAAATGTAATTCCCTTATCTACGACAAGGCCCTCTACCTGATGGAATGATGGGGAATGTGTTGCATCTACTTCGTCAGAACGGAATACACGGCCTGGAGCGATAACACGGATCGGCATACGACCTGTTTCCATGACACGAGCCTGTACAGGTGATGTCTGTGTACGAAGAAGGATATCCTTTGTAATATAGAATGTATCCTGTTCGTCCTTTGCAGGGTGGTTTGCAGGGATATTTAACAGTTCGAAGTTGTAGTGATCATACTCTACTTCAGGGCCTTCTACTACTTCATAACCCATACCGATAAATACTCTTTCAAGGTCATCTAAAGCGATCTGGTTTGGATGACGATGTCCAACTGCCACCTTTGTACCTGGTAAAGTTACGTCGATAACTTCTTTTTTCATTTTCTCTTCACGAAGTTTCTTCTGGATAGCAGTTCTCTTCTCTTCCATCTTTGCTTCGATACCGGCACGCGCCTCATTCACCATCTGACCTACCTTTGGTCTGTCTTCCGGTGCAACATCCTTCATTCCTTTTAACAGGCTGGATAACTGTCCTTTTTTACCAAGGAAAGCTACTTTAACATCATTAAGTTTGTCAATGCCTGCTGCATCTTCAATTGCAGCAAGTGCCTGCTGACGAATCTGCTCGATTTTCTCTTTCATGATAAACTCCTTTATTTTTAAATTAATTTACTTGGGTAGAATGATGATATCGGTTCTTTATTAAACTTGTAACTATTCAGAGTTCCGCATTCTAAACTTACAGCCAATAATTCTCAAAGTACGGACAGCCACACAGGACTTAAACAAACTTGTAAAAACTATATCTCTGCTCTGATCGTCCTTTTATATTATAAAAAACTAATAAACTTTTCATAACATAAAAAAGTCCCTTTTTAACCGAAATTAAAAAGGGACGAATAAATCCGCGATACCACCCTGATTCCTGAATATACCAAATACTGTTCAGGCTCTCATTAACGCGTAACGTGCGCATACGACATTCCTTACCTGATTACATAAAATCAGACTCCGAAATGCAGCTCCAGTGTGGAAATTCGAAATATAACGGAGCCTCGGAGAACTTCCAGCCGATGATTCTCCCTCTCTAACGGTACATTATACTTCTACTGTGGGCAAATGCCCCACTTTCAACGCTTTCTCAATGAATATCATTGTAACGCAGGGGAAAATTAATGTCAAGGGTTAATTCCAGTCAATCCTGCCTTCCATCATCAAAAGCTGCTGGCCCATTCTTGAAAATTCTCCCAATACAATCTTTCTTCCTTCAATGGTCTTATACCAATCTTCTCTGGAAATACCATCCACAACAACAGGATGAACAAGAATCTCCACCTCTGGAAATACCATAGAATAGTACAGATATGATCTTCTGGAATGGTGAGCCTTACAGCATAGAATTGCTTTTTTCAGATAAATTCCTTTATCTTCAAGCAACACCCTTGTTTTTTCTGCATTTTCCAGTGTATAAGTAGCTTCGCATTCTTTTAAAATAGCAGATGACGGCACTCCATTTTGAATGAGCACCTCTTCTAAAAAATCTGCTTCACAGGCAAAGTTGTTTCCGTATTTCGCACCTTCGACTGAAACCCCCTGAAAACTTCCCTGAACTTTGGTGTAGCCGCCTGATGGTAAAAGCAACGATGCATAACCATCTTGATAGAGTCTCGCTGCTTCCTCAGTATGCTCCGGTCTGGCGCACCCCGGAATAAATATTGCATCTGCCTTTTCCATTTTATCTTCTAAAAATATATAATCTGTAATTTCCTGAATCTGTTTCTTATCTAAATGATACATTTTTCTACCTTCTGTTATCTATCACTTTCACTTATTTCAATACTTACTTTTCCTATTTTCTCTATGTGACTTGTGATTTTCTTTAGCAGCTCTACTTCTTTACCTGTAGATAAACTCTATCCACGGACAACATTATTTTGCTGATTTCTCCTCTACTTCTCAGATTTTTGTTCTTCTTCAATCTTATTTTTCGCTGCTTCTTTTTTATTCTTCTTCCTGTCTGCCTTCTCATCCTTCGACTTCTGGCGCATCTTTTCCGTCTGCGCTCTCTGCTGTTTACGCCAGTTCGGACGAAGTGTTCGGATAAGCAAGTGGTAATTGTCCTTATTTTCCAGAAAATAATTAACTTCTGCGCCATAAAAGACCATCGACATACAAAAATACAGCCATAAAAGAAGAATCATAATTCCTGCCATACTTCCATAAATATACGAGAAATTTGTAAAATTATCCATGTATACAGAACAGCCCACCGAAACTGCTACCCAGCCAAGCGTTGCAATAAACGCTCCTGGAAACTGTCTGCGAAAACTTGATGTTCTGTTTGGTATCCATTTATAAATTACCATAAATAAAAGTGTTAGAAATACTAACGAAAAGATAATTCTTTTATGCATAAAATATCCAAGTATAGGAATAACAAATGGAAACTTTCGGCGAACATACGAATATAAACTATTCCCAAACACCCACATGACAAGCATAATACTTATCATAATGGCAAACAGCAATGTATACACCAGACTAAATAGACGTATCACAAAGTAATTTCTATTCTCATCAATATCGTATACAGAATTCAATCCAATAACAATTGAATACACGCCTCTTGAAGACGACCATAAAGCCGCAATAATAGAAATTGCAGATACCGTTGTCCCCGTCTTTCGGTAAATTTCATTTACAATACTTTTAATCAGTGACCCTTCCTCAAAAGAAATCATCCTGGTCAGTATTACTATAATGTCATCTTTTGAAAAAGGAATATACCTGGTTAAGGTCAACAGGAAGATCATAAACGGAAAAATCGAAAGGAGAATAAAAAAGGCAGACATCGCCCCAAATGCTCCTACATGATCATCACTGCATTTCTTCAGGAAGTCCATAACCAGTTCGTATAAATCTTTAACCCTCTTTCTTGCTGGCATACTTTCCTCTCTTTATATTTTTTCATATATCGTATAGCTGATTCAGCCAGTAACTTCTCTTAATCAAGTCATGTATCATATACCTGATTTCACCTGTAACTTTCTCCTAAATCAAATCATGCATCACATACCTGATTTTACCCATAACTTTCTCTTAATTAAGTCATGCATCACATACCTGATTTCGCCTGTAACTTTCTCGTAATTCCAGTCACACATTACAGCCATAATCATAAAAAGAAAAGCCGCCTCATTCACATGAGACGGCTATAAAGCATACACCCAAAATGCCGTAGCCTGCGATTTTGAGTCCTAGCCAAAGCCAGGTGGGTAACTTCAATTGAACTTCTGACGTCCTCTCAAAAGGGGAGGCATGCCATCCCTTCAACGATTTTAGCTTCCCAAGTTCAAAAATGTAGGTTCAAAATAGCAGGGGGTCTCGAACATCCCAGGCTGTTATACACATACTATAGCGTAATTGCTGTTAAATTTCAAGATAAAATTATCGGCTTTATTGTAAATTTTCACCACATCATTATATTGACTCTCACGCAAAATATAACTTATACGCAAAACTTTTTACAATCCCAAAAAACTTAATAAATCTAAATCACAATTGGATTTAATCTAAATAAAGCCTTCCATTTCTCACATGATAATCACGGTTCTTATGGCGAAGCAAAGTGTGTTTCATATAGTAAAGCAGATACTCCTCACCTCGCATATCGAGCATGGTAAGAAGATATCTTGCCAGATAATCTGTCTCGTCATCTATAAGCATCATATGCCTTCCGTTTAAATAGTATGCCAACGCACTGCCATCATTATACTGATCTTTTAAATAATTTTTGCTGGCACTGATACGGTCAATGACCATCTCCGCCACATATTTCTTCGGCATCTTCATCCCGACAAGCTTCCCACCAGGATTAATACTGTAATCAATCCAGTATTCAAAATGATGGAGATTCCTTCCTTTGTGATGAAGCCAGCCTCTTGAACAGTTCTTTAATTCCTTTTCCCTGTTGATCGGACTTCTGTCTCCCTGATAGTAAATCACTCCTGGAATAAACTCTATGGGCGTGTACTTTGACAGGTCATGGAGAAATCCCTGCTTGTACAGGCCAACTTTAAAACAAGTCTTCATTACCAGCATTTTGTGATGGGTGATTGTATAAAAATGTCCTTTTAAATTCTTAAATATTTTCATTTTCTTTTTCCTGATCTTTTTCAAAATTTACCGCATCCCTTACCAGATAAATTGGTCTCTTTCTTATCTCAGCTAAGATAACGGCAAGATATTCTCCGATAATTCCCAACAGGAAGAATAATACAGTAAACATAAAG
Organism: bacterium; assembly: GCA_963600375.1. Taxonomy (GTDB): domain Bacteria; phylum Bacillota; class Clostridia; order Lachnospirales; family Lachnospiraceae; genus Anaerobutyricum. Next base: position 25,572 of record CAVCBH010000071.1, on the reverse strand, counting down.
CAGATAACCACTACCATTGTTGTATATCCCCCTGGTGCTCCAAAACGAACTTTCATATAAACAGAATAAATAATTAAAATCACACAGGCAATCCCCGCAAAAGTTCCACACAACGAAGAAATTTTTAATGGAAGATCCGAATAACTCAGCATCGCCTGTATGGAGAACTTAAATAAGTTCTTAATACTATATTTACTCTCTCCGGCAGCTCTGTCATGTGCTTCATACTCTATCGTTGTTTTCTTAAATCCTATACTCTGCACATAAGCACGTAAGAAACGGGAACTCTCTCGAAAATGCTTCCGTAAAACTTCTGCCGGCTTTCTTGTAATTGCAAAAAAGTCTGATGCATTCTCTTCAAACTGTACTTCTGAAATCTTGTTGAGTATTTTATAAAAAAGTCCTGATGTGATATTTTTAATAAGTCCTGCACTCTTATTGGTTGTTCTTACCATGCTTATTACTTCATATCCCTGATTAAATGTATTCAGAATCTGTGGAATACATTCTACCGGATGCTGCAAATCCGCATCCATACAGACAATTCCGTCTCCAGAGCTATAATCAATTCCCGCGATCATTGCCGCCTCATGTCCATAATTACGTGAAAAATGTACAACTTTAACTTTATTGGATCCCATCGCTAATCGATCTAAAATTGCAGGGGAAGCATCCCGGCTGCCATCATTTACAAAAAGCAGCTCATAATCACTATCTATTCCTTCTAATATAGGAAGAATCGTCTCATAAAACTTATCCAAAACTGCTTCTTCATTATACACAGACACTACAATGGATAATTTATTAATTACTTTCATACACTATCCTTTCTTCTCGTACCATTTGCATTCATAATAGCATTTCCAGAAAAACTTCGCAACCTGCACAGAATAGTTTTTCCTTATATCACTACTTTCTCTATAATTAATCAAAAAAGCATACCCCGTAAAGGCAAATTTATTGTAGCTGTTTCCTGCAAATCCCTTTACAAAGCAATTATTTCATGCTAAACTCGTTTAGATACGACAGTTCATTTGTACCATCCTGTCGCTAAACAAAACCAGGACAGCATTTTATTTTAACCGGAAAGATTTGACGAATATATTATTTATGGATGCTGTATGTTTGCAGCATCTTTTTTATTGTATTTTATTATTTTAAGATTTAATTTTTTCATCCCGGCTTTTATTCTCGGAAAATCTTAAAAATCTATTTCGTCTGTATATACATTATTCCGGGGTAATTTTAAATCATTATGTTTTAATATAATTTTGAATTGCTATTTTAGAAATACTACAATTTTAGAGGAGGATTCTATGTATATTTTAGAAACAGAACAGTCCTTTGATTCTGCCCATTTTTTAAGCGGATATAAAGGGAAATGCAGTAACCTCCACGGTCACCGCTGGAGAGTCGTAGCGCGAATTGCTATGGACGAATTAAATAAAGAAGGGCAGACGCGAGATATGGTAATCGATTTCGGAGATTTTAAGGATGCGCTGAAAAAGCTTACGGATACTTTAGACCACTCTTTTATTTTTGAGACAGGCTCTTTAAAAGAGGCAACCGTAGCTGCTCTGAAAGAGGAGGGATTTGAGCTCCACGAAATGCCTTTCCGCCCTACCGCAGAACAGTTTTCCCGCTATTTTTATGAACAGTTAAAAGGGCTTGATTTCCCTGTATACGATATTTCCGTTTACGAAACACCAACAAACTGCTCCACTTACCGGGAGGCATCTTTATGATTACCTATCCTGTAGTCGAAAAGTTTGTCAGTATTAATGGAGAGGGTCAAAAAGCCGGAGAAATCGCCGCGTTTATCCGTATGCGCGGCTGCAATCTTTCCTGTAATTACTGTGATACTTCCTGGGCAAATGCAAAAGATTGCCCCTGTGAATTTTTATCTGCGGAAGAACTCATTACCTGGTTAAAAGAACATTCCATTGAAAATGTCACATTGACCGGAGGGGAACCATTACTGACAAGGGACATTGCTTCCTTAATTGAGCTACTCGGTGCTTCCGGCTTTTCTGTAGAAATTGAAACGAATGGAAGTGTCGCGCTTGACAGTTTCCATACACTCGCACATCGTCCGGCTTTTACCATGGATTACAAATGTCCTGACAGCGGCATGGAAAATGCGATGAATACAAACAATTTTTCTTTACTGATTCCAAAAGATACTGTTAAGTTTGTTGTCAGCAGCATTTCTGATCTTGATAAAGCCAGGGAGATTTGTATACAATATAAAGTTGCCGATCATTGCCCGATTTTTTTAAGTCCGGTATTTGGACGTATTGAACCAAAAGACATTGTAGAATATATAATACAGCACCATTGGAACGAAGCACGTCTTCAGCTCCAGATGCATAAGTTTATCTGGCCGCCGGAACAGCGCGGAGTATAAAAGGAGGAAAAGAACATGGCTATAGATAAAGATGCCATTCGTGAACACGTCAGAGGTATTCTCGCCGCTCTTGGCGATGACCCGGATCGTGAGGGATTAAAAGAAACACCTGACCGCGTAGCGCGTATGTATGAAGAGGTTTTCGAAGGAATGAATTATACCAATCATGAGATTGCCATGATGTTTAATAAATCTTTCAAAGACGATTTATGTGTCGGATCCGACAAAAAAGATATTGTTTTAGTTCGGGATATTCCGATTTTCAGTTACTGTGAACACCACATCGCTCTTATGTATGATATGTCTGTTTCCGTAGCTTACATTCCAAAAGATAAGGTTCTTGGCTTAAGTAAAATCGCAAGAATTTGCGATATGGCTTCCAAACGTCTTCAGCTTCAGGAACGAATTGGTTCCGATATTGCAGAAATCATGTGCGAAGCCGCCGAAACAGAGGATGTTGCCGTAATCATTCACGGAACACACAGTTGTATGACCGCAAGAGGAATCAAAAAGGAAGCTGCTTCCACAGTAACAACGACTTTCCGAGGACGTTTTGAAACAGATGCCGCTATTCAGAGTCAGCTTACTATGATGCTTCATGCATAAAATAAAGATATATTTTTATTTACAGTAATTTCCATAATACTATATTGTTTATATTGTATTTTTATAGAATATTGCTTTTATAGCCTTCTATAAAACACTGCAAAAATTTAATATTATCTTTTGTATTATTTTCTGGATTGCTATAAAAATATTTATATCTTGAGTTAAACTGATATAAAAACTCACATTCAAAATCATCTATATAACAAACATAGATCTATTACAACAAACGAAAGAAGGAATTTTCATGCAAAAACTTAAAAATAAAGAAGCCGCTGTCGTTGTTTTCAGTGGTGGACAGGATAGTACCACTTGCCTTTTCTGGGCATTAAAACGCTACAAAAAAGTTATCGCTTTATCTTTTGACTATCACCAGAAACATGTAAAAGAATTAGAGTGCGCTAAAAAAATATGCCGCGACCATGAAGTAGAACACCACATCATGGATATGAGCCTCTTAAATCAGCTCGCACCAAACTCTCTTACTCGCGTGGACATCAAAGTGGATGAAAGCGCACCAGAAGAGGGAACACCTAACAGTTTTGTTGATGGAAGGAATCTTCTTTTCCTTTCCTATGCAGCAGTCTTTGCAAAACAGAGAGGCATCACAGACATTATTACTGGTGTATCCCAGAGTGATTTCTCCGGCTATCCAGACTGCCGTGATATTTTCATCAAATCTTTAAATACGACTCTCTGCCTTGCTATGGACTACCAGTTTGACATCATCACTCCTTTGATGTGGCTTGATAAGAAAGAGACCTGGGCTTTAGCAGATGAACTCGGGGCATTTGATATTGTCAGGAATGAAACACTGACCTGCTATAATGGAATTATTGGCGATGGATGCGGACATTGCCCATCATGTAAGCTTCGGAAAAAGGGGCTTGATGCCTATTTGGCTTCTAAATAGGAATTTGTCGCAGGCAAAAAGACGCTCCAAAAGAAAACAAATATAGGATATCGGCTCTCTTTGGATGCGTCTGTTTAGCTTAACAAATTAGAATTTTATCTTCTTGACAAAGTTCTATGTATCGTGTTATTTTTCAATAGTTGAATGACCATTCACCTGTTTTACAATCTACATTTTCAATTGGAGGTTTTTATGTATACAGAAGCATATAAAAAATTAGAACGTAGTTTAACAGATAATATTGCAGAAGCGCAGGCAAAACTGGGCTACAGCAAAAATACAATGCAGTTCTACTACCCACTCCGCACTTTAAATCACTTTTTCAACAGTGCATGGAAATCTGACGAGATGGATAAGGCATTACAGGGATTTATTGATTTTATCGCGCCCAGATTTGGAGAAACTAAAATCGAATATAAAGAACATCGTTTCTGTTTTTATTTAAGCGAAGACGCTCCTACTTATGTCCACGAACATAAAGAAAAGAATGAGTTTATCTTTGAACTGATTCAGTTATTATTAAAGCCAGACACTTCTCTTGATACAGTCATTTCTTTCTTTAAAGAATGGGATAAGAACTGCGTTATAAAAGAAGTCAATAACGATGAATTTGATATCCTCATTACATTTACAGACAGAGATGATCCTTACTATTATTGTTTCAAAGATGAGGAACTTCAAATCGTATATCATAGGTTCTTACCAGAAGATTATGAGGATTTTGGCTTTTAATTCATTAGACATATAGAAAAACAGACGCTCCCAGGGAATAAAATACGCTATATTTGTGGCCTGGGAGCTGTGCTTTGCCAGAGCGTGTCTGAAAAATGCTTTCTGCAAGATGTGCATCACAATTTGCGGGAGATTTCGCCTGAATGAGGGCGGCGTAGCGGGCTACGGCAACCGAATGAAGGCAAAATATACCGTAAATTGAGGTGTGCAGATTGCAGGAATGATTTTTCAGACACGCTCTAGATTAAATGAATTAAAACAAAATATGTGGGTGGATTTGAGGATGGTGACAGAAGGAAACAAAACTCTTTAATATATTATTTTTCAAAGGACTGACACAAAAATTAATAAGTAAAAACCTGAATTTAAGCTATATTACACCATTGATTCGGATATTAACCTCTTCTGACTAACTTGTTTTCCTTCTCAAACTGTTCTGCCATTCTTCCATTGATCCGTCCGTTAATCTCTTATATCTCGGCTTATTATTAGTAAAATTACTGTGATATTATAATAATGGTTTGTGCGTCAACCTTTACTAACTATCCCATTTCCCGAATATCCACACCCCTCTGAAAAAATCTCAAATCTTTCAACCCGAGCTTCTGATTTCACTCCAACCGCCAAAAAACAGCGCTCCAAGAGAGAAGATACCCTATATTTGTGGCCTTAGAGCGAGGATTGAATGTGAGCCGTTAAGCGAACGTTCAACCCACAGTGATAGAGTCACAAATATAGGGTATCTTCTCTCTTGGAGCGCGTCTGTTTAGCCATCTCAACAAATCAGAAGCTCCCCCACCTCTCGGTGGGGGAGCTTCCTTTATTATGTAACTAAATGGCTAATTCTTATTAATCAAATTCTAACTAATCTTCTTTTGCCCATCCATAGGAACACTTAACAGCTTTCTTCCAGCCTTTAAGTAATTTCTGGCGGTTGTCATCATCCATCTGAGGTTCAAATACTTTGTCGATAGCCCAGTTAGCGATAACATCTTCTTTACTGTTCCAATATCCAACTGCAAGACCTGCGAGGTATGCAGCACCCATAGCTGTTGTTTCAACACACTGTGGACGATGTACAGGAGCATCAATGATATCTGCCTGGAACTGCATTAAGAAGTTATTCTTACAAGCTCCACCGTCAACCTTAAGAGCTGCTAACTTAACGCCTGCGTCAGCCTGCATAGCTTCAAGGATATCATATGTCTGATATGCAAGAGATTCTACTGTAGCACGAATGATGTGAGCTTTGTTACATCCACGTGTAAGACCTACAATACATCCACGAGCATACTGATCCCAATGAGGAGCTCCAAGTCCTGTAAATGCAGGAACAACATAACATCCGTTAGTATCTGGAACTTTGTTACAGAAGAATTCAGAATCTGGAGCTGCATCTACAATCTTAACTTCGTCACGTAACCACTGAATAGCTGCACCTGCTACGAATACAGAACCTTCTAATGCGTAGTTAACTTCGCCGTCAAGTCCCCATGCGATAGTAGTTACAAGACCATTCTCAGATAATTTAACTTCTTTACCGATATTCATTAACATGAATGTACCAGTTCCGTATGTATTCTTAGCTTCACCAGGATTGAAACATGTCTGTCCAAATAAAGCTGCCTGCTGATCACCTGCTGCTCCAGCGATAGGGATTCTTCCCTGGAAGATGCTCTCATCTGTCATACCATAAATTTCACTTGATGGCTTAGGTGTAGGAAGCATTGATTTAGGAATATCTAATTCTGCTAAAATCTCATCATCCCACTGAAGAGTATTAATGTTGAATAACATTGTTCTTGCTGCGTTAGAGTAGTCTGTTACATGAATCTTTCTTCCGGATAAGTTATAGATTAACCATGTATCAACTGTACCGAACATCAACTCGCCTTTTTCAGCTTTTTCTCTTGCTCCAGGTACATTCTCAAGAATCCAGTGAATCTTTGTTCCTGAGAAGTAAGCATCGATAACAAGACCTGTTTTTTCTCTGATCTTATCTACTAATCCTCTTTCTTTTAAGGAATCGCAATATTCAGATGTACGACGGCACTGCCAAACGATTGCATGATAAATTGGCATTCCTGTTTCTCTATCCCAAACGATAGTTGTCTCACGCTGATTAGTAATACCGATACCAGCAATATCTGTTGCTGTAACACCAAGTTTTTCCATAGCCTGACGTGCAACTGATAACTGAGTATGCCAGATTTCCTTTGCATCATGCTCTACCCAACCTGGCTGTGGATAATACTGTGTAAATTCTTCCTGTGCTACACTGCAAATTTCACCTTTTTCATTAAATAAGATACAACGGTTACTAGTTGTTCCTGCGTCTAACGCCATCATGTACTTAGCCATAAGTAAACCCTCCTTAAAATAATTCATTACGTTCTGGTCAAGCCCAATACCTTCCTGACCTCTGCTCTTATATTAACATAATTTCTGTGCGGTGTATTTAGACAATTCACTTTTTTTGTATGTTTCTATCGTCTTTTTGCATGATAATACGCGTCAAATCTTGTAGTTTTTGAAGCATATTAGATAATTATTTTTTTAACAAATTATTTCTAATAGTTGTTTTGTCTATTTTATTGAATGATTTTTATTTAATTGTACTACATTTTGTTAAATGATAGACACTAAACAGACGCTCTCAACGAAAGAAGCTATCCTATATTTGTGACTCTATCACTGTGGGTTGAATGTTCGCTTCCGCGCTCACATTCAACCCACAGTGATAGAGTCACAAATATAGGATAGCTTCTTTCTTGGGGAGCGTCTCGCGTGTCGAATTAAAGTTCACATAAACTCTCTCTGGCGCATCGTCTCATACATCAGGATTGTAGCTGACACCGCCGCATTCAGGGATTCTACTTTTCCTTTCATCGGAATCTTTATCTTATAATCTGCCAGTGCCGTTATCTTGTCCGTAAGTCCATTTCCTTCATTTCCAATAAGAAATGCACTGCCGCTCCGATAATCCTGCTTATAAAATACATCTCCTTTTAAATGTCCTGCATACACAGAGACACCATTCTGTTTTAACTGGGAAATGACTTCCGGCAGGCTGTCTACAATAACAAAAGGAACTCTGAAAATCGCTCCCATTGTGGAACGAATTACCTTTGGATTATAAATATCGACAGTTTCCCTGTTCATAATAATTCCTGTTACCCCGGCTCCCTCTGCGGTTCTCACAATTGTTCCAAGGTTTCCTGGGTCCTGAAGATTCTCTAAAAGGAAAAAGCATGGGGTTTTATCTTTACTAAGAAGTTCTTCTACAGACGGCTCTTCTCTTCGTACTACTGCGATAACTCCCTGTGGCGTTTTGGTATCGGAAAGATGTCTGCATACATTTTCACTAATCAGTTCATAGCACCATCCTTTCAGCTCTTCCTCATACTTTGCAGCAAATTCCTCCGTAAGATAACACTCCATAATTCTGTCTTTTGGAATCTCAAAAAACATTCTCGGACCCTCTACCAGAAAACAGTTTTCCTTTCTTCTGGCTCTCGCATTCTTTTTTAAATTTATAATGTTCTTTACTTTTATATTTGATGTACTGGAAATCATTTTTACGTCTCCTATGCATATACTTTCTGTAAAAGCCATGACAGATGTGCAACGATATCTTCTATCGGTTCTCGGAAATCACTTTCTGCCCATTCAAGGACATACTGTGTAATCCCTATCGTAAGAAAATTCACACAAAAATCTTCCTGTTTTTTCTCTGAAAACTTCTCTGCATCTTCTGAAAAATAGCCGCTGGATATACTTCGCGCAATCAGTGGGTAGATCGCTCTTTTTAGATACGGGAGTTCTGCATTTGCCAGAATATTTCTGATGATCACACGATTTTCTTTTATCCACTGCAAAAATATGCTCATAGCGTATTCCCATGTTACTTCCTCATACATACGGCTTTCATGTACCAATTCATATTCAAATGCTTTTGACATCAGGTCATATATATTGTCAAAATGATAATAAAAAGTTTGCCGGTTTACTCCGCATTGACCGGCAAGCTTTTGTATCGTGATCTTTGAAAAGGGGCATTTTTTCAATAGTTCCATGAAGGCAACACAAAGCATTGTTTCTGTTTTTTGTCTCATATAATTATTCCTCAATTCATTCAATCCACTATTTATAACAATTTAAAACCATGTAGCTTTTTATTATGTATTCATTACATAATGAAAGCTGCATTTGAGTTTGGGTTCTGAATTATTATTTATTTTCTTTTAAAGTAATCTTAAGCTTAGTTGTAGCTCCCACGGTAACTCCATCTACATCCCGCACATGCAAAGATACTTCATGTGTTCCCGGTTCTAAGCCATTAATATCTATCCATGGGACAAAGTCCTTTATCGTAAGACTATTTACAACAGAAGATGGACCATCTACTAAAATAGAATACTCATTATTTTTATCATACGTAACTTTATACCCATTACTATTATTGGTTATATTAATATTCTTTTTGGTAAATGACAGTTTGTGGGAAGTTATCTTCTCAATGGTTGCCTTTACCTTTACATCACTGGTATCATCATTGGCCAGGATTACGTTATCCGGAAGTACTGCCTGTGTAAGATTAATATCCTTCTCATAATCTTCTGTCAGGCCATCAATAGATACACTGTCTAATGTAATAGAATCAAGATTCTTCAACGTATCATCTGGAGCCGCGACTGTAATCTGCTTTGGCTCATAATCAAAAGAAACCAACTGATAATTCTTTGCCGGTTCTCCTGTATAACTCAACTTGACATCTACCGTCTTTGTCTTCCAAAGTTCTATATAAATCCCAATAGAAGTAGTATCAAATTCAATCTGATTGCTACTGATCTTCTTACCTTCTTCATCATATAAAACCGGCTTATCCGTCGCTGTAATATCATGAGAAATTCCATCTATACTGACAGTTGCCCGAATCTCTTTCGCAGAAGACAGCAGATTCTCCGGTCCGCTGACCTTTATCAGGTTCGGTGTGCTTGTCGCTCTTCCGACAGCGTAGCCTTCTGCCGGATCACCTTTTACAGAAATATTTACCGGAACGCTGATTGTTACCACTTCATCTTTCTTAATCTTCATGGTATTCGTTGTTCCTAACGTAATATCAAGCTGATCGGAATACTTTTTCGCAGTAACGTCTATCGGCACAGCATCTACTTTTGACAACTTTGAAAAGTCTGCAATCGCCTGAAAATCAGAGATTCCCATGGTACGAACAATACTGCTCTTTCCCTTTACAGTGATATTCACTTCTTCTCCATCAAGGATTTCATAGGCATACCCCCGCTTCGTAAGAGCATCTTCATTCGTAACCTTTACAGGAATACTATAAAACCGCTTCGTAACTACCGGGTCATTTGTATTGGCCACAAAAAGCCATATCAGGATTGCTATAACGACAGAAAGTACCTTCATCCACATATTATTTTTCTGACTTTTCATTTCGCAACAGATCCTTCCATTTTTTAAATACATCCGCACTGTTCGTTTCTTCAACTTTTAACTGCTGAAGCTTTTCTAAAAGTTCTTCTTTCTTTAAATGTTTATACAACACTCCATCTTTGGCAAGAGATACCGCACCGGTTTCTTCTGAGACAATGATTGTCAGACTGTCGGAAACCTCACTGATTCCTACCGCAGCTCTGTGTCTTGTTCCAAGTTCTTTACCAATATCCATACTGTCTGTAAGTGGCAGATAACAGGTTGCCGATACAATTCGATTTCCTCTGATAATAACAGCACCGTCATGAAGTGGTGTATTATGCTCAAAAATATTAATGAGAAGCTGGCTTGTCACCAATCCATCGATAGCAATTCCTGTACGCACATACTCTCCAAGTGCTACATTCTGCTCAATAACCATCAAGGCTCCTGTCTTTACTGCTCCCATCTCATAGGATGCCCGAACAATCTCATTAATTGTCTTCTCCGTAACCGCTGACTGTCTGCCTTCATATTCTCCGGCAGAAAATAAATTGCTGAAAATCTTTTTACGTCCTAACTGCTCCAATGCACGCCGTAATTCTGGCTGAAATATGATAACTACTGCTGTAATTCCCACTCCAAGAGAATTCGAAAGCAACCATGATATAGTATTCAACTGGAAAATTGCCGCAAAAAGGGCAAACAGTAAAAGCATGATGATTCCTTTAAATAAGGTCCATGCCCTTGTTAGCTGTACCCACTTCAGTACCTGGTAAACAATCACACTGATAATGATAATTTCCAAAATATCTGTAAAACCAATAGATGGCAGAGACAGCCAATATAAATACTTTTCTATTACTTTGTGAAATTGTCCTATACTTAATAACTGCATAATCTGTTATCCAGCCCCTTCACTCTTTCTCTGCTTCCTTCCCATTCTCATCAAACAGGTCGGATTCCTCTGTTATATCATCAAATAAGATATCATCCTCATTCTCGCCGGATTTAATGTCGGTCACATTCCTGTCTTTTTGTGTAACCTTAATCTTTGGAACTGCCTTTACATAATAGAAGTATTCATCATCTTCAAAAGACACTTTCTCTATTCTGGATACATCACCGATTCCCCTGAAGAAACGGTAAACATAACAGCATCCTATTCCAAGAATCATTTCAAGGAATAATCTCCATATAGAATAATCCAGTTCAAAAATTAATCTCCCAAATAATAACAGCAGCACCATCGCTATGTTTCCTACAAAAGTAGCAAACATCCATGCTCTCTCGTAAAATATGTGACAAAGCAATGTTGTCATAAAAATAATAAGACTGAATGTTACAAGCAATACAAGCAGTTTCTTATCAATTAACATCAGATTCACGATTCTCTGCAGTCCCATACCAAAACTGGAACTTGTTGAAGTCGTAAGCAATGTACTTACATCTGCCATATACACTGCCAGAAAATACGTGATAATTCCTGCCGCTGCCGGAAGAATCGCCCCAAATCCAGCAGTCATTCCCAGAAGAATCGGCAGAAGATATTCCAGCTTCAGGTAAAATAATAAAGCAACCGCTATAATAATTACTGCATGTTTTCTGTCCACACGTATAAATGCAAAAGAACATATTACAAAGAAAATGATACATCCCAGAAAAATATCCATGGAAATCTTCCACAGATTTATCATGATCAATATTGATATTGCATAGTACAGAAATGATATTGGCAAAAATGCCTGAACAACAGATACTGCCAAAAATACCCATGAATTATTTATAGTTTCATTATAATAAAACATTCTTTGAAACATGTTCAATGCAAAAAATGCAAAAATCAGCTTCAACACCGGAAACAGTATATCTACATGTTTCTTGTAAAAAATTATTAACCACTCTTTAAAATCGACTAATTGTGCCATCATAAGCTATGTCCTGTCCTCTTCTTTTTGAATATATCTCTCCAGATGATATAAATTATGATCGTACTGTTTTATATCCTCTTTCATCTTCTCATAAACCTTTGTATAGTATCTCCTCGTACACAGGATATCAATAATAATGAAAACGAAATAAAGAATAATCGCGTGAACAATATACTTTCGATACGGAAAATCTAATCCTCGCGAAATAATATCGGTATAGATTCCGAAACAATACAGCACTATTCCCAATATATAAGCCACAGTTACTGCAATTATGCTCTCTAACTGTTTGATATTCACATATGTCTTTTTACTGTAGCAGTTAATCTTCAAGTCTTTCTTTCCCGGACCCTCTTCATAAACTGCTAACTTCGTCATTAATCTGACTTTCTTCGGATCAATCATAACTGTTCCTCAATTTCTAAAAAAATCTTCTTAATCCTTTTTAGTATAACATGAACATTCTTCCAATTACAATGATAAATGAGATAAATTCTGTTTTGCCGCAGGCAAAGGAGATGGCTTCTAAAAAAGAGACGCTTCCCGAGAGAAAAAGATACCCTATATTTGTGGCCTTAGAGCGAGGATTGAATGTGAGCATAGAAGCGAACATTCAACTCACAGTGATAGAGTCACAAATATAGGGTATCTTTTCTCTTGTGGTGCGTCTACTTTGCTACGCAAATCAGAATTTCACCAAATTACTCTCTGGAGATTCCTAAAATCTTGTAGTTTGAGAATCCATCCGGGCTTTCTACCTGAACTGTCTCACCAATCTTAGAACCGATAAGAGCCTTTCCTAACGGGGATTCATTAGAAATGAGTCCCTTAAGGATATCGGACTCTGTAGAACCAACAATACGATATTCTAATTCTTCATCAAATTCTTCATCGTAGAACTTAACAGTGCTTCCGATACTTACCGTATCTTTATCGTAAGCAGATTCATCAATAACTTCTGCGTTCTTGATAATCTTCTCGAGTTCTTCGATTCTTGCTTCCATAGAGCGCTGCTCATCTTTGGCTGCATCGTACTCTGCGTTCTCGGATAAGTCGCCCTGCTCTCTGGCTTCTTTTATCTTCTGTGCGATTTCTTTTCTTTTAACTACTTTGAGGTCCTGCAGTTCGTCTTCTAATGCCTGCATTCCCTGGCTTGTCAGGATATGTTTTTTTGCTTCCACCATAATCTACACCTTTCTTTTCTGGTTCACTTAAAGTACCATTATAGTCCAAAAAAAATTGCTTGTCAACGCATCAGAAGCTCTCTGAGTGCTTCTAATGTCTCTACCTGATTAACTTTATTTCTAAGTGTGGACGAGCCATGCATTCCCGTAGTATACCATGCAGTGTGCTTTCTCATCTCACGGATCCCCATCTTTTCTCCTTTATACTGCACGCTTAACTGTGCATGGCGAAGAAGCATGGAAATCACTTCTTTCTCTGTCGGTCGTTCTGGAACTGGCTGTCCGGCAAGTGCTGCCCTGATTTCCCGGAAAATCCATGGATTTCCCTTTGCACCTCTGGCAACCATAATTCCATCACAACCTGTATACTCTCTCATTCTTACTGCATCTTCTCCAGTAAAAATATCACCATTACCGATAACAGGAATAGAAACTGCCTTTTTTACATCACGAATGATATCCCAGTCTGCCTGACCCGTATAATACTGAACTCTCGTTCTTCCATGAACAGCAACAGCTGCCGCACCGTTTACTTCCATAATCTGTGCAAACTCCGGGGCATTGATATGATTCTCATCAAAACCTTTTCTAAACTTTACTGTAACCGGCAAGCTTACCGCCTTAGATACTTCCTTTACAATTCTCCCGGCAAGTTCTGGATTCAGCATCAAGGCAGAGCCTTCCTTATTATTTACAATCTTTGGAACTGGACATCCCATATTAATATCAATGTAGGAAAAGCCTTTATCTTCAATCTTATGAGCCATCTCTCCCATTAATTCTGGTTCTGATCCAAAAATCTGTACACCGATTGGCTTTTCTTCCTCTTCTGTCTGCATAAGTGGCAATGTGTTTTTATTACCGTAAAAAAGTGCTTTGGCACTGATCATTTCCGTAACCATCACATCTGCGCCCTGTTCTTTGCAGAGAATTCGAAAAGGCAGATCTGTAATTCCTGCCATTGGAGCCAGAATCACAGGAAAGTCTGTCCCATATATTTCTTTTACTGTCATCATCTAATCCTGTTTCTGCTTATCATAAATAATCTGCAGACCCTTTAAAGTAAGATTTGCATCATAATAATTGATAAAGCTTGTTTCCTGCGCGATCATCTTTCCAAGGCCACCTGTAGCCACTACATTAATCTTTCCTAAACCACTTTCCTCTTTCATTTTGCGGATAATATATTCTGTCTGTCCAATATAACCGTAAACAAGGCCACCCTGCATACTTGTTACTGTATCTTTTGCAAGAATATTCATAGGCTTTCTGATTTCAATCTCAGGAAGCTTTGCAGCCTGCTGCCAGAGTGCATTTGCAGAAGTACGAATTCCCGGAGAAGTTACACCTCCGACAAATCTTCCATCCTCTGTAATCAGGTCATACGTTGTTGCTGTACCAAAATCGACAACAATAACCGGGCCTCCATACAGTTCATAGCCTGCTACAGCATCTACGATACGGTCTGCGCCGGTTTCCTTTGGATTTGTTGTGGCAATACGGATTCCTGTGCGGATTCCCGGTCCCACAATAATCGGAGTAAGACCAAAATATTTGATAATCGCACTGTTAAAAGAGTGCATAACTGCAGGAACAACTGAAGAAATAATTACATCTTCCACATCCTTTGTATCGTACCCTTTGTACTGAAGCGTATTTAAGATGAAGACACCATATTCATCCGATGTACGGTTAATCTTTGTTCTCATTCGAAAGGTATCACACAGCTTTTTGCCCTGAAAAATTCCTATCGTAAAATCTGTATTTCCAATATCAATTGCTAGTAACATCATTTCCCTCCTGTAAGAAAAACACCCTGAAATATGTTTCCATGTTCTCCAGGAGTTCTCTTTTTTCTGCTCGAAGCTGCTTTATCTTAAGAACACTTCCTATCTCATCAAAGAAGAAATCATCTTCCTTTGATTCCACAGTAAGATTAAGATTTCCCTTTTCATCAAATTCTAATCTGAGAATTCCTCCCACATCTTCTGTAAAAAGAACACACATAATCTGAAGTTCATCCTTTATCTGTTTTGGAAGAGAATCAAACTCCGGATTAAAGTAAAAAATCTTTTCGTAACTGCTTGAACCGCATAATATTACTTTATCATCAAACATAATAGTAATCTCCTGCCTCCTATACATAGCCATAAATACCACGGACAGATACTTCTCCTGAAAAGATATTCTCTGTATTTCCCACGGCATCCCGCACAACCAACTCGCCTCGCTCATTAATCCCAATTGCTATGCGAATTATTTCTTCACCCTTTTTAATAATCTTTACCTCGCGCCCTGCATTTACAAGCTTCTGATTGTATTCTTCTAAAAATGGAGATAAATCCTGCTTTTCTAAAAACAGTCTATAATCTCTGAAAAAAGCGGACAGAATTTCTGAAAGCAATGCAGCTCTTTCTATGCTATGACCACTCTCCTGTTTTAGAGAAGTTGCCATGTTCGCAATATCTTCTCCAAAATTCATTCGATTGACATTAATTCCAATACCGACAACTACGTAAGCGATGCTGTCAATTTCCATGTTCATCTCTGTGAGAATCCCACAGACCTTCTTTTCATTAAGAACAATGTCATTTGGCCACTTAATCTGACAATTCATCCCTGTCACTTTATCAACAGCCTCTGCTACTGCCGATGCCGCCACCAAAGTAAGCATCGACACACTGTTTAACGGCAGATCCGGGCGCAATA
Source organism: bacterium (assembly GCA_963600375.1). Classification (GTDB taxonomy): domain Bacteria; phylum Bacillota; class Clostridia; order Lachnospirales; family Lachnospiraceae; genus Anaerobutyricum. The sequence continues at coordinate 9,651 of CAVCBH010000071.1, read as the reverse complement.
ATATCGTGAAAAAAATGTCTTCTCCAGATGGAGAAATCCAGGTTCTTCCTCTTCGTCCCTTTCCGTTAGTCTGGTTATCTGCCACATAGACGCTTCCATCTGGTGCGCCAACTTCTCCACGGCGCTTTGCCTCTTCATTTGTAGAGTCAATTCTTTCAAAACAGCATAATTCTCCCGGTATCACATCTTCTGGCATACAGGAAAGTACTGCCTCTCTTGTAAGTAAATCAGGGCTTTGCAAAAGCCGGTAGCCCTTTCGAGTTACCGACTCTATCTCATATCCTTCTTTTTTCAGACTGTTCATGTACTTCCACACAGCAGTTCTCGAAACTCCAAGTTCATCACAAATACGCTGTCCTGAAATAAATCCATCCTGCTGCTTTAGAAATTCTAAAATCTTTTCTTTCATCATCAAACCGTCTTTCCAGATAACCTATCTTCCGAGAGTTGCCACCATTACAGCCTTAATGGAATGCATTCTATTCTCAGCCTCATCAAATACAACAGAATTCTCAGAACGGAATACTTCATCTTCCACTTCTCTGATATCAAGACCAAGACGGTCCCTCATATCTCTTGCCACGCCTGTCTCGAAATCATGATACGCTGGCAGGCAGTGCATAAACAGACACTTATCATTGCCTGTGTCTTTCATCATCTTTGTAGTAATCTTATATGGAGATAACGCATTTACACGTACTGGATATAAATCTTCTGATTCTCCCATACTTACCCAGATATCTGTATAAATAACATCAGAGCCCTTTACATCTTCTGGATCATGAGAAATAGTAATTGTAGCGCCGCTCTTCTTAGCAAGCTCCTGTGATACTTCAAGAACCTTTGGATCACACACGGTCTCTTCCGGACCTACTGCCTTAAAATCAACACCCATGATGGCACTTCCATACATCAGCGCATACATTACATTATCTGATAAATCACCTACGAAAGTAAGCTTCATATCTTCTAACTTCTTATCAATATGTTCTTCCATTGTCATAAAATCTGCTAAAACCTGTGTTGGATGATCTACATCTGTAAGACCATTCCATACAGGAACACCAGAATATTTCTGTAAATCTTCTACAATATCCTGTCCAAACCCACGATACTCAATCGCATCATACATCCTTCCAAAAACCTTCGCAGTATCTTCAATGGACTCTTTCTTATTCATATGAGAATTGGTCAGGTAAGTTACATGTGCGCCTTCATCCATCGCTGCAACTTCAAAAGAGCAACGTGTTCTTGTTGAAGATTTATCAAAGAGAAGTACGATATTCTTACCCTTAAGTTCTTCTCCCTGAATACCTTTCTTCTTCTTATCCTTCAGCTCATGTGCTAAATCCAGCATATAACGAATCTCTTCTTTATTAAAATCAAGTAAAGTTAAAAAACTGCGTCCTTTTAAATCCATCTTTTATTCCTCCAAATCAAAGCAGTCACTGCTTATATCACTACCTATTAGTAGAACTATTAACAAAATTTATACTACATGTCAGGAATAAAGTCAATATTTATGGGATAATTCGCTGGATAAACAGGCAGATAGATTCTCTCTTCGGGAGCGTCTGTGTATTAGTTAATGAGTTATATAGTTAGCTATCAGATTATTATCCAGCACCTCCTTGCAAGTATCTATCAAGCTCTGGGCGCGGTCAGAATATTTCTGGCAGAGTTTTTCGTTTAGATTCTTCCGGCTGCCATCCAGAAGAGACATTAATCGCCCACTTGCTACGGTTCCGTCTTTTCCTATTGTAAAGAGCATATTGTCATCACTTGTAATAAAAGACCCTTCTCCTACATAGGAAATCTGTGCTATAAATCCCTCGTCTGCATTGAGCAGATCATGTCCGAATACATAAGGCTGTTTTGTATCTAAGTCCATAAGATTTGCAATCGTTGGCATGATATCGACTTCGCCACCAACAGTATCTACTACCTTACTTTCGTTTAATCCTGGAATATGAATAATAAATGGGACATTGAGCATCTCATCGTAATCATATTCTTTTCCCAGGAAATCCGTCATTTTCCAGCGAACAGATGGAGTTTCTTTGTTCATTCCCTGATGGTCACCGTAAATGGCGATTACGGTATTATCGTACATGTCATTTTCTTTGAGATATTCTATCAGCTTGCCAAAGGCCTCATCCGTATATCTTACTGTCTGAAGATAATTACCAAAGGTACTTCCCTCATCGCTGCTTTTTAGCTTAAGACTTGCTAATGACTGGTCAAGCTCGTATGGAATATGGTTTGTAAGTGTAATCATAAAACTGAAAAATGGCTGTTTTTTCGTTTTTAAAATATCGACTGCCTGTCGAAACATTTCTTTATCGGTAATTCCAAAGCCGGAAATCTGTGTTTTTTTCAGTTCTTCTTCTGAATAATAATGTTGGAACCCCTGATTCTTATATGCCTCACTTCGATTCCAGAATGTCTTTACATAACCGTGAAACGCCATCGCACTGTATCCCTTTTCACGGAACATCCACGGCAGACCATTATAGGTATTATCCACATACATTCGGTAACATTCCCGGATATCATTTGGATAAAGGCTATTTAAAGCAGAAAATTCCGCATCGCTGGTATTGCCTGCTCCTGTCGTTGAATAAAAATGATTAAAATAAATGGTGTCATTTTTCAGCAATTTATTGAGATTCGGGGTTAATTCCTGTCCATTATAAGTTGCCCCAATGACAAAGTTATTAAAAGATTCTGTCTGAATCAATATCAGATTCTTTCCTTTAGCCACACCTTTATAAGCAGTTCCAGATGACTTTGGCACAATGCTTTTCATTTTCTTTTGAATGGCTTTTTCGTCAACAGAGCTTCTCTTTACCTTTCCGACTACATTTACCACTACATCATTTGTGTGATACGTAAAGAATTCAATATGGTTTACCTGCTGGACTGAACGAAGATTCTGCGGATTCAGACCATAGTAATACCATGCACAAATTGCTACAATATAAATAATAATATGAAATGCACTCTTAGCCAAAGATAACACAAAACCTTTTTCTTTCCACACATTTTTAAAATGGAACTTTTCCGGCCAGTATTTTACCAGCTCATCAAACATTCCTTTTTTTCCTTTATTTCGCAGGCAATACCAGTACAAAACAAATGGATAATCAACGAGCGTTAATAAACACCACGGACTTACACTTGCTCCGATTACATTACCATCTCCTGCAATCTGTCCAAGACTAGCAATCTGGTAAAGCTGATTGACAGATACATACTTTCCAAAATAGCTACTGTATGCCGCATCTGCCAGCATAATTAACGTAATCAATGTGTATACAATATAAAATCCATATCGTCTGGGCCTGCTTTCTTTAAAAGAAAACACCTCAAACACACAAAACAAAAACAGCAGACTTAATAATGGCACATCATAAATACTAAGCATATCCAGCCGCTTTGTCTGCCAGTAATATATAAACATTTTTAAAATTAATACCGGATACACTAACCAGTAGTGCGCCAATAGCTTCTTCATTATCGTTTTCATAGTTTTTCTTTCTAAAAATTTTTAAAATTTATTGCACTGTATTATTTACATTTTAAAAAAACAATATCTTCCCAGTAAATATCTCTTATCGCTCCATGTATGCCAAACGATTAAATACATCTGCAAGGACTGGATTCCTTCTGTTCGATAGAACTGTCAGTGGACTTCTTTCCTGAGTGATTGAACCATCTGACATTCCTCCGGAAGAATAAATTTCCATATGATCATCATATTACAAATTCTAACACCCTTCTACCAGATTGCAAACATACCCTGAGAATAAGAAAATCCCATCAAAGTTCTGAAACAAAATCAAAACTCCTGATGAGATTTCTCTAATAGTACTTCTATATCATCCGGCTTATGCCTTACTTCTCAGCGGTATCTGCTTCTACTGTCTCTGGCTGTGTTGCCACTTCTTTAACGGAAGTAACAAGTCCTGCAAGATTCTGAATCTCAGAAGGAATAATAATCTTTGTTGCCTTTCCATCTGCTGCTTTCTCAAATGCCTCTAAAGATTTCAGCTTGATAACAGCTTCATCTGCTCCAGCTTCTCTGATAGCTCTTAGACCGTCTGCGGTAGCTTTCTGCACTTTAAGAATTGCTTCTGCCTGACCTTCTGCTTCACGGATTGTCGCTTCCTTTTTCGCTTCCGCATTAAGAATTGCTGCTTCTTTCTCTGCTTCCGCTTCAAGAATCATAGACTCCTTATGACCCTCTGCACGAAGGATAGAAGACTTCTTCTCACCTTCTGCACGAAGAATCGCTTCACGACGTTCACGCTCTGCCTTCATCTGCTTCTCCATCGCATTCTGAATCTCTGTCGGTGGAATGATATTCTTAAGTTCCACACGATTTACCTTGATTCCCCATGGATCTGTCGCTTCATCTAATGTCGCGCGCATCTTTGTATTAATGGTCTCACGGGATGTCAGTGTGGAGTCAAGTTCCAGATCACCAATGATATTACGCAATGTTGTTGCTGTCAGATTCTCAATCGCCATAATTGGATTATCTACACCGTAAGCATAAAGCTTAGGATCTGTAATCTGATAATACACAACAGTATCAATACGCATTGTTACGTTATCCTTTGTGATAACCGGCTGGGGTGCAAAGTCTACCACCTGTTCTTTTAAAAGAACTTTCTTTGCTACACGGTCAATAAATGGCACTTTAAAATGCATTCCAACGGACCATGTTCCGTTATATGCACCAAGTCTCTCGATAACATATGCCTGTGCCTGCGGTACGATTCTCACGCAGGATGTTACGATATACACGATTAACAATATAATGATAACCGTAAAGATAGTTCCAGTCATATTCATATACACCTCCTGTTTCTCCTTATATACTCTCGGAATCTTCTCACAAAATCAAATATCGTAAAGACTCCCAGCATACATCTTTAAATAGGTTTTACAATCACCTTCACTCCGGAAATAGATTCTATCATGACTTTCTGTCCTTCATGAAGCTGTACATCATCAGAAATACTTCTCGCTGTCCATATCTGTCCTTTGACTTTCACCTGTCCCTTTGCATTGAGATTATCAACGTCCTGGGTTACAAGTGCTGTCTGTCCGATCAGACTGTCCACATTCGTCCGAACCGTTCTGCTGTTAAGATACTTTAACGCCCACGGTCTCGTCAAAATAAGAAGAATTACTGACACAAGCGCAAATGCGAGAATCTGACTCCATAATGGCAGAGAAAAGGCAGCCATCACTGCACCTGTTAAAGCTCCTCCAGCAAACCATATTGTTGTGAGACCCATTGTGATAATCTCGATTACAATAAGGATTACTGCGGCTCCCAGCCAATACATTACAGTCATACTTCCACCACCTTTCTTCACAGTAGAATATTTCCATCTGTGTGTTTATCACTATTCTATCCTATAGCTGATAAGAAGTAAACATAAATTTTCTTAATTTGTTAAAGAGACGCTCCCAAAAGAAGAAGATACCCTATATTTGTGACCTGGGAGCTGCGAGAGTTTAAAATAATGTTAGAAAAGCCCTCTATTATAATTATTGATTTTGACACCTTTGTGTTTTGTACAACTGAGTCAAAATCAATAATTATAATAGAGGGCTTTTCATAGAAGACTTCTTCTCGCAGCGACGAAAGTCACAAATATAGATTCTTTCCTTCTCCGGGTTCGTCTGTCTTACACTTACTAAATCACCCCAGAAACCACATACACCAGCCATGCGACTACCCAGGCCACTCCACATTGCATAGTGACAATTCCCACTGTTTTCAATGTCGAATGCATTTCCTGCTTAATAGCTGCGATTGCCGCAACGCAAGGTGTATACAATAATGTGAAGACAAGGAAACTTACTGCGGAGCGAACAGTAAATAACGTGCCGAGGGCAGCAGATACGTGGGCGGCGTTTGTTCCTAATAAGACACTGAGAGTGGATACTACTGCTTCTTTTGCGGTAATTCCTGTGACAAGTGCGGTGGAGATTCGCCACTCTGCGAATCCAAGTGGTTTAAAGATTGGTGCAAGTAAACGGCCAAGTACAGCAAGAAGGCTGTTTGCACTGTCTGTAACAACATTTAACCGGCTGTCAAATGTCTGCAAGAACCAGATAATCATTGAGGCAAGAAAGATAATGGTAAATGCTCTTTCCAAAAAATCTCTTGCCTTTTCCCACATTAAAAGCAAAACACTTTTAAAAGATGGAAAACGGTAATTTGGCAGTTCCATTACAAATGGCATTGGCTTTCCGGCAAATAAAACTTTTTTAAAAATTAATGCCATTAAAATTCCGACTACGATTCCTCCAAAATAGAGACAGGACATTATAAGTACTCCTCTATGCGGAAAAAATGCTGCTGTAAATACGGTGTAGATTGGTATTTTAGCCGAGCAGCTTATAAACGGAATCAGCATAATCGTGAGATTTCTGTCTCTTTCGGAAGAAAGTGTTCTGCTCGCCATGACCGCCGGCACAGAACAGCCAAATCCGAGCAGCATCGGTACAAAACTTCTTCCTGAAAGACCTATTTTTCGCAGGAAAGTATCCATAACGAAGGCGATTCTTGCCATATATCCTGTATCTTCTAATATAGATAAGAAGAAAAATAAAATTAAGATTACTGGAAGAAAGCTAAGTACACTTCCCACCCCTGTAAAGATTCCATCGATCACAAGGCTTTTTACAACGGGATTAATCCCATAGTTCGTGAGTAATATTTCTGTTCCTTTTGAAATCCAGTCAATCCCCGCACTTAATGCATCGCTTAAAAATGAACCAAATGGTCCAAATGTCATCCAGAAAATAAATACCATAATCCCGGCAAATACCGGAAGTGCCAGGTAGCGATCTGTAAGCACACTGTCTATCCGCACACTTCGCTCATATTCTTTACTGACCTGACATTTCACCACGGACTTCTCACAAATATTTTCAATAAAGCTATACCGCATATCCGCCATCGCCGCATTACGATCAAGTCCTCTGTCTCTTTCCATTTCAATAATACTGTGTTCCATCATTTCAAGCTCATTTTCTGAAAATTTCAGACGTTTAATAATATCCTGATCACCTTCAATTACTTTCACTGCTGCAAATCGACCATTCATCCCCGCACGGCTGGCATGATCCTCTACCTGATGATACAGACCGTGTATACAACGATGTACCGGACCCGGCGTGCAAAAATCATAAACCTCAGGATATTGTTTATTTTCTGCAACTTCATAAGCGGTATGTATTAAATCTTCGACACCTTCATTTCGAATCGCACTAATCGGAATAATCGGAATTCCCAGCAAACGGCTCATTTCTTTTACATTGATAGAGCCACCATTGCTTCGCACCTCGTCCATCATGTTTAAAGCAAGTACCATCGGAATACGCATCTCGATAAGCTGTAATGTCAGATACAGATTTCTCTCAATATTTGTCGCATCTACAATATTAATAATCCCATCCGGCTTTTCCTTCAAAAGAAAATCTCTCGTAACAATTTCTTCATTCGTATACGGACGAAGTGAATAAATTCCCGGAAGATCAACCACTGTCCCATCCGCCGAGGCTGTAGCAAACTTCCCCATCTTCTGATCTACTGTTACTCCCGGGAAATTACCAACATGCTGATTTGAACCTGTCATCTGATTAAACAGTGTCGTCTTTCCACAATTCTGGTTACCAATCAAAGCAAAAATCACCGCACAGATTCCTCCTTCAATACTATTTTTTCCCCATCCTCTTTTCGAATCGTAATATCATATCCGCGAAGATGAATCTGTATGGGATCGCCCATCGGCGCCATCTTAAGCACCTTCACTTTTGTCCCCGGAATAAGGCCCATATCCAAAAAACGACAGCGTAAATTTCCTTCCCCGCCTACCGTATCAATAATTCCTTCTTTTCCCACAGGTAACTGTGCTAAAGTCATATTTCTCTCCTCCTGCAGTTATCGTTAATTTTAATCTCTTCTATCTGTATAAATATATAAATTACATAAATCCGATATGAACATTCAAAATCCTATTTTGAAACATTTTCATATAACTGGAAATTAACTTTAGAGCGTGTTTGAAAAATGCTTTCTTCAGACACGCTCTAGTATATCCTTATTGAGAAATTTTTTCAATATTATTAATTTAACTAAGAATTCATTATCATATACAACTTTTTCACATTACCGAAAATGAAAAGCAAATAAAAACTGTCCTTTTTTTAATTTACTATCGCTTTTTTTCTAAAAATGTATTATAATAAAGTCAGATTAATTCATTTCATGTATTCTGAATAGGATTAATTACTATACTTTGCATAACAGGGAAAGGAAGAGTGTTTTCGGCTATTGGTCGCTGAGAGCATGTCTTCCTTTTTCTGTTGTTGCAGGCAGGGGAGACGCTTCCAAAGAGAGGCGCCGCAAAAGTTTTGTCGGATTGCTCAAAAAATACGGGAAAAGAACCACTAAAAAATTCTTCTGGCAATCCGGTTACCACGCTTCTCAGTGGTGTCTGTTTTGCCTGTGGCAATTCCTATTCTTCTCCCAACCATTTTGCTACATCAAGCGCATGGTATGTAATAATCATCTGAGCACCAGCTCTCTTCATTCCGATCATATTTTCCATAACAATCTTCTTCTCATCAATCCAGCCGTTTGCTGCCGCAGCTTTTACCATGGAGTATTCACCGCTTACATTGTATGCACAAAGTGGCATATCTGTTTCCCAGGATGCTGTTTTTAAAATATCGAGAAAAGCAAGTGCTGGTTTGATAATGATAATGTCTGCTCCTTCATCAATATCGTCCTGAATATCACGCATTGCTTCTCTTGGGTTATGGTAATCCATCTGATAAGTTTTTCTATCGCCAAATCCTGGTGCAGAATGAGCTGCGTCACGGAATGGCCCGTAGTATCCGGAAGCCATTTTTGCACTGTAAGCCATAATTGGAGTCATCTTGCAGCCTGCTTCATCTAATGCTTCACGAATTGCTGCAATGTGACCATCCATCATATTAGATGGGGCAACCATATCTGCTCCTGCCTGTGCACAGGTTACAGCAGTTTTTGCGAGCAAAGGAAGTGTCTCATCATTTAAAATAATGCCATCTTTAATAAGTCCACAATGTCCGTGGGAAGTGTATTCACAAAGACAGATATCAGCGATTACAACTAATTCAGGAAATACTTTTTTAATATAGCGGATTGCTTCCTGAATAATTCCATGTTCATTGTATGCTTCTGTTCCGCACTCATCTTTATGTGCAGGGATTCCGAATAAAAGAACTCCCTTTATGCCTGCCTCGCGGATGCGGTCTAATTCCTCGTCTAAACGGTCAATGGAATACTGGTAGATTTCTGGCATGGAATCGATTGGATTCTTGATATCCTTTCCCTCGATAACAAATAATGGGTAAATTAAATCAGATACACTTACGGATGTCTCACGGACTAATGCACGTAAGTTTTCTGTTGCACGAAGACGTCTTCTTCTAATCATAATATATTCCTCCTAAACTGTATAACTACTATGTGACATCCTCCCCCACCTGTAGGTGGGAGCTTCCCATCCTCGGCAAGTTTGGTTCTAGAGCGTGTCTGAAAAATGCTTTCTGCAAGATGTGCATCACAATTTGCGG
>CAVCBH010000070.1:0-5430 GCA_963600375.1 bacterium | reverse complement strand
GCAGATTGCAGGAATGATTTTTCAGACACGCTCTAAGGCCACAAATATAGGCTATCGACTCTCTTTGGAAGCTGTTTTTTGGTCGCTGAAGTAAAGTCAGAATTTATTGTGGAAGGATTTGGGGATTTTTTCAGAAGTTTATGGCTTGCCGGGAAATTGAATTTAAGAGGATTGACATTTCCCTTCGGTTATTGTGTTACAATAAGAAACGAAGTGCCAAGTATCTTTACGATACAAGTGAAACAATCTGACTTTTAGAAAAATTCAAACGTGTTTCAAAAATGCTTTCTATAAGATTTACTTTATAATTTATGAAAGATTTTTCCTGAATAAAGATAGTATAGTGTACTATTGGGCAAAATGAAGCGTTTAGCACAACGGAACAAAATCAATAAATTTTTTAGGAGTTCTTCTCAATAATTCTTCTGGCAATCCGTCCACATATTCCTCTATAGCAGCGTCTGTTTTGCTCTGCAAAATCAGAATATATCCCCCTGTATTCTTTTTTCGACTAAAATACAAATGGGTGTCTTCAACATTTTTTTGCGGAAACATATAGGATATCACCTCGGAAAGGTCAGCGCATTTGAGCCTTTGTTTCTCACCTGCCCAGTCTCTTGTTGCAGAGTCGGTAAAGATGACCTGTCCATTTTCATCTATTCCTAACAGAATCATGGTATGATAGGAGCCGGCGTATTTCTTATCGAAAAAACGGACAATTCTTCTGCCTTTTCTTCGCATTCTGCTTGTTTCTATGATAACAGGATTTCCTTTATACAGATGCTCGGTTATCTGTTTTTCAGCGACCTTATCTTCAAAGTTTCCAACGTATTTGCAGGCAATTCCTTCATTTTTTAGTATGACAGAGATTCCATAAAGGGATACAGGCATTTGTCTTGCCATGACTTTGCTGTAATTGGCTGTATATACTTCTTTAGGAAAATATTTTTTTTCGACTTTGGTAATGGTTTCATCTGGACGCAGATCCGCGTATTCTTCTACAAAAGCTGCTAATATAGTTGTCAGAGAGCAGCAGGCACAGCCATGTCTTTTCATATATTCGCTATATTCACCGTAGATGCCTGCTTTTTGCTGAAAAACAGGATACATTTTCTTTATATCTCCGTCATTGACTACTACATGAAGCAATTTCTGGTTTAAACCTGTCTCAGGAAGAACAGGGAAAAGAATCTTTCGCCCCTTACTGTCTGTCAAAAAATCCAAATGTATATAATCCATAAAAATCCTTTCTGTTTAAATTCATTTTACTATATGCCCCACTATAGGCTCCTATGTATCTTGTTCATTTGTGTATCCGTTCTAATAGAATATTCAGTCACTATAGGTATTCTATCGGATTGTTCAAAAAATATGAAAAAGAACCACTAAAAATTTCTCTGCCAATCCAACTATAGACTCTGACTTTACTCCAACAGCCAAAGTCAGCTCCAAAGAGAGAAAAGACCTTATATTGGTGACCTTAGAGCGTGAATTGAATGTGAGCCGTTACGCGAACATTCAACCCACAGCGATAGAGTCACAAATATAAGGCCTTTTCTCTCTTTGGAGCGTCTCCCCTGCCTGCAAAATATACCGTAAATTGAGGTGTGCAGATTGCAGGAATGATTTTTCAGACACGCTCTAGAAGTATACCAGTTCTTCTTCCGGTGGCTCTGCCGCTTCTATACGTTTTGCGTAAAGTACCGGACCTTTATCCTGATATTCCTCATTGTACTCTACACGTACTTCCGCAGTAAGTGTCACCCACATTTTATTCTTCAGTGATTTGATCGTGGAAGACTTGGCATGATTTGTATGACAAAGATATCCAATAAACTGAATATCATCTGCACAGCAGGTCATCGCATGACGGCCTGGTACAAAAGTTCCTTTTGGCATACGCATCGCTTTAAAGATTCTTGTTTTCATTACCATAGTCTTGCCATCATAGAGTTCCGGGCGTTCCATTGCATCAATGAACCATACGCCATAATCATCATCTTCAAGATGGATCTCATCACCACTGATATCAAATGGAAGCTCTTCATCTTCTTCCTCTCCCATATCTTCACCTGGAACCATGGAGTCAAAGACAACCTGTACACGGCGGTTTACTGCCTTAATGCTTCTTCTGTAAGTTGCTCTTGGTGTTGCCTTTGTGCAGCGATTGATGATAACAAGCTCTGCCATTTTGAACATTTCTACTGCAAGGGAACGCATATTGTTCATATACAGGTCAAATGTTTCTGCATTGGCACTCACGATTGTCTGGAAAATCATAAGTGGAGTGCCTTCTAATGCTTCTACGAGATGATCGATCGTCCACATACCATTGTACTCAATGATAACGCGATCCGGATAATACTGTAAAAGCTTGCTTGTAAGGAATTCTGTATTGAATTCTTCCTGATCTTCTACATAAACAACTGTTGTATTTGTTCTTTTTAACAGTTCTTCATCATACTCTTCCATTCCCTCTTCACAGGCAAATAAAAGTGTTCTTTCTCCGTCGTTAAAATAATCTTCTTCCAGTGTTTCCTGAATAAAGGTCGTCTTTCCGGCTTCTAAGAATCCCATAAATAAATATACAGGAATCTCGAGTTCCTTTTTCTTACCTAACATAAATTTCCTCCTGTGGGGTTTTGTATACTTTGAAGATCTTTCTGTATTTGCTTTGGAAAAATTCTCTATCAACACATACATTAATGAATTTAGGATACAAGTGTAAAAAATCAAGTGCAAAAGCAAATACAAAAGAACTCCAAAAGTACATTTTTATAAACCAAAAAGCTCTGCCAGTTTGTCCTCATTAAGCTTAGAACCGATAACACAGATTCTTCCAGTGTACTCGGCAGAACCATAACGTACCTCGTCCTCACCTGGCACTAAATCAAAATGGATCCATTTACCATTTTCATCCGGTACGATACCTTTTGCCCTTAAAATAATACCATACTCATCGGAATCTTCTTTTGATAAAGTATCAAGGATGGTGCGAATCCCCTCTTCTGTGAATTTCTTAGGAGTTTCTTTGCCCCAGCTTGTAAATACTTCATCTGCATGATGATGGTGGTGATCGTGATGGTCATGGTCACAGCAGTCATGATCATGATGATGCTCATGTCCTTCGTGGTCATGTTCATGGTGATGTTCATGCTCTTCATGGTCATGTTCATGCTCTTCATGGTCATGTTCATGCTTGTGGTCATGACATTCTTCTCCATGTTCATGATGATGTCCACATTCAGGGCAAACCTGTGCTGCTTCCATTAATTCTTTTGCGAAATCATTTTCCCCTTCCATAACTTCAAGAATCTGAGCGCCGCTAAGTTCTTCCCAAGGTGTTGTCACAATTGGACATTTATCATTCAGACTACGAAGAAGTTCTACCGCCTTTTCAAGCTTGTCTTCCTTTACATTCTGAGAACGACTTAAAATGACTGCACTGGCAAACTCAACCTGATTGCGATAGAATTCACCAAAGTTCTTAAGGTACATTTTTGCTCTCTGTGCATCTGCAACAGTAATGTGGCTATTTAATACAACATCTTCCTCTGCATCTACAACTTTCTGTACTGCCTTCATAACATCAGAAAGTTTGCCAACCCCTGAAGGTTCAATGATAATGCGATCTGGTGTATACTGCTCTAATACATCTTTAAGCGCTGTATTAAAATCACCAACTAAAGAACAGCAGATACATCCTGAATTCATCTCGTTAATCTGAATTCCTGATTCTTTTAAAAAACCACCGTCAATACCGATCTCACCAAATTCATTCTCGATAAGAACGACTTTCTGTCCCTTTAATGCTTCCTCAATAAGTTTTTTAATTAAAGTTGTCTTTCCAGCTCCAAGGAAACCGGAAATAATATCTATCTTTGTCATTGTTCTATTCATTCCTTTCTGCATAAAAAACAAAGCAAAATTCTATAGGTTAATCAATCTTGTATTATACATCCCCACCTCTGAAAATGCAATATGTTTGCACTTTTCTCTTACAAAAGCTCCGTAAATTGGGGCATGCAGATTGTAGAAATGACTTTTCAAACATGCTCTACAACTATTAAACAATCTGACAACAAAAAAGTCTTCTAAACTATTACCTGTAAATATAAAAAAGTCTTCCGAAAACAATCACTTTCTTTAGGAGCGTCTGTCTAATTCTATGTACATTTTTATCTGTTTATCATATATATAACTATATAAACTTAAGGAGCTAACGCCATGATGGAAAATCATTCTTCCTGCTCATGCAAACAGGAAAAAGAAGTGTTAAAATTAGATTCCATGCCGCTTGCTATGGCCTATGTCCCATGGCAGAAATGGCAGAATATATATAAACCTGAAAATGCACTGTGTGCTGGAACTATCTTTCAGGAACTTGACCTTCCTTTTACTGGAAGGAGGTGCCAGAAATGATGCAGGGTATGCGTTCTTCTCAAAACTACAATACTCTAAACTGTAATATGAATTCCTGCCATCATCGTTCTACAAACTGCAATTCTAACAGTAATTCTGACTGTAACCCTGACTTCGGTTACAACTCTAATTCCGACGGTAACTCTGGCTGCAATTCAAGCTCTAATTGTAGCTCTGGCTGTAACTCGAATTCTATCCGCAATAACAACCGAAACCCAAATTGCGACTGTAACATGAATCAGCAAACCTTAAAACGTTATATTGATTTTGTAAGCTTCGCTGCTTTAGACTGTGCCATGTTTCTTGATACGCATCCTAAAAATGCTGAAGCATTAGAATATTTTGCATACTACCAAAATGCAAGAACACAGGCATTAAAAGAATATGGCAGCCGCTTCTCGCCTCTGACTCTTGACACTATACCAAAAGGTACTGACTTCTGGGCATGGACAAATACACCATGGCCATGGGAAATGGAGGGATAAGGTTTATGTGGAATTATGAAAAAAGATTAGAGTATCCGATTAATATAAAACGAACCGATGCTGCCATGGCAAAGGCTATCATATCGCAATTTGGTGGTCCTGATGGTAAGGCTCAAAATATACAGACAATTTTTATTATATGCCTTATTTACTCTTAATGAGTTTACCTCGTTTTAATAAATTAAGCAACTTTGTATTCTGCGATGCAGTACCTTTATAATTTTTGATGCTGTTCAAACTTGCAATTTTCTCTCTGTTTTTTTGTGAAGAATTAATCTTTAATGATTTCAGCGCGTCAACAATTGAACTGGATTTTCCGCGATATCGAGGATAATATGTGACCTTTGCTTTTGTAGTAGTTTCCTTATCATCCTCACCTTTCTTCGCTACCGGCTCTTTATACAGTACGTTTAAGTCAAAGTTTCCACTATTACCCGTAGAAATCACCTGTGGGAATCTACCGTTTGAAGTATACTGCCATGCGATATTTGCCGCGGCTGGCTTTTTCTCCTGATTCGGGTTT
>CAVCBH010000069.1:0-4163 GCA_963600375.1 bacterium | reverse complement strand
CCCGCAAATTGTGATGCACATCTTGCAGAAAGCATTTTTCAGACACGCTCTAGCACAATATAGTTGCTTCTTTGAAGTGGAGGGCAGTCGAGAGACTGTACTTTTTACTGCATCAAATTGAAAATAGTATTAACCTTTCAGCATTATTGGAGAAATCTCAAGCTGATTTTCAAAAGTTTGCAGATGCTCAGGATATTGAAGTTTGGAGTATATAATTTCCATCTTAAAACACTGAGATTCTGCGGAAAGGCGCTGCTGATGTACGCACAAAAAGCTATCGTTCAGGACATTTTTTTCCAGCAGAAGAAGATCAGTTTTGGCTATTGGCTTATGCCAATTCCGTAATATTCAGTATGTTAAAAACAATGTTTGATTCAACGTTCTATTGTCAGGTGGGTGATGTTGCTAAAATAGTGGTTCCTGATTTAAATATGATGAAAAAGAAAAGTGTTACAGAGCTTTCCGGAGAAAATGTTGTTATATCAAAATGTAATTGGGATGCGTTCGAAACTTCATGGGATTTTCAACATCATCCATTACTCAAAAAAAAGTACAATTGCAGAATCTTTTGAATCCAGCATATCACTTTTTACCGTAATGCCATTTTCTTCTGTAGTTTTTTATTATTTCAACCACCAGTTGACATCTGTATATAAATCTGATAGTATACAGACAAACAAAGAGGGAGTAGTTGCATATGTTCCTGAAAGGACATATGTTCCAGCATTCGTCAGGACGTCTGAAGAGACCGGATACTGGATAGCTTAGGTTAAACAAGACTTTTTGTGTACATTTTTTGTGCGCAGAGAGTCTTTTTCTTTTGCGCATAACCAATAGCAAAGGAGAGTTTGAAATGAGTGAAATTTACAGACAGAGCAAGGATGAGCTGCTAAAAGCCTATGGAGGCGGCAGCGGGCATAGCGAGGAACGGGCAGCAGAGCTTCTGCAGGAGTATGGGCAGAATGCGCTGGAAGAAAAAGGGGAAAAATCCCCATTACAGATTTTTTTTGAGCAGTTCGCAGATCTTCTGGTTATTATTCTTTTGATTGCGGCTGCAATATCAATAGTATCGGGTAATGTTGAAAGCACAATTGTTATAATTATAGTGCTTGTATTAAATGCCATACTTGGAACAGTGCAGTACGTGAAAGCGGAAAAATCTCTGGCTTCCCTGAAAGCCTTATCCTCCCCTAAGACAAAGGTAGTGCGTGACGGCAGGAAAAAGGAGATAGATTCCAGAAATATTGTGCCAGGTGACCTGCTGGTGCTTGAGGCAGGAGATATGGTGGTGGCAGACGGAAGAGTCATAGACAGCTATTCGCTTCAGGTAAATGAAAGCTCCCTTACAGGAGAGTCGGCAAATGTAGAGAAAAAGGATATTGAGATAGAAAAGGAATGTGCATTAGGGGACAGGATAAACATGGTATATTCAGGCAGTCTTGTAACCTATGGCAGGGCAAATGTACTGGTTACAGGCACTGGAATGAACACAGAAATGGGTAAGATTGCCACTCTTATGAATGAGACCCAGAGCAAAAAGACGCCGCTTCAACGAAGTCTTGACGAATTCAGTAAGAGGCTGGCAACTATCATTATGGTCATAAGCCTTGTTGTGTTCGGTCTGAGGATATGGCAGGGAAATCCTGTGCTGGATTCCATGATGTTTGCAGTGGCTCTGGCTGTGGCAGCAATTCCAGAGGCACTGGGGTCTATTGTTACAATTGTGCAGGCTATGGGTACCAGAAAAATGGCAGCAGACAATGCCATTATCAAGGACTTAAAGGCGGTGGAGAGTCTGGGCTGCGTATCAATAATGTGTTCAGACAAAACAGGTACATTGACCCAGAACAAGATGACAGTAGAAAAAGTTTATGCTGATGGCTGCTGTATTGAGCCTGAAAATATGGATAGGGAAGATCAGATAAACAGGCTGCTTTTATACAACTGTGTCCTGAATACAGACGGCACCATAAGCAGTGGTGCAGCCATAGGAGATCCTACGGAAACCTGTCTTCTGGAGCTGGCTGAGAAAAATGGCTTTCTGGACAAAGACCATACAGAAGAATCCATGAGAAATGAGATACCGAGAATATCTGAGCTGCCTTTTGATTCTGACAGAAAGCTGATGAGCAGCCAATATGAGATAAAGGATAATTGTCTTATTTTTACAAAAGGGGCAGTAGATACGCTGCTTGAGAGAACAAGCCACATAGCGGAGACCTCTGGAGTAAGACCAATTACAGATGAAGATAAGAAGCGCATTGAAGACCAGAACCAGAGCTTTTCAGAGGAAGGACTCAGAGTGCTTGCCTTTGCCTATCGTAGTGCAGATAGGGATGAGAGACTGGATTTTGATAGCGAGAAGGACTTTATATTCCTTGGGCTTGTGGCAATTATTGACCCACCAAGAGTGGAATCGGCTGAGGCAGTGAAAAATGCCATAAGTGCAGGAATCAAGCCAATAATGATTACAGGAGACCACAAGGTAACAGCCAGAGCTATCGCAGAGAAAATTGGAATTTTTAACGATGGTGACATGGCACTGACAGGTCAGGAGCTAGACAGCATATCAGACGAAAAGCTTGACCAGATATTGGAAAAGGTATCAGTCTATGCAAGGGTATCACCTGAACACAAGATACGTATAGTGGACGCATGGCAGAAACAGGGAAAGATAGTTGCCATGACAGGTGATGGAGTCAATGACGCCCCAGCCCTTAAAAAAGCGGATATTGGAGTTGCCATGGGCATAACTGGCACAGAGGTATCAAAGGATGCAGCGGCTATGATACTTGAGGATGACAATTTTGCTACAATGATAAAGGCTGTATTAAACGGAAGAAATGTATACAGAAACATAATGAATTCCATTCTCTTCCTGCTTTCGGGAAATATGGCAGCTATAAT
The DNA here is from genome assembly GCA_963600375.1 of bacterium. Classification (GTDB taxonomy): domain Bacteria; phylum Bacillota; class Clostridia; order Lachnospirales; family Lachnospiraceae; genus Anaerobutyricum. The sequence goes on along the minus strand of CAVCBH010000069.1, from coordinate 1,256 downwards.
GGTAGTAGTGTTCTGCTCACTTATGGCTTTGTCCACACCTTTTGAAGCAGTACATCTGCTCTTTATCAATCTGCTTACAGATTCTCTGCCTGCCCTTGCTATCGGCATGGAGCCGGCGGATAGTACTTTACTTCAGAGAAAACCGAGAAATTCGAGGGAGGGAATCTTGACAAAGTCAGTCCTGACAAGGCTGTTTGGCTATGGATTTCTGATTGCTGCTGTTACCCAGATTGCCTTTTTTGAGGGAAATACTATCGATGCAGCCACAGCCAGTACCATGGCATTTGCCACATTGACATTGGCAAGGCTTTTCCATGGATTCAGTTGTAGAAGCCAGCTGTCAATCACAAAAATTGGTTTAAAATCAAATATATGGTCAGTTAGTGCTTTCCTGCTGGGAACTGTACTTCTGAGTGCAGTGCTTTTCATACCATTTATGCAGAAACTGTTTATGACAGCCAGCCTTGATGCGACCCAGATTGGACTGATCATACTGCTGGCATTTATCCCTACATTTATTATCCAGATTGGAAGAATCGTCAGGGAAATGTAAAGATGAGACAAGAAGAAAAATATTGCAGGATAGAAAGCCATTACTTAGAGCGTGTTTGAAAAATCATTCCTGCAATCTGCACACCTCAATTTGCGGTATATTTTGCCTTCATTCGGTTGTCGTAGCTCGCTACGTCGCCCTCATTCAGGCGAAATCTCCCGCAAATTGTGATACACATCTTTGATTATTTATCGTGGGACTGCCAGTGATTTTAATTGGCTTACTGGTAGCAGGACTCATATCATTGGCAGGTCCCCTTTTACTTATAACAATAATAGTAGTGTTTGTATGGAACTTTGTGAAACAATATTAGACCTCTCTTAATTTCTCCGCATAAGCCAGAATTCTTTTTTCAAAATCACTGTTATTCTGCATTTCTTCTACAAGAGAGTAGATTTCTTCTGAATCAGAGCGAGTGATAGTGATAAAATCTGCTTCCATCTCATCAGATTGCCCATAAAGGAAGTCAAGATTACAATGGAAAGTGTGTGCAATGTAATAAGCGTACTGATAAGAAGGCTCACGTTCTCCTCGTTCATAACGACCATAAGCCATTGCGGAGAGGTTTAAGCGTCGTGCAGCCTCAGCCTTGTTAATATGTAATGATTCTCTTAATTGAATTAATCGTTCAGGACAAAAATGCATAAAAGTTCTCCTTAAATATTGATAAAAGTTATAAGTTTATTGAATGTAAATATTATAT
>CAVCBH010000068.1:0-2279 GCA_963600375.1 bacterium | reverse complement strand
ATACAGTACCAAAGCATACACGATGAAGCAGTAAGAAATGTTTGTAAAAACTTTCATTTCTCGATATGGGTATATTTGTCCATATTTTGAGTAGCAGAATAACTATAGAATGAAAAAAGTAATTTTAACTGGTGACCGTCCAACGGGCCGTCTTCATGTAGGACACTATGTAGGTTCATTATCAGAGAGAGTCAGATTGCAGAACTCTGGAAACTACGATGAGATTTATATTATGATTGCAGATGCACAGGCACTTACTGATAATGCAGAGCATCCAGAGAAAGTACGTCAGAACATTATTCAGGTAGCATTAGACTACTTAGCATGTGGAATTGACCCGGAAAAGTCAACCATTTTCATTCAGTCAATGGTTCCAGAACTTACGGAACTTACATTTTATTATATGAATCTTGTTACGGTTGCTCGTGTGCAGAGAAATCCAACCGTTAAATCTGAGATTAAACAGAGAAACTTTGAGGCAAGTATCCCTGTTGGATTCTTCTGTTACCCAATTAGTCAGGCAGCAGATATCACTGCATTCCGTGCAACAACAGTTCCAGTAGGAGAAGACCAGATGCCGATGATCGAACAGTGTAAGGAGATTGTTCATAAGTTTAACAGCGTTTACGGTGAGACTTTAACAGATCCACAGATTGTTCTTCCATCTAACAAAGCCTGCCTTCGTCTTCCAGGTATTGATGGAAAGGCTAAGATGAGTAAGTCTCTTGGAAACTGTATTTACCTTTCTGATGAAGCAGACGTAGTAAAGAAAAAAGTTATGTCTATGTTTACAGATCCAAACCATCTCCGTGTGCAGGATCCAGGTAAAGTAGAGGGCAATCCTGTATTCATTTATTTAGATGCATTCTGTAAAGATGAATACTTCGCAGAATTCCTTCCAGATTACCAGAACCTTGATGAATTAAAAGAACATTATCAGAGAGGCGGACTTGGTGATGTTAAAGTAAAGAAGTTCTTAAATAAAGTATTAGAAGCAGAAATTGGATCAATTCGTGAGAGAAGAAAGATGTGGGAACAGCGTATTCCGGATGTATATGATATCTTAGAGGCTGGTTCTAAAGTTGCTGAAAAGAAAGCAGCAGAGACATTGAATGATGTTCGCGAGGCAATGAAGATTAATTACTTCGATGGAGATTTTGCTCTGAATTAAAAATTTGCTGCAGGCAAGGGAGACGCTCCCCAAGAGAGAAAATACCCTATATTTGTGGCCTTAGAGCGAGGATTGAATGTGAGCATGAGAAGCGAACATTCAACCCACAGTGATAGAGTCACAAATATAGGGTATTGGCTCTCTTTGGAAGCGTCTGTCTTGCCTGCGGCAAATTAGAATCTTTTTAAAGCCTCCGCATCGGCCACAATTGTCACATCATTATGAAGCTGCAAAATAGAAGCAGGAACTGCCGGAGTAATCTCTCCATGAACCGCATTATATAAAGCATCAGCCTTATCTTCTCCGCTTGCAATAACAAGAATCTTTCTAGCCTGCATAATATTTTTAATTCCAAGAGAATATGCCTGACGTGGAACATCTGTTTCAGAAGTAAAAAATCGTTTGTTAGCTTCAATCGTGCTTTCTGTAAGATTTACACAGTGTGTTTCCTTCTCAAAGGCAGTACCTGGTTCATTAAATCCAATATGTCCATTTCTTCCAATTCCAAGAAGCTGAAGATCAATACCGCCCTGTGTGATAATGTTAGCATTGTACTCTGCACAGGTTTTTTCAGGATCAGCAGCAAGCCCATCTGGAACAAAAGTACGATTTTTGTCGATATTTACATGATCAAACAAATGTGTGTTCATGAAGTAACGGTAGCTCTGCGGATCTTTCGGGCTTAATCCCTTATATTCATCTAAGTTGATACTTGTTACCTCAGAAAAATCGAGATCGTTTTTATTGTACCATTCGATTAACTGTTTATACGTTCCTGCTGGAGAAGAACCAGTAGCCAAACCAAGAACACAATCCGGTTTCATAATAATCTGTGCGGAAATAATATTTGCTGCTTTTCTACTCATATCGTTATAATCTGTTGCTCTGTAAATTCTCATAATGTATACCTCACTTTTATAATTTTTATCTGCCTGCCAGAAAAGAATAATTTTAAGTACATAGTACAAAGGAAATGCTTGCTGGCATCTTATTTATCTAAAAACAGAAAACAAAAGTTGCTATAAATTATTTTTGTTTTCCACTCTTCGTGCCTTTAGAGCGTGTCTGAAAAATGCTTTCTGCAAGATGTGCATCACAATTTGCGGGA
>CAVCBH010000067.1:0-4337 GCA_963600375.1 bacterium | reverse complement strand
GGAAACCCACTTCCCTTGGGAGGTGGGAGGAGCCTTGTAAATTTGTAACCATTAGCCTTGATTTTCGATGTACTTTTGTATTGTTGCTGACGATACTTCGCCTGTGCTACAAGCAAAATAGCCGTCAGACCAAAAGATTTTCTTTTTCCAGTACTGCTTAGACAGAAAACCCGAATACTTTTGCCATAAATAATATGAGGTCTGTTGTGACGCTTATATTTGCTATCCATAGTTTACCTCTGCATATTGACTTTTCACTAGTGATATTATATACTATCATTAGTGAAATATCGACAAAAGGAGTACATCTATGGAACAGTTAACAATTACTGCCAAAATACAAATATCTGCTACAGCTGATGATAAGGTTTTGCTTAATAAAACCATGTCTGTATATAGTGATGCCTGTAATTATGTTTCAGACTATGTATTCCGCACACATGACTTAAAGCAGTTTTCTTTGAACAAAGCATTATATACTGAACTTCGTAAAAAGTTTGGGCTTAAATCTCAAATGACTCAATCTGTTTTTAAGACTGTTATAGCCAGATACAAGACGATTCTTGAGAACGAATCCAAGTGGATTAAGCCATCTTTTAAGAAACCTCAATACGACCTTGTATGGAACAGAGACTATTCTCTGACACAGAACTGCTTTTCAATAAACACCTTGAATGGTCGTGTAAAGCTGCCATATTTTGCTGAAGGTATGTCTAAATATTTTGACCATACAATCTATAAGTTTGGTACTGCCAAACTTGTAAATAAACATGGCAGGTATTTTTTGCATATACCTGTAACCTATGATATCGAGGAAAGTAATATCTCTGATATCTGTAATGTTGTAGGCATTGACAGAGGTATTAACTTTGTTGTTGCTACCTATGACAGTAAGCATAAGTCTGGCTTCGTTAGTGGAAAAGCCATCAAACAGAAACGTGCCAATTATTCAAAACTTCGTAAAGAACTTCAAAAGCGCCAGACTCCATCTGCAAGACGAAGACTTAAAGCTATTGGTTCACGAGAAAACCGTTGGATGCAAGATATAAATCACTGTGTATCAAAGGCACTCGTGAAGAATAACCCAAAGCATACATTATTCGTACTTGAAGATTTGTCAGGCATTAGAAATGCCACAGAGCGAGTAAAAACAAAAGACCGTTATGTATCTGTATCGTGGTCGTTCTATGACCTTGAACAGAAGCTTATGTACAAAGCGAAACAGAATCAATCTACTGTGATTAAAGTTAATCCTGCGTACACAAGCCAGTGCTGTCCTGTATGTGGACACATTGAAAAAGCTAACCGTAACAAACGGATACATCTGTTCAACTGCAAAAACTGTGGATATAAGTCTAATGATGACCGTATAGGAGCTATGAATCTGTACCGTATGGGAATAAACTATCTTGCAGATAGCAGTGTCTCTGAAACAGAGCCAGAAGTACCTGGTACAGTTACAGCCGAGTAAACTTTGCTGTAAAGGGTGCCGTCAACCACCCTGTGATGTAACGCCACTTTAGGTAGCAATACCTTTAGGGGTTAAAGGTCGGAGGCGTAAGCCGTTACCACGACTGGGCAGTTACAAGCCCACTACCTTTAGGTGGTGGGTAGTTGACTTTTCCACCCCACTCATTACTGTACATAAATACCTAATTACTGTTTATTATAAAGCAGGAGGTAATTTAATATAGATACAGACTCACACAAAGTATGGGAAATTTGTGGAGAGAACTAAAAAAATTGGTAGATTACAACAATTCAAATCCAAATTCTAATTGAACAACATTGCTGTGTGATGGCTTGAGAAAGCTATGGCACAGCGATCTTGTTCAATCAGAAGTTAAAAAGTGTCTCCCTTATGACATCATCCATCCAAATGCACAATGGAGTGGCAAAAAACCATATGATAAGAAACGGAATACAAATCTGTCCCCGATAATTAAAGGGTATTTTTGAGTAGTCCCATACATGAAGCTTTAAATAAATATTCACAATAACTCCAGTCAAATATTCATAAGAGATAATAATGAGACTCCCCAGTATCATTTGAAAAAGAAAAGAGGGATGCCATTTTTTTCCTTCATTTAACAAACCAATGCTATAAAAAGATAATCCCCCGCAAATAATCATAGATATATGCGAATATCCTCGATATAGAATCTCAAAATTAAAATATGCCATTCCCCCAAAACTAATAAGAAATAATGGTCGCACCATTTTTGTTATTACAAAATTTCTCATTCTCTGCCGCTCCTAAAACACAATATTTGTTGAGAATAGTATTGGCAGAGTAAAATTTTCTATACTAAAAAGTTCCGGTACAAAAACTTCTGATTTGTAAGACTGTAGAACAGACGCCGCTACAGAAGAATCTATAAACGGATTGCTCAAAAAATGTAAAAAAGAAGCCCTTATTGTAAGCTTGATTTTGTTCCGTTGCGCTAAACGTTCCATCCTGCCTGACAAGACAACCTTGCTCGAAAACGAGCTCGCAAGGTTACAGTCAGGATTTCACAGCGCAAAGTCACAAAATTCAAGCTTACAATAGGGGCTTCTTTTTAATTTTTTGAGCAATCCGATAAAAACAGCTATAGCGGCTGGCTATTCCTAATCCTACAAATCAATTAAAAAGATTTGTGAATGTGACAGAAAGAATAAAAACTCCAGTATACGTTACTTTTTAAAGAACTGACATTAAAGCTAATAAAGAAAAGCTCCATTCAGCTTATATCACGCCAAAACTACTATCTCCAACTCTTCTGAGGATGAGATTGATTAAGTATTCATTGCTTAAAATCTGTCTTATTATTAATTGAAAATTTCTGTAATATTGTAACGATAGTTTGTGTGTCAATCCTTAATATTACATCTCCTTGGCAGACGCAAACTTCTGAAACATCCTCAAATCCTTTCAAATATAAATTCTGAATTTGCATAGGCTACCAACGAACAGCTTCCAAAGAGAGCCGACACCCTATATTTGTGGCCTTAGAGCGAGGATTGAATGCGAGCCTTTCAGCGAACATTCAACCCACAGTGATAGAGTCACAAATATAGGGTATCGGCTCTCTCTGGAAGCGTCTCCCTTGCTAGGCAAATCAGAATCTACAATACTTTGGAAAGAAACTCCTGTGTTCTGGTCTCTTTCGGATGATCAAAGACTTCTTCCGGTGTTCCCTGTTCAAGAATTCTTCCCTCATCCATAAACATAACACGGGTTCCAACCTCTCTGGCAAATCCCATCTCATGGGTTACTACTGCCATAGTCATTCCCTGATTGGCAAGGTTCTTCATTACCTCTAATACTTCCCCTACCATTTCCGGGTCAAGGGCAGAAGTTGGCTCGTCAAAGAGTATCATCTTCGGCTTCATAGCAAGAGAACGCACAATAGCAATTCTCTGCTTCTGTCCGCCGGATAACTGGCCTGGATATGCATCTGCCTTTTCCTCTAAGTTAACTAACTTAAGAAGTTTGAGTGCTTCTTCTTTTGCTTCTTCCGGTTTCATCAATTTAAGACGTACCGGTGCAAGTGTAATATTCTCCATGATTGTCCTATGTGGAAAAAGATTAAAATGCTGAAATACCATTCCCATATGCTGACGCACTTTATTAATATCTGTTTTCGGGTCGGTAATATCGATACCATCAAAGATTACCTGACCGGATGTTGGACGCTCTAAAAGGTTCATGCAGCGAAGAAATGTTGACTTACCGGAACCGGATGGTCCGATGATAACAATTTTTTCGCCGGGAGCGATATGTTCATTAATATCTTTTAATACCTGATGGTCTCCAAAAGATTTGCATAAATTTTTAACGGATATCACTTTCTCTTAATCTCCTTTCCAGTTTGCCCATAAGCCTTGTAAAGAACATGACGATTACAAGATAAATTACTGCTACAATTAATAATGGCATCATAGCATCGTATGTTACACCACGGATAATATCTCCACCTCTGGTTAATTCGTTAAGACCAATATAACCACAGATAGATGTCTCTTTTAATAATGTAATCATTTCATTTACTAATGCTGGCAGGCAGTTCTTGATTGCCTGAGGCATGATAATCTGAAGCATCGTATCTACATAGCCAAGTCCCAAAGAACGTCCGGCTTCCATCTGTCCTTTATCTACAGACTGAATGCCTCCGCGGAGAATCTCCGCTACGTAGGCACCGGAGTTGATTCCGAAGGCAATGGTGGCAACGAGAATCTTATTTTTCGACGCTGCCATAATGACATTCCACATGATCAGCAGCTGAATCATCGTAGGAGTACCGCGGATGATGTCGATATATACGAATGCGATCTTCGACTGGATGCTCCTCTTC
>CAVCBH010000066.1:0-11313 GCA_963600375.1 bacterium | reverse complement strand
TATGATAGTCCAGCCAATCCTTGCCTGTCTCTACATGACCACATTCGATTTCATCCTCACAAATTTCTCCAAGAGTATTTCTTACATCCTCTAATGCTTTTTTCAACACATCAATTCTGTCTCTGATTTCATCATCCAAATTACCATAGACATACAAATATTTTTTTGTATTTTCATTCATGTAAACACCTCATTCTCTTACAAACTTCTATCTCCACGTTCATCTTGTTCATCAGAAAAATCAAAATATGTATCTTGCTGAATCTGTTCACGTTTCGCTTTTATTTCGCTAACTTTTGCCTGATATTTCGTATTCAACATATCTGCATTTTTTGTCAGAACACCAATCATATCACTTGTAACTCTTTTACCTTTTTCATTCATTGATTCTTTCAAAAGTTCTAACACATTTTTTGCAACTGCAACCGGAGACTTATAAGACTGCACATCCTCAATTAATGAATCAAGAAGAATTGATTTTTTATTATTCTCTGCTGATTTTTGAGCAACCTCATTTTCTTTTACAGAAATCTCATTTTCCCTTTCAGAAATGCTTTCTTCACGTTCTGAAATAACACGCTGTTGAGCTTCCATCTTATCTTCTTTCATCTGAAAATCTTTTGCGTCCTGCTCCTGCTTCTTTTTCAATTTTTCTTCACGTTCATCAATTTCTGATTCCTTAATAAGAACATTGGATTCTCTAAGAATCAATTCAGAATTTCTCTCAGAAAATGCCATTTCTTTTTTGCGAAATTGTTCGTCTCTGTCATTGATTTCTTTTGATTTTTCATCATTCAATGCTTTCTGTCGTTTGACACTATTTTCTCTCTGTTCCAGAGCAAATTCTCTTAATTGATTGTCTGCAACTGCATCATTGACTTCCATTTGTAATTCTTTCAAATCTTGTCTTTCCGCAGCCATTTCTCTAAATTCTGAAACGTCTGAACGCTTTCTATGTTCACCAGAATCAGGCGTTCTTTGAATTGCTTCATAGCCATATTCAATCGCATCATTTATCATTTCTTCTTCAATGATTTCTTTGAATCTTTCATGCAACTGTACAATGCCATATTCAGATTCTTTTGTCTTTTTAAATCCCATCTGTTCAAGTGCTTTCACACTTGCAACTCTTGATTCCATACCCTTTTCATACCCTGTTGCTCTTAACACATAAGCAAGATGTCCGTGACCTGTTCCGCACGGTTCATCTCCGTGATATGTCGCACGAATGACAATTAAATGTTCAGGGTCTAACGTTGCAATTCTTTCAACTGCTTTATGAAGAATTCTTTTTGTTCTTTCTGTATTTTCACTTTTATTCAAATGTGAAATTGCATACTCCGATGCTTCTTTTTCATGTCCAGATTTTTTCAATGTTTTCCAATGTTCCATATCAAAATCTTTATCTGTAACACCATTGTCATCTTTGTTTCCAATCTGTAAAACAACTTCTTGAATTGGTGTTTCTTTTTGCTTTCCTTTTCCATAACAAAATGTTCCATCCATGACACCATCATAATAACTTTTCTGTCGTTCTGGGTTTGTAGATTCCACACCCATTTTTCGTGATGGTCTTGTCTGTTTGTCATTGAAATCTTCCACCGAATCTTGAAAAATTTTATTAAATTTATCCGCATCTGTTGAATTCATATCGCCAATCCAAAACTCATTTCTGGAACTCAATTCAACATCTGCATTCGCTGGTGTAGTCAGTCGCTGGTCATGCCATTCTGCTGTTCTTCCCTGAGCAGATGATACCGTCATTGTTTCAGCCATCTTATCCATCTCCTTCCTGTAATATTTCTTTTTTCATAGGTTTTGTCCCCCAAGCTTGCCTATGCCAAGCTTGCTCAATACAACCTTTGACGCTTCGCATCAAAGGTTTTCTTTCGCCAGAAGGGGCTGTCTGCCCCTTTCTGGACTTACCCCGACCCTGCGGGGCTTGCAAAAATGTTCTTTACTGATTCTGTCCATAAAATAAATTTGTAACATTTTCGCTCTCCTGTTCATCAAAATTTTCAGCTGGAACAGATTCTTCCTGTTGTGAAATTTGTGTCTGAACAGGTGTTGATTCATGCTCCGCATTTCTCGCTTTGCGATTTTCAAGAATGTGCTGATAAACTTCTTCCTCACGTTCATCAATTTCTTTCCAGAAGTTAATTTCTTTCTTCTGTCTCTTTACAGCAATATCTCTTTTTGCTTTCAGCTTTGCTTCAAATTCTTTGTAAGCTTTTCTTTCATCCTCGCTCAAATAATTTAATAATTCATTTTCTTTTTTACTACGTTTACTCATAAAAAATTACCTCAACTTTCTATCAAAAAATTTATTATTATTTTCGTTTACACTTGAAATATAACACATTAAATTTATTTCTCCTACCCTATATTATAATTTTATTTTTTAACGTGTTTCGTTGTATTTAGATACAAAAAAACAGGTAACATACAGACCTTTGTATATCACCTGTTTAACTTATAAATTACAACCTATCTCCATACGGTAATGACTTAATATAGTCTTCCATGAACTGATAGTCTGGAACATACCCTTCTTCTGAGTATGTATGTTTTTCATCAATAAAAATTGTTCCGTCTGGGTTATGTTGTACTGGAAGTTTTATTACCGACTTACCAAACTTTTTTACATCATGTGGTTTTCTTCCATAAGACCATCTATACTTATCCTTCATAATAATTGTGCATAAAAACATTGCAAGATAAGGATTCATCTTATAATGTCTTACATAAAAAGCTGTGATATCATGACTACACGTAAATTGTTCTTTTTGATAGAAAGCATTACATACTGAACCATTCACGGTCACTGCAATACAATTTCCTTTATAAAGCTTTTTATCTAATGTGTCATCTTCATTTCCAACCTTATCCCAACCCTTAATATCTTCAATATTATAAAGTTCTGTAACACCATTATTAGATTCTGTTGACGCTAAAAATGGAATATCACCTTCTGCTGAATGCTCTGGCTTTTTGTTATAAAAGCCACCTTTCAATGTAAAAACATCTTTCAACATAAATTCTTTCCAATCATCATAAATCAATGTACTTGCACTGCTAACCAGCTGTTTTGTTGTCAACGGTTTATGATGCAATGACTTCATGTAATCTTCTATAAACTTCCAATCTGGAACATATCCTTCTTCTGAATATTTTTTATTTTTATCAATAAAAAATGTCCCATCTGTATTGTGTTTTACTGGTAATTTAACATCAAAATCTTTTCTAATATGTGTATTTAACTCACGACCAAAAGCATAATACTTTGTCTCAGCTTCAAAACGAACCAAGCCCGAAACAAATATATTTACAGATTGTGTCATCATACTGTATTTTGCTTTCATTACCGCAACATTTTGACCTGTGTAAAAAGGTTCTTCTTGAACAAAGCAAGACCCTAAGTAGCTACCGCCCAACGCAACTGTAACTAAGCCCGCTTCAAAAGGTTCAACATCATCGACATAACCAACTTTAACATCAACACCATTATTATAACTTACGCGAGAAACAAGATTGACTTCTGGATTTTCTTCATCTAGCTTATTTTTATCAAAACCGTTCCCCATTTGAATATCATACAAATCCTTCAAATAAAAAGATTGCCAACTGTGAGTATTAAGATTCATAAATCTTACCCTCCTTCATCAAATATGAAAGATAATTATTCAATGTTTGTTGAAAATCTGCTTCTGTAAGCTTGCTATAATCTGTCTTCATATACGCTTCACACAACCACTCGTCTTTTCCAGAAACTTCCGCAGTTGCTGAAAGTCCATCAACAGATTTATGATTACGGAATAAATTCAGCCATTCTTCTTCAATAGCTTTCCATTTACTGTCACCATTATCATCAAATTGCTCTACTCTTCCAAGATTCTTTTTCTTTTTGAATCCATCCTCTTTGTAATATCCAAAGAATGTTTCTCTTACTGTTCCATCTGCCTTTACATGAGATTCTCCCAATGTAAATACCATACAGCACGCTGATACAGATGCACCAGGGTAAAAAATCTCATTTGGAAGTGTAAATACAGCTTCTAATGTGTTATCTTCTAGCATTGAGCTTTTCTCAGTCTGAACAATCTTACTTGTTCCAATGGCAGCTGATACAGGCAACAATACAGCCATTTTCACCGTTTTATGTGGTTTACCCTCAGATTCTCTTTTCTCATTCATTTCTTTAATTACATCTGACAGAAAATGAATAAATACAAAACCTTTTGTTGGGTCTTCTTTTCCATTCTTTGAATTTCCCCAATTAGTTTTATATTTATCAGGTATTCCTATTGGTTTCGCATTATACGGCGGATTCATAAGAATAATATCTGGGTCTGCATCTTTAATGAATCCTTTCAAATCAAAGCAACTTCCAAACTTAATATTACTATTTCCGTCACCATGAATCAGCATATTTGTTGTAGAAAGTCCATAGGCTTTTTCTTCAACCTCAATACCATAAATATGTTCTTCTTTTACCTTACGCATAAGGTCTTTAGCTTCTTTTTCTCGTTTTCCGCGTCTACAATCAGCAAGCTCTTTTACCATTGCTTGTACAAGAAAAGAACCACTGCCACATGTAGCATCAAGCACACGTTTGGTTCTATCTACACCTGTAACACGACACATAAACTCTGTAATATGGTCTGGTGTAAATGCCTGATTCTTGTCAGCTTTTCCTGTATATTTATTAAATGCTATAAAGAACATATTCAGAATATCCTGACCTTCTGAACTATCAGTATCAATATATCTGTAAATATCTAACATAATCGTTTCAAGAATTTCTACCCAATCCTCAGTTTTCAATGCTCTCACCTTTTGATTTCCAAGAACATTTTTCTGAAGCAATTCAATCTTCTTCGCCTTATTATCAGAACCATCAAGCAAATCAGATAATACTCCTTCAATAGCACCTCTAATTCCCTTAGGTTTCATCAAACTCCACACTTCTTTTAAAGAATCAACAACCTCTTTTGTAATTGAAACAAATCCCTTTGTAATTACAAGGTCTTTGATATACAAAAGACTTGTTCCTACAAACTGACTACGCAGATTCTCATCAATATCCTTTTTGTGTAATAATTCATTCAAAGAATATGTATTTTTAAGAACTGTTTCACGGTCATTAGATTTATTGATTTTAAACAATCTGACATAATGAGACATTCTATCCAACATGGCTTCATCTTTTAATATATGTTCATCATCAACAAATGATTTCCATACTTTGATTTTATCATTGTTTGTATTAGCAAGAATACAAATAGCTTTCTTTCCCGGATGAATAGCACGTTCTTCTTCCAGATACTCACGCAACTGTTTTTCATCATCATCAACATAGTTCTGTTTTGTTTCAATCAAAACAACCACGTCTTCCATTTCAAATCGAATATCCAATTTAAAATGAGATACGGGATGTCCAACCTTTGCTTCAAGCTGAGCCTTTCCGCCTGCCGCTTGAACATAACTATATTCACCAGCCTCTATATTGCTTGTCAGAAATTCTTTTCCAACAGTTTCAACCATATCATGTCTAAGCATAACATCTATAACTCCTTTTCATTCGTTTCATGATTTCATGAATTCATTAAAATCCATTGGATGTTAAAAATTCATTCACCATTTTATTCAAAACATCTGTCATCTTTGTATCATTGGACAGACAATACATTTTCAATCTTTTTTTCATGTCATTTGTCATATAGAACTGCACAGGAACCATTTTCTGATTTCCATGATTTTTTGCAGATACAGATGTAGTTCCACCCTTTGCCTGTTCCAGACGTGATTCTTCCTCAACAGCTCGCTTCTGTTGACGAGCTTTGAATCTATTTTCAGCCATATCTTAAAATCTCCCTTCTTTTTTTGATTCAAATTCACACTCCCATACATGGAGTGGCAATAGTAGTGTCAATCTTTTTTGTGGAAAATATGGATAACTCTACGAGTTACCCACATATCCCACAAAATCTGCGACTACTGCTAATTTAATTTTCATGATTTCATTCTATCATGATTTCATTAGAATTTCAATTTTAAGATTTTCCATACGCCATGTGTCAATACGCTAGTAGCCAATGCAGCTGGAAGTCTTGGGTTATACATTACAACAGACTGATTTGCAAGCCTTGACTGTACAAACGCTTCACTTTGTGGCAAACAATAGATTGGTTCGTCTTTATGTTCTTCTTTGAAAAATTCCATAAATTCTTTTGTAGCTTTAAATCTATTTGTACCATTAACCACATACACAATAGGTGTATCTGGTGCATTACGCTTTACAAGGTCAATCGTTGTTTCCGTAGCTGGCATATCCGTTACACTTGGACGCATCGGAATAATAACTACATCCGCATCTTTGACCCATTCACCCATTTCACCTTGTAACGCACCCGGTGTATCAATAATTGATATATCCGCATTATCCATTTCAACAGGTTCATGCAGTGTACCGCCCTGACCGTCAAGGTCATAAAAGCAATACGGAACATTCTTGGCATCCAAAGCAAAAGCAAGCTCATCAGCAACCAATGTCTTACCAACACCGCCCTTACGGTTGATAATCAATATATTCTTCATGATTCGCTCTCCTTTCATGATTTCATTGTTTCATGATTTCATGAAGATATTATATCACAATAACACTGTGGATTTCAAGATGTATTTCCTACCCAAACGCAGGCTTAAAAATCGCTGTCATGTTTCAATATGCCGTATAACGTTAAAATTTAAGGTCTGGTGAAGATTTTACTGTGAAAATGAGTAATTTTACGAATTAAGGATTTTATATGCATGGTGAGGTCATACGGTGTGTTAAACGATATGTTTTAATTTGTTCTGCTGATTACATACAGAGAAACTTTGATAATGTTATGAAACTTGTATTTTCCTACCCAAACGCAGACTTAAAAATCACTGTCATGTTTCAATATGCTGTATGACGTTAAAATTTAAGGTGTAGTGAAGATTTTTTAGAAAAACGTATAATTTTACGGATTGATGATTTTATATGCGTAGTGAGGTCATACAGTGCGTTAAACGATAGGTTTTGAATTGGTCTGCTGATTACATACAGAAAAAGAATGTTTCATCATACAGTGTAAAAAATACTCTCGGCATGATAACTCATACGTGTGGCAGTTACTGCCACAAATGTGGCACCAACTACTGCAACGCTAAATCCGTTGCCTATCAACACATCCAGCCGATTTAGAAAAAATATGTGGCAGTAAGAAAAATGCTACTGCAACGCTAAATCTGTTGCCTATCAACGGATTTGTCGATTTGTGGCAGTTGTGGCACCAAATCACATGTAGCTTTTATGCAAACAATTTTTAACACACGTTTTTACACCCAAATTCGATAAATCCATTGATATTATTGCATTTTATCCAATCATACACATAATATCATAGTGATACAAAGTAAAATACTGTTTTTACTTAACATCAAAATGATACAATCAAATACGTTGATACACAATAGATTTGTATTTTCTATATATTTCCTAAAATTAACCTATATTTTTACTGCCACAACTGCCACAAATGGATAATTTCCTTACGTATCAACGGATTTGATGTGGCACCAACTCTTTTCGTACTGCCACAAAAAAAGTACCAATTCGCTTAAATCCATTACCAGTCAACGGATTTGATGTGGCACCAGTTGGTGCCACATTTCACTTCTGTATCACGTAGTTGGTGCCACAAAAAAAGAGATGATACATTCTCTGTACCATCTCAATCAATATTATACTCTTTGAATACCTCTGTAATATGCTTTTAATGACGGACAACATTTTTTATCCTTATCAGGACCTTTGTATGTCTGACTGTACCAGTCTTCCAACTTGTACTCGTCAATCATCCATTCTGGCTTGTCCATCTTATTACCCGGTCTAATACTTTTGTCTTTGTCATCACATTCCCACTCAGGGTATTCCGGCAGAATATTCAAAATATCTTTCACTAATGTCTTCATAGATTTTGAACAATCCTTATCACCCACATTCTTCTTATACCACGCTGTATATAAATCTCTCAAGAATGTAAACGGAACAAAATCCCACTGTAACTGCGGCATAATTTCAGCCATGAACTGTCTTACAGGGTCGTTGAACTCTTTATATTCCTGTAATGCATCTTTACATGCTTCCGGTACTGACAGTTCATAATAATTCATATTCAGAACTTTGTATAATACATATTCCAGAACCTCTTTTCTCTGCAAGTAATCTTCTTTGATATATGCTCGTTCTGCACCTGTAAAACATTTTGTAAACGGAATGAACAACTGTCTTCTGAAAAATGAATCAGACTTATCTTTCACTCTTGGAAGTTCATTCAAACACTGTACCATAAATCCATGAAACTGATATGTAATCGGTGTCTTGAACTTACGGTTAATCTGAATGACATCATTGGTAATGATGGCTTTCAGATTAGCAGCCTTGTCAATATATGTACCAACATCGTTTTCATCTACGATGATAGCTGATGCATCTACAAGCGGCTCAAGCAAGAAATCTTTACTCATATCAGCCAATGGCAATGATACATATGTACCTTCACCACAAAGATTTCTCATAAGCTCACAAAGTGTTCCCTTACCATTATTACCTGATTCAGCATAAAACCATGCTGACTTATTCCAACGCACATTTGGTCTGATAATAGCACCCATGACTTCCCAAAGCGTATTGACAATCTCAGGGTCATCTGACAATGAACACACCCAATTCTCAACATCCCAGTCTGTATTATCAATCGGATTATGAATCACAACATTTCTAGCGTTTGGATTATAATCAATTCTTGATTTTGCAACAAACACTAAATCTGACGTAAAAGGCATCAACACCTTTTTATCATAATCAAAAATACCGTTATTTACGGCAATCAGATTCGGCTTTCTACAAAGTTTTACATGTGGTGCAATCAGTCTGAGATGTTTAATCATCTCACTTCTGTCTTTTGCAGACATTCCATAACAATATCTGCCTGCCAGCCTTTCAAATGTTTCTTCTGTACAATCATACAATCCTTCATACTCTCCAGATTCCTGATAAATACCAAGAACCGCAGATTGTGTTTTCAGCGCATGACTACCTTTGTCAACCAGCTCAACTAATGCAACTGGATATAAATTTTCAATGATTTCAGCAACCTGTATAGGCATTAATTTCGTTGGGATTCTCCATTTAGCGTTTTTTGCGGCTGCTGCATTATATAAATCAAAATAATTCTTTGTAAGCGACAAGATACCTTCTTCAACATCAGCCGGAGCTGGTGTTGTACCTCTAATTGATGCAAGATAATCTCTTGTAGCTTGTCTAATTGTATCTAACTGTGTATTTGCCATATATTAACACAACCTTTCTTCAATAATTTTCTGTATAAATTCATGTTTTTCTATTGAAGTCACCAAGGAAATATGCTAATATATGAGCATAAATACGAATGTTCGAAGTTCTCTTGGTGACTCTCCCAAAAGTTTTCCTTGATGACTTCCTTGATAGCAACAGTGACCGCTAATCACGGTTGCTATTTTTTTATGTACTTTTATTTTTCAATATGTTTTTTTGCTTTAAGAAAATTCTCAAACGCAACTCTATCAACCATCACTTTGTTCTGTTTTCCTACTGTAATATAATCGTGAAATTCCCTATCCTTAACATACTTTCTAACTAAATCATAGCTGATACCAGTGTATCTACCAAGCTCTCTCTGTGTAAGAAATGTTCTTTCCTGAACGGGAATTGAATTTGTCCAACCTTTTTGCTTTGCCATCTTTATTCCTCCATTTCACTGTATTTTTTACGGTTTAACAAAAGTCTAACACACTAATTTTCCAATTTCAATACCTTTCCTACCCATTATCGTACTATTTCCGTTAAACGTGTTATCTATCAACACATCCAGCTCAAAAAATTTTTTTCGCGACATAGAAAAATACACATACTGACAACGGATGATAAACATAAAAAAGGTGGCATTACGCCACCTTTTTTACTCTCCTCAAAAGAAAGAATCGGTATAAAATCATGAAGGTGTAACACAAACAAATTGTATTACAAAATATATATGTATCAGGAGAGGATTCAGAACAAATGCACGTGTGTGGTAAACACATTTATATCTTTTTCCTACCCTGTACATATATCTTAACACATGAACGTGCGTTTTTCAACACACTATGAGCTATTTCCCATTTTTGAGAAATAGCTAAAACTGACATATACTAACAACGAGGGCTTTAATGATTAAAGTTCAATTTTATGATTTTCCTTTTGTGAGGAATAATAGCTGTCACTTCGGTGGCAGCTATATTTTTTTGTAGTATGCAAAAGACCGTCCGTGAGGACGGTCTTTCATGTATACCCATTATATCATTTTGAAATGCTCAAATGCTTCCAGAATCAATTTCTTCTTTTCCTCTGGACAATTTGGCACCCTATGCCCTTCGGCTCCTGTATTGAAGTTCTGACGCTTCTCAAAACCCAATTTATCTTTTACTTGAGCAATGTATAACGATGATACAGAAACATTATACTGCTCTTTAATCCATTTCTTGATTTCTGCATAGGTCGCAGAACCTTTGATTCCAAGCAGGTATTCGTTGTCTTCCGGCTCATAATCAACATGCATGTACTCAACGTTCTTGTCGTTGACTATTTCCCTACCCAATAAGACAACGCTTTCCACATGTAACTGTTAGGCTATTCGGAAACATATCCAAAAAACTGCCGCAAAGCCCCGTATTTCCAGTGCTGATGGCATTTATCAAAATCCTTTGACATCCGTTCAGCCCACTCGCAAAAGTAGGCTATTTTAGCTTTTTTGCTCTTCTTCCAGTTCCTGAACCAGGTATTCATCACTCATGCAATGCATGTCGGAAACGCCCTCACTCATCAACATATACAGCTCCGAATGATAAAATATATCCAGTGCCTTTTCCAGTGTAAGACCATTATGCTTTGCAAAAAGCTCTACGACACGAGCATATTTCTTTTGTAAAAGAATAGGATTTGCATTCATAGCTTCACACTCCCTTCAAACCTCAAATAAGAAAGTGCATTCTTTGTTCGAAAAGCCATTTGGAGATTTGGCTTCTCATATCGCAATCTGTTAATCGCTTCCTTTTTGTCGATCAGGCCGTCAAAATAAAGCTCCACTGTATTAAAAACTTTATCATTTGCAACGCCACCGATAGCAAGATCATAATCCGTGTTGTCCTGTCCTCTGCGGCAATTCAGAATAAAATCCAGCCATTCTTCGGAATAAGCATCAAACT
>CAVCBH010000065.1:0-10986 GCA_963600375.1 bacterium | reverse complement strand
GTTTGCTATGCCCTTTATTTCGTGGCTGTTTTCTACTTACTTGTTTCAAACTTTCAATATCTCTCTTTTTATATTTTTAATAGGTGAGCTTTCAATAATGTCCCAGTAGACAAAGAATAGGATACAGAAAGAAAAATAAACCATGCCCGTGACATCTGAGTAAAGATTACCTACGCTTCGCCTAAGCGATTAATTAATCTTGAATAACTAAGGTCACAGATATGGTTTATTTTGTTTGCCTCTATATTATCGCATACCGGGACAGTATTAAGTAATGAAGTCGCAGATATGAGCTATTTTCTTTCTGCCTTCTAACATATTCTTTCCTACAACTCCTCAATCACACAGCCATGATGCTTTTCTGAATCATAATTAATTCCAACTAAAAGAATCTTCCCTTCATATCCAGATAAAGCTCCATGGTATCGTTTTTCTTTTATCTGTTTAATTGCTGTATCTGCAGATTGATTATGTTTTAATTCTACAATCATCGCGGGACGATTTCCTGCATTTGCTCTTGGAAGAAAGACAAAGTCTGCAAATCCTTTTCCTGCTGGCATCTCTCTAATTACATTATAATAAGCAGGTGCAGTAAAGTATGCCATCGTAAGGACACAGCTTAATGAGTTCTCATCATTGTATTTTAATATGGACGTGTACGTTTCATGGGCGAGTTCAATAAGTTCGGCTACTCTCTTGGCGTTACCATCAATTGTTTCGTCTAACAGTTCGTCACACTTGGAAATCGATTCTGCAATTTTTTTCCATGAACCTGTCTGCAACGCTAATTCAAATGCTGTCGCCACCTCATAATTTGGAATAAATGATTTCTTTCTATCTGCGTCATATCCAAGATATCCCAAATGTATTAAAGCAGTTAATGCATCATCTTTTGAGTTTATTATAGAAAAATCATTTTGAAATGTATTTGTATTTATGCGAACTTTACCACCAGCTAACATTTTCATAACATCATCTTTTAACCCAGCATAATTCATTGTGATAAAGGTATTAATTGTATCAAAAGCAGAAGTATTTCTCCAGTAAGAGTCTATTTTATGCCTCTCTAATGCCTGCGATACAGAATTAGGATTATACATATGCTCTCCATCAATCAAATATCCATTATACCACGCTTTTATTGTCTCAAAATCCATATGATATTCTTTGCATAAATCTTTAACTTCTTCTTCAGTAAAGCCATAGTATTCTGTGATTGGATAGGAATCTAACATTGTATATTCCTGAAAATTATTTAAAGCAGATTCATCTTTTATCTTCTTAATTGGTAAAATTCCTGTGATATATCCAAGTGCTAAAAAGTTTTTCGATTCTTCCGATTTAAACAAGGAATGCAGAAACTGCAAATATTTATGCACTAAAGCCTGGTCGTTACTATTTCGAATAACACAATCCCATTCATCGATGATAATAACAAATGGAATTTCTGTAATTGAATAAATATCCTGTATTAGCAAATAAAAATCTCTTTTATAGTTTAATGAGTCTCCATATATTTTTTGAAAATCCTCGCAAACACGTTCTTCGATAGATTCTATTAAATCTTCTTTATGATAATCCCATACGGAGGAAATATCTAAATGGATTACATTATATTTATTTCTATATTTTTCATAATCTGGGTCAGATGCAATCTTAGTATTTTCAAATAATTTTGAGGAATCACTACCCCGGCTATAGTAGGCATCGATCATTCCTGCAGCATGGGACTTACCAAAGCGTCTGGCATGACTAACAGCGATACATTTCCCATTCGTCCCTATTTTTTTGTTTAGAAATTTTAAAAGTTCTGTTTTATCCACATAAATTTGACTATTCTTATCCTGTGTAAAACTTCCATTTCCCGGATTGAAATATATACCCATTATATTCCTCCTTTTCTTTGTAAATAGTTATATTTATAGTGTACCACATTTCTCCCTATCTAAGTAGTGATTTGTTGAGCCAAACAGACGCTTCCAAAAAGAGCCGATATCCTATATTTGTAACTCTATCACTGTGGGTTGAATGTTCGCTTAACGGCTCACATTCAATCCTCGCTCTAAGGCCACAAATATAGGATATCAGCTCTCTTTGGAAGCTGTTTGTTACTGAAACTGAAATTGCTGGTTATGTTGGATGATTTGCGAGATTTATTTTCAGAATACTCGAGCAAATTAATGGAAAAATTTGTGGAGGAAGACAGGAGAGTGAGACTACCTGGGAAACTAAATTTCAAAGGATTGACACAGAAAGCAATGAAAAAATATTATTTTTTGCACATTAAAACAACAATGCAAATGTTAGTCTCTTATGGCTCAACTCCTCAAAAAGACATATTCTTCCGGCGATTCCCCAAATCACTCCAACATAAAATAGGAATTCCATTCCCAGCAAAAAAACAGCTCCCCCAAAAGAGAATCCATCCTATATTTGTGGCCTTGGAGCGAGGATTGAATGCGAGCGTTTAAGCGAACATTCAACCCACAGTGATAGAGTCACAAATATAGGATGGATTCTCTTTGAGGGTGCGTCTATTTTGCCTGTGGCAAATTCCTATTTAAATTCTTCTCCTGTCAGTTGCTCATATGCTTCTTTATACTTAGCAACTGTTTTCTCAATTACATCTTCTGGAAGATCATAATCGCTGTCTGGATTCTGTTTTAACCAGTCTCTTACAAACTGTTTATCGTAGGATGGCTGTCCCTTACCTGCTTCGTATCCTTCTCTTGGCCAGAAACGGGAGCTGTCTGGTGTGAGCATCTCATCACCGATTACTACTCTGCCCTGTTCGTCAAGACCGAATTCAAACTTGGTATCTGCGATGATGATACCTTTTTCCCATGCGTATTCTGCACATTTCCTGTAGAGGGAAATAGTATACTCTTTTAAGATATTAGCGTAGTAATTACCTTTTCCTGGATAAATCTTTTCAAGGATTTCTACTGTCTTATCATAGGATACGTTCTCGTCATGGTCTCCTAAATCAGCCTTTGTGGAAGGAGTGTAAATTGGTTCAGGCAACTTCTCGGATTCCTGTAATCCTTCTGGAAGCTTGATGCCACAAACGGTTCCGTTTTCCTGATAGCTTGCCCAGCCGCTTCCTGTAATGTAACCACGAACGATACATTCGATTGGGAACATCTCAAGCTTCTTGCACATCATGCTACGTCCGGCATACTTTTCGTTCTGGAAAAATTCCGGCATATCTTTCACATCTGTTGAAATCATATGGTTTGGTACAGTATTCTCTGTAAGATTGAACCAGAACTTGGACATCTGTGTTAAAATAGCACCTTTGTCTTTCACTTCATTTTTCAAAATTACATCAAATGCTGAAATTCTGTCTGTTGCAGTGATAATTAAGCTGTCCCCGTTATCGTATACTTCGCGGACTTTTCCTTCTTTGATTGGTTTAAATTCTTTCATCTTGTCCATCCTTTTTTTCCAATGTGATAAGTTTCAGTTTACCCTTAATCCATAGCCTGATTCTTTGTAAAAATCTTTGTAAAGACTGGCTCGGTTGAAATTATTCTACTACAAAATTTCAGTTTCGACAATTCCTTTTCACTGATTTTTTTCTTTCATATAAGAAGTATAAGACTTACAAACGTCAGCAAGACAGCATTTTTCACAATAAGGAGTTGTTCTGGCTGTGCAAACTTCTCTGCCATGGTACACTAAACGGTGACAAAAATCGCTTCCTTCCTCTGGCGGTATAATTTTCCACAAAGCCATCTCCACCTTTTTCGGATTTTTCTCACTATCGACAAGACCGATTCGATTGCATAGACGAATGCAGTGTGTATCTGTTACAATTGCAGGTTTTCCAAAGACATCCCCCATAATGAGATTCGCACTTTTTCTTCCAACTCCTGGAAGCTTTAAGAGATTGTCAAAGTTATCTGGCACTTTTGAATCAAATTCATCTCGAAGCATTCGCATACATTTGCTAATATCTCTTGCCTTACTCTTGCCGAGTCCGCATGGACGGACAATCGCCTCAATGTCTTTCGGTTCTGCTTCTGCCAGTTCATTTACACCCGGATACTTTGCAAACAAATCTTTTACTATAATATTTACTCTTTCATCTGTACACTGTGCTGCGAGACGCACACTGACAAGAAGCTTCCATGCTTCATTATAATCTAATGTACAGTCCGCTCCTGGATATTCTTTCTTTAAACGCTCTATTACAATCGCTGCTCGTTCTTTTTTTCGCATAGTATTCCTCCATTTTATCAATATGTATTTATATTTTTAAAAGTAATCGTAACTATTAAGATTATATCTTGTCTGGTGTGTTCTTGCAAGCATTTTTTAATATTGATAATCATTATCGTTTTTTCAAAATTAAAAAATACTCTTATAAACAAAAAAGAGAAATCCATCAAACAACTCATAATTGTGAGAAAAAGTATACTCAACAGTTCTTTTCTCAAACAATATAAATTATTGATAGTTTTCTCTTTTTTATGATTTCTTTAGAGCGTGTTCTAAACAGACACGCTCTAGGATTCCAGAATCTGCATAAATTCTTCGCCGGTAATTGTTTCTTTCTCATAGAGGAAGTTCGCCAGCTCATGAAGCTTATCTTTATTTTCATTTAAGATATCTAATGCCTTCTTATGCTGTGCTTTTACAACTTCTACGACTTTCTCATCAATCTTTTTCTGTGTATCTGCGGAACATGCAAGGGAGGTATCTCCACCAAGATACTGATTATTGACTGTTTCCATTGCAACCATGTCAAATTCATCTGTCATACCGTAACGGGTAATCATTGCTCTTGCAAGCTTGGTTGCCTGTTCGATATCGTTAGAAGCTCCTGTACTTATCGTTCCTGTCACGATTTCCTCTGCGGCGCGTCCACCTGTGAGTGTCGCAATCTTATTCTGTAATTCTTCTTTAGTCATAAGATATTTATCCTGCTGCTCTACCTGCATGGTATATCCTAATGCCCCGGAAGTTCTTGGAATAATCGTAATCTTCTGTACCGGTGCAGAGTTTGTCTGCTTGGCTGCGACTAAGGCATGACCGATTTCGTGATAAGCAACGGTCATCTTCTCTTTTGGTGAAAGTACCGCATTCTTCTTCTGATATCCTGCGATTACCACTTCTACACTCTCTTCAAGATCAGCCTGTGCTACAATTCTTCTGCCATTCCTTACAGCTCTTAAAGCACCCTCGTTAATAATGTTAGCAAGTTCTGCTCCGGAAGCTCCTGCCGCCATACGTGCAATCGCATGTAAATCTACATTATCTGCGAGACGTGTCTTCTTGCTGTGTACTCTTAAAATAGCTTCTCTTCCGACTAAATCTGGAAGTTCTACTGGTACGCGACGGTCAAATCGTCCTGGTCTGGTTAATGCCGGGTCAAGAGATTCCGGACGGTTTGTCGCTGCTAAAATGATAACACCGTTATTACCTTCGAAACCATCCATCTCTGTAAGAAGCTGGTTCAAAGTTTGCTCTCGCTCGTCATTACCACCGATATGTCCATCTCTCTTCTTACCGATGGCATCAATCTCGTCAATAAATACGATACATGGTGCCTTTTCCTTCGCCTGCTTAAATAAGTCTCTTACTTTAGAAGCTCCCATACCAACAAACATCTCCACAAATTCAGAACCGGAGATAGAGAAGAATGGTACATTTGCCTCACCTGCTACAGCTTTCGCAAGCATCGTCTTACCAGTTCCTGGAGGGCCCACTAACAGGACACCCTTTGGCATAGACGCACCAATCTCAGAATACTTCGATGGCTGATGAAGATAATCTACGATTTCAGCTAAATTCTCCTTCGCCTCATCTTCTCCTGCCACATCACTGAAGCGGATACCTTCCTCAGATGGTACATACACCTTGGCATTACTCTTACCCATACCAAACATCATATTCGGACCGCCACCAGACATCTTGTTCATCATCTTCTTCTGTGCATAATATCCTAATGCGGAGAACAGTACAATCGGAATAATCCAGGATAACAGGAATGATAAAACCGGAGACATCTGCTCCTGAACCTGTGTCGTAAACTCAGCTCCTGAACGATACAATCTCTCCGTTAGTCCCCAGTCACTATCCATCTTAGATGTCTTATAAACAGTTCCATTCTGGTCTGTAAATGTAATCTGTGAATCGTTGATCTCTACTTTCTTAATCTGTTTATTTAATGTCATATTCATAAACTCATTATAGTCAACCTTCTTGATGCTCGCCTCTCTGATCGTCGGCATAACAAACATGTTGATTAGCATGAGTACGAGAAGCACGATGATATAATAAAAAACAAACGGCTTCTTCGGTGTCTTTACTTCTTTCATAACTGTCTGTTACTTCCTTTCTGCATATTACAGACAATAATAATCTTCTGAAAATTCTTACAATCATCTAGTATTGTCTATTTGATTATTGTAAACTTTTATAAAAGGAGTGTCAACGAACATTCTGTGAAATAAATGTGAATTGCTATTTAATTCATTAAGACAGACGCACAGACGCCCTCGGAGAGAGCCTATACCCTATATTTGTGGCCTCGGAGCAAGGTTTGGATACGAGCGTGTAAGCGAGCATTCAAACCGCCGCGACTAAAGTCACAAATATAGGGTATCGCTTCTCTTCTCGGGTGTCTATCACTTAATAAATTAAATAGTAACCTCCTCTATCTCTGTAATACAGTCCCCTCTTTGTTGTTTCCATTTCATTATATATATTTTATATTGTACAGAATCTTTTGCCTCCACAAATGGTTCTTCTCTGATGATATCTGCTTTTATTCCTTCCTTTTTTAATTCCTGTTTTCTTTGTTTTGCTTTTTCCAGGTGTTTTTGGATTTGTGTATCATTTTCTCTTCCGAAGGAACGTACTGGATAGATGGATGCTGCTTTTTGGAGTTTTTTCATAAGGATTCTGACTATTTTTATATGTTTTTTGCGGTGAAGCATTCTGGCAATCAGTTTGGACATAATTTTAGAATGATTTTTCTTATAGTAAGTTAAAATATATGGAAATAATTTATCTTCTGCTTCTTTTGCTATTTCTATCATCAAATCAATTGCTTCGTCCAAAGGCTGCCACGGATTTTCCCTTGGAACAATATATTTTTCTGGTACTGCCGGATAACAGCAATAATTCAGTGGTGGAAATTCCACTAATGAAGCCAGTTTTCTCTCTTCTGATGTGCTGCAATCTGCATCCAGATAATCGCATTTGTCACGAAGAATTGCCAAGCGGTATTCTAACAAACGAAGATATTCGTATTTTTTTACCCAGAAATGTCCGACATCTCCGTAATTATATAAATTATTTTGCTGCAATAATTCTTCAAAAAACAGCGTAATTACGCTATCACCCTGATGCACGACCAGGACATACTCTTCTTCTTTTTTATCGAGAACAGCCAGTATCTCGCCCTCATATTCCTTTTGGTATTGTCCAGTTATTGTGGCATTATGAAAGACAAGAAAACTTTCCACTGCATCATTCATTAAATACACAAGGGAAATATCCTGCTTTCTATGTGTATCTTTTATTCCATTTTTTGATAAGAGTAGCTCAAACTGATCCTGCTCTAATAATTCAGCCAATTTATAAAAAGTATCTGGTAATTCCAATCCGATTATTCTGTCACCAATATCAAACATTTCATCCCTCAATTAATCAATCGTATCTCTTTTAATCTTTTTCTACACTGGCGGTACATTGGAAAATATTTCTCCACTTCTCTCCAAAATTCATCTGAATGATTCATATGCCGTCTGTGCGCCAGTTCATGGACAACCACATAATCTAATAATTCATCGGGGAGATAATAAATCTGATAATTAAAATTCAAATTTCCCTTTGCACTGCAGCTTCCCCATCTGGTTTTCTGATTACGAATAGTAACACGACCTACTGTTACACCCATTTGCTTTTGATAAAATCGAACTCTATCCACAATTTTCTGTGAAATATTCTCAATTTCCTCTGAGGTCAGCTCCTGAACAGGCGTTGCATTGGTTGTCTGTCTATGTTCTCGCTCCCATTTTACCAGCTCACTTTTTTTAATAATCCAGTCTCTTTCCTTTTCAATAAAAGATTTTAAACTTCTGTCCGACAATTGTGCTGGAATCCTTGCAAATATTTCTCCATTTTCCCGAACTTCAAGGCCAAGTGTCTTTCTGGAGGAACGCTTTACTGTAACCAGCATTTCCCGGCCTGCATCCTCTAATTTATACTCTGTAATCATTTTCCTGCCCCATCTTATAAAAACTTTCCATAATACAGATAAAAAAGCATTCCCTGTATCACCAAAATAAGCGGCACTCCAATCGTAAACTTTTTATGCAATGTTTTATGATGAAATGTATACATTCCTGCTAAAGCACCCACACTTCCACCGATTATTGCAAGAAAAAGTAACATTTTCTCCGAAATCCTCCATCGTTTTTTCTGTGCCTTCCATTTATCTATTCCATATATAATAAATGCTATTATATTCATGATTATCAAATAAATCAACATTGCTTTTCAATTCTTCCTTCAATAAAAATAACTTTATCGCCTTCATTGATGTCCTTGGCATATAGTTCGGCATCCGCTTCCTGTCTGTGAATTTCTTCCCCATCTTCCGCTTTCAAATGGATACCAACCATTGTTTCCTGTCCTTCCGGCCGCTCTTCACAACCAAAATCTGCTTCATAAATTTCTATTACTGTGTAACTTTTTTGCATTTTATTTCTTCTTTCTTATATAAATTTGATGTTTTTATTAATACATAACTATAAATGAGTAAATAAAAAAATTGTACAAGCACGCTGTTGCTCTCTGTTTTTGTTACATACAGACATCAATGAATAATACTTTTCTAAAATCTCATTTGTAATATTGCTCTCTGTTTTTGTTACATACAGACATCAATCGTATTAACAGATCTTACGATATATGTGATGTACACAATCGATTATAGATTTTATGCACTTTTTGGTACTTACTCATTTATAATAGATAATTTAATTCACAATTAATATGCAACCTTTTATCAATGAAACAGCACACTAATGTGCTTCCTCTTCCAACGCTTCAATGAGAAAACTCACTGGGCGGAATCCATCATTGCAGGATATCATTGCAGACTTTTCATTCTTCATCCAGCCACTGTAAATGTCTTTACCCCCATATGCTAATGTCATAACAAATGGAGACATACTCTCCCAGGCACTGTCGCACATTCCATCTGGTTTACGCCAGCCATTGGCAATAAAAACTTGTCCTTCTTCTATATCACAAGCATGTTCCATAGGCTTCTCATATTTTTCCATTAAATCTTTATAGCATGCTTTACGCATGACTGTGATTCTACATTTTTTCATTTTTTTGTCTCAATCTTAAAATTTAATAATTCTTGTTTTATAATTGCTGTAATATTCTTTCCTATTTTAACCTATGTGGGGAGTTTGTGCAAATGTATTCCAATGTGTTTCTATTAATTCAGCGCATTGTGTTGCTCAACATCATTGATAGAAACCTTTACATTCCAATATATACTATTAATTTTCATTTCTCATTCTCTCCTATTTCTCCCCATTTCTGTCGACCTTGCTCCTAATTTCTTTTTTCTCTTATATTTTTTTCATTTTAAACCGACTATGAACCTAATAAAATCCCGTCTGATGTCAACCAAACGGGATTTCATTAAATTAGTTAATTCCTGCTTTATCAACATATATTTTCGAATTTACTGCTTCCTGGAACTTTCCTTTACCTGGATTTAAATAAATTCCCATAGAAAACACCGCCTCTCATAGCATGATTATCCATAATGTTTCTATTAATTCTCATAGTCCTTGTTGCGCTTTTTTCCTGTGCCTTAATTTACATTCCACGATATTGGAATGTAAAGGTTGTTTAATTTTGAAACTTTCTTTTACCCGTTACATTTTGGATTTTCCTAATCTCTACATTCTACTTGTTGTTACAGACTGCTATCTACTTTAGCAATTCCGATATATTAATCTCCAGACCTTCATAAATCCCACTCTGAATCGTCTGAGTAAATAAGTTTATCATCGGTGCTTCATCCTGTTCATAATAATAAATCGTTGTTCGCTCTTTTGCAGGATCAACAATCCAATATTCTCTTACACCAGCATCAGAATATAATGCATTCTTTGTTGTATAATCCATTTTCCTACTAGACTTTGAAACAACTTCAATTACAAAATCCGGAGCACCTGCACATCCTCTATCATTGAGTTTGTCTTTATCGCGAATAACGCTAATATCTGGTTCTACATATGTTTTTTCATCTTTATTTAAGAAAACTGCAAATGGTGATGGATATACTTCACATTTCCCATTATTTTTCTCAATATAGCTTTTAATTATATGGGACAACTCCATAACCAACTTCTGGTGAAGCCTGTTCGGCGGTGCCATTGCATATATACGACCATTTATAAGTTCGGCTCGTTCCCCCTCTGGTAAGGCATAAATATCTTTAATTGTATATCTACTCTTTTTAAGAATTGGCATACCACACATCCTTTCCATTTTTTCTATTAATTTCTATATTCTTATATTAACACTTCTCTATTGAAAATAAAATACTTTTTATTATAAAAATAAAACACAAAGAAACCCAAAATATAATCCTATAATATTAAAAAACTATACCTTTGGTTTCTTTGTGTTTTTTATAGCTAAATAAATGTTTAAATAATTTACCCTGTCTGAACTATGTTTAAAAAAACTCCAGAGCTTGTTTTAAAAAATCTCTACTAAAATCCTATTTTCCAGCAATATCCTTCACAACTTCCCCTGCGATAATAAGCCCTGCCACAGATGGTACAAAGGCTACGCTGCCCGGAATATCTCGTCGTTCGGTACATTTATGTTTTGCTCCCGGAGGACAGATGCAATTTGTTCGACAGCTTATGGACATATCCTCGATTGGACGTGTGGGCTTTTCTTCGGAGTAAACGACTTTCAGCTTTTTTACAC